>JAAYAB010000220.1 GCA_012719595.1 Bacillota bacterium
GTAGGGATCTAGCTTCGACCCGCGTGGCTGACGAGGAGCCGGCTTAGGCAACTCCGGCGATCTCAGATACTTCCTCACGGTGTTACGTGAAATCCCCAGTGTCCGAGCTATCCCGCGGATCGAACGTTTCTCTCCCGACATGGTGTATAGTTGCTTCACTTTCCCGCCTCCCAACATTGTGGCGACACCTCGCTTCCTCGCTCGGATTTGCGATTGGTGTCTTCCACGGGGGGCGGGTCAATTCATTCTCGGCGAACAGGAGATGCGGACGAAATCCTGGACTTGAGGATCAGGAGGTAGCCCGTGCATTCATATGAAGATCGGATGAAGGCAGTGATGCTTTACATCAAATATGACTTCAGCGCTGCTGATGCTATTCGAGAGCTAGGGTACCCAGGTCGAAAGACGCTGGTACGATGGTATAGGGAGTACGAGGCAACGGGCGAACTGCACAGGAGATACAGAAGGGGATATAGGAGGGCACCCCGGCATACCCCTGAGCAAATGCAGGATGCTGTGGATTACTACCTAGATCATCGGCGTAACATTAGCCGAGCGGTGAGAACCATGGGGTACCCATCAAAGGAGACGCCAGTGAAGTGGATTGACCAACTGGCTCTCGCTAGACGAAAGATCAACATGAGGCGCAGTTCGGGGGCATTTCTCTGACGAGCAGAAGAAGAGCGCAGTGGTTGGATTGTGCGCCAGAGAAGGTGCCGCCAACTCTGTTGCCGAGCAGCTTGGTACCAGCAGGTCCAATCTATACAAGCTGAAGAAGGAGCTGGACATACTCAACAAGGCGGTCGAAATAGCACAAAAGAACAGGGCATCGATCCTCGAGAGCTGACGAACAGGGAGAAGGCCGGGCTGATCGATGCCCAGAGAGTGACGTATCCGCTGAATGAGACCGGCGTTGATGCTGACGTCTACGGATACGGCTCCGAATGATGGGCACACGACGTGAAGGTGGCGATAGAGGAAGCGGCCAAATTGGGGATGCGAGTGGGGATCACGAGCGGCACCCACTGGCCTCATGCCAACATCCCGGGTCTCGACCCGAACTCTGAAGCTGCCGGCCAGGAAGTCGGTATTTCCATAACTAATGTAGCGGCCGGTCAGAGGTTCAACGGCACTCTTGCACTGCCCCCGGTTCAGAGAGGATTTGCAACCGAGGATGTTAAGAAGACCTTTGTGGGCACCTACGCATATCGCGTTGGCTCCACCGGCAACGGCAATCAGACTGTGCTGGACATCACAGTGGGACCCATTGATCTGACGGACAAGGTGGTGCAGGTGGATGATCAGACCTGGACCCTCGATTGGACGGCCCCGAACAATGGCGACTATGCGATCTATTCCATGTGGCAGCAGGGAACCTTCCAGTCCCGGGAACCGGCGCAGAAGGACTCCTATGCCATCAACTATTACAATGAGGCGGGCGTAGAGGCGCTGAAGGAGTTCTTGTCCTCCTACTACCTCGCCGATGAAGACTTCGTCAGAGTCGTTCGGTCCGCGGACATCCAGTTCTTCATGGATTCACTGGAGATCTCGACTAGCCAGGGACAGCGCAGCCTATACTGGGGCAAGGACATGAGACAGGAGTTCATTGATAGGAAGGGTTACGATATCGTGGCCTACCTGCCTCTGTTTTACGGCATCGGCGTAGGTGAGGGCTTTACTGGCGCAGGTCATCCCGACGGCGTAGACGGCATCCGCACGGGCAGAATCGTCCTCAGCGCGGAAGACGGAGTGAGCGTTGACGAGCTCAACACCTGGAGGATACTAAACGACTTCTACGACGTGCACACTCAGCTGATCAAGGAAAAGATGATGAACCCGCTGAGAGAATGGGCCAAGGAGCAGTATAGCATGACCCTGCGCTCCCAGATGCCCTACGGTACATACATGGAAGCCTCTGAGATGGGTATGGCAATGGACTACGTCGAGACAGAAACTCTCAACATGAAGGACCAGACGGATACTTACCGCCTTTGGAGTGGTGCTGCCCACATCCTGAACACCATGTATTCTTCGGAGACTGCCTGTGTCAGCGGCATGAACTACTCGCTGACCGAACAGGATTACATCAAGATCGCGAATCTCCAGTTCGCGGCTGGTGTCAACCGGATCATCTGGCACGGACACTCTTCTTCCTGGGGCCCGGAAAGCAACACCAACTGGCCGGGCTATGAAGGCATGGGCTTCAACCTGTCCACCCGTCTCGATTCCCGGGAGCCGAACTCCATGAATTATTCGGAGATGAACAGGTACTTCGGCCGTGTTCAGCAGCTGCTTCGCGAAGGTGTCTCCCGCACCGACCTCGGGATTTTGCACCTCAACTACGGTGAAAACACCGAATGGCCAACCAATTACGCCAACTGGATCGGCAACCATCAGGGCATATACTGGACAGACACGTCCCTGCAGAATGCCGGTTATACTTACGACTACTTCTCGCCGGATTATCTGTTCCTGATGGACTACGACGCCGAGACCGGTACCCTAGGTGACACCGTCGGCTATCAGGCGATCCTGCTCCATCAGAAGAGGATGCCTGTGGACGCCGCCAAGAGACTGCTTGAGCTGGCAAAACAGGGTCTCAAGGTGGTTCTTGTGGACGATGCGGCGACCATCACCCCCTACTTCAACGAATCCGACGAAGACCTCAAAGTGGTTATCGACGAGCTCAAGACCCTAAAGAATGTGGCGGTTGTCGCCACCGAGGCGGATGCCTATGACGTGCTGCTAGAGATGAACGTCAGACCGAGAGCGGAACTGGTGGGTTCGAACGAACAGCTTCTAACCCAGGTGCGCGAGGATGCTGACGGCAACCTCTATCTCTACGTCTACAACTACTGCGACGACGAACACAAATTCTTGCAGTACAAAACCACCAACCCCGAATCGCACGGCACCCTGGCAAGCTCTGACGTGGCTGTGGACGGCCTGTACATCCCGTACTCCATCGATCCCTGGACCGGCGAAGTAGAAAAGGTTGCTGTCTACCGCTATGAGAACGGCAGAACCATTTTCAACGTCACCCTCGAGTACAATGACGCTGCTCTGTTCGCCTTTGAGCCGGCTGCGAAGGAGGAGCTGCATGTAGTCGCGGCGGGAACCGAAGTGTTCAACGACAACGGCACCCTTATAGTCCGCGCGACCGAGAGCGGCACCTACAAAACGACGATGAGCGACGGCACCACTTATGTGACCTCTCTGAGTGTCCCGAAGGCGATCGAGCTTACCGGCTGGGATCTGTCGGTTGAGGACTGGACCGAAGGGGGACTGGAAAGACGTTCCGAGACTCGCAACACCACCATCTACGACGCTGAGACCGACACCTACAAGGCGGTGGTACTCACGACTGAGGAAGTCCGCCCAGTCTCCAGCAAGAACATCATCAACACCAAGCTTGACCGGTTGACCACCTGGGATAACATCCCAGAGATTGGAAAGGACGTTTCCGGTGTCGGCTACTACACCACGGTCTTTGACTGGGATGCTTCCAAGGCCAGCGGCGCCTACCTGGACCTCGGCACGTTCATCCAGAGTGCAGTCGTCGAAGTGAACGGTAAGAAGACTGACCCGGTTGACGCGATCAACCCGGTGATAGACATTTCCGCCCTGCTCAAGGACGGTAAGAACACCCTGAAGATCACCGTGACCTCAACCTTGGCGAACCGCATGCTGGCGATGGGTCGGCTGTCTGAAGGCCGCAACACCTATGACGGCGTGGATAAGCTCGTAGGCTTCAACGGCTACCGCTGCACCTACCAATCATACGGCCTTTCTTCTGTGACCCTGATTCCATTCGCAGAAGAAAAACTCAACTAGACGGCTATCGCGTAGGTGGTAACCGATACGATCGTTGTCAAAGCCTATGACTAGCCGAAAAACGTTCTGAAAACCATTACTAACTCGCTTGAGGCGCCGGACATCCCTGAAAAAGGAGGCCGGCGCCTCTGTTGTTCTGCAAAGCAGTGGAGAGTCAAGAGCAAGTCGGCGCTGACACTTGCCCATCTGGCGGCGCACCTTCCCGCCTAGTACTGCGCCCTCTTGAGAAAAACCTGTAGGCTGCAACTGACAAAACCACATCATACACACCACCGACAAGAAGGTACATGGGATAGCTCAGATTAGCCCCGTGCGCTACAGGCATAGAACTGACGAGTATACCCTTGATCGCCCAGAAGTTCGGGAATATGCCCAGCACATATTGCAGACCTCCCTGGAACGCCTCCAGGATCATCAGGGCAGGAACCAATGCGAGCATGCCCAACACCGTGTACCTATCACCGGCAATCAGCTTCGTCCCCAGGAGTATCGCGATGTTTCCGATAACCGACATCAGGTATATATAGGCCATCTTGAGCTTCAGATAGCCGGAAGCCCCGATAGGCGTGACAGCAATGGTGTTCAAAGTGTGTTCATCCTTCTGCTCCAGGAGCAGAAAGGTGGCCATGGCAGCAAGGAAGTATGACCCGAAGGCAAGTATGACGACGAGCAGCAGAAGCATTACCGCCTTAAGCATGGCTTCCTGCATCGGGTCGAATGACTCGAATATCATCGGAAACACAAAGGATGAGAGAATCAGAACGATGATCGGGAACAAGCACATATAGAGGTTTATCGGATCTCGAACGATGGTTCTTGCCTCATATTTCAACAGTGACAGGTATTTGCTCATACCAGATCACTCCCTCGCTGCGTTGTCTCTAAACTGGGGATAGACTGCGAATCTGAAAAGAGCTGCGGTCAGAATCGTGAGATACAGGCACCCTGCGATCGTAATAGCCGTCCTGAATTTGCCGCTCACCGCAGAGGTGATCAAGTTGCTCGCAGAATGAGACGGTGAGATCATGAGCAGCCACTCATACTTCGCATCGATCGCGCCGAGAATGAACAGGATCGAAGGCATAGTAAACAGGAGCATGTAGACCATCAGCAGACCGAGCATTGAGGTGAAATCCCTGCTTCTGAGCGACAGTGTAAATCCGATCGCCGCATGAGCCGCGCCCGCTATGGCAACAAACAGCAGAAGCAGAGCGTAGTTGAGGGTGATCCCATGGATGAAGAACAGGGCAGCTGACGTGACGACTGCCGATTCGACTGCGAGCACCATAGAGGCAACGGTCTTGGCAGCCAGTATCTGCCCCAGGGGTACCGGCAATACCATCGTTGTCCCTATGGTGCCTTCCTGCTTCTCAAGATGATGTGAGGCGCCGAGGAGCAGTATCGACACCACAGCCGTATCGACAGAGATGAGGAGCGGAGCTATCTCACTCGCTTCCTTCTCATGGAGGTTGTCGGGCACACCTTGCTGATCCGAGAACCCCTTGCCTCGCATGCGGTACAAGAGGCAGTCGGCCATTCTGCCTGTCGTTCGTTCGTAGAGGTCGATCCTCACCTCTGTATGATGGCCGAAGATCGATTCGCATCCTGAGTACTGGTCGGACTCCCGGCTATAGCGGGTAGCGCGGACTCCGGCCTCCTTGAGGACTTCCCAATATCGCCTATGGAACTCGTTGACCCTCATCTCATACACGCGGTTGAGTTCTTTTCAGTTCCTCTGCGACCGATTCTGGCAGGCCGGACGAGTTCCCCACAATGAAAAGCTTGCCACCGGGCTTCTAGACGCGCCAGAGCTCACGAATCACTATGGTCGGTTCTGATATGAGATGCAGAATGGCGTTCGCCACCGCTCCATCGACGAAATCATCGGCGAGGGGAACTGATAGAGCGTTCATTCGGCATGGAATCAGCTGGGACTCGGTTAGCTTGACATACGGAGCTTTCTCAAGCAAGAGCTTGAGCATTACATTCGATATGTCCCCGGCGATGGCAGTACACCCGTGTAGGGCAACGAACACCGCTAACCGATCCACCGCAGCCAAGGTCAAGCACCAACCCTTTGTCCGCCAGCTCGGCCACTTTGCCGCCAATCGCCGTGCTGGCTGCATCGCACTCGAGCCAATCGCGCCCGCCGTAGTAGGACCCAACGCGATCATAGCCGACATACTTGGCTCCCTTGTTGTCATCCAGGTTGATACCTGGATCCTGTGTGAGCTGATAGATACCGTCCACCTTCTCAAAAGTGTACCCACAGTGAGAACGCGTGAGCAGGGTAGTGGAGTTCCCGCAGCTCAAGCGCTGAAACATTGCCTGGTGCCCATGGACAGGTATGAGCAGATTGGCCATGTCAACAGCACTCCGAGCACGCACTTACGTCATACCCTCTAACGAAGGGTCACTAGATGCCTTGTCAAGGTGCTCTTCGATTCTGTGAATCACATCATGTGGCGTTTCCAATACCTCTCGTGCTCGCACTCGCAACACTGTGTAGCCATGCGCCTGGAGGTACGCATCACGGGCTCTATCCTGCTCAGGAGTGCTCAGGTGCTGGTCACCATCGACCTCCACTACGATGCGACTCCCGTGCACTCCCTTCAGCAGGAAGTCCACCTCGATGTCGCCGATACGCTTGTGAATACCCGGGTCCCACCCTCTCATGACCATCCATGTGAAGAGTTCGAGTTCAGCTGCGCTCGTCTCGCGAAGCAGCTGGATATCTTTGCAGTAAAGGGCCAGTTTTTTCAAAATCCCTTCCTGCTGCAGGCAGGCATCGGAATCAGCTACAACAAACAGGGCTTCACGTGCTCGGGTGATGGCTACGTTGATCAGGTTGTGCGGAGTCTCGACCCATCTACAGGAACCGATCGTCATGCCGCTAGAAACCACTGGGCTGAATATAATGACGTCTCGCTCGTCGCCCTGAAACCCATGAGCGGTGTCCACCAGTACTTCGGAGGCGAGTCCTATGCTGTCTAGCCGGTCTCTCAGGTAGTGCTTCTGCGCGGAGAAGGGTGTCACGACACCCAGACTGAGCGACCTCGAGTCGCCCTCTCGAAGTTCCTTAATCAGGCCAATTACCGCGTCTGCCTCAGGCGTGTTCATCCAGCTGCGTCCATCAGGCCCCTCCTCAGCTCTGCCTCGTACCCAAACCGAATGGACACCGCTGGCTATCGGCAGCCGCCTGCTGAGGCCGGGGTCTTTCTTCAGCTCTAGCTTGCTGCCGTAGATGTGCCGGTTGGAGAACCCGATGATCTGCGGATTGCTGCGATAGTGTTCTACTAGCATCAACACATCCGTCCGCCCTCTTAGCAGAGATTCACAAGCAGCACTGTAGACGTCGTTATCTGCATGACCGATTGTCGAGAGATACTCCTCTACACCGAACTTCCTCGCAAGGACCAGTTCTTCGGACAACCGAACTGTAGGTATCGCCGGCAACTGCTCCTTGTCGCCGATGACAGCCAGTGTTCGTCCACGGAACATCAGCGGCAAGAGGTTGGTCAGTGTGCACTGAGACGCTTCATCGATTATCACGATGTCAAAAAGATGCGGCTCCAGGGGAATGGACTGTGCTGACTGTGCAGTAGTGATCCAGATGGGAACTGCACGCAGTGCGGTTCGAAAGGTTGCGTAATGAGGTTTGGTGATCTCACCACGCGTCTGGAGCAGCGCCCGCTCAAGACTACTCACTGCTCGAACCGTGTCGTCATCAGCGCACAGTCTCTCTAGCCAGCGGGCCTTGGCGTACTCGAACGACAATCTCTCCAAATCAGCCTGAATCCCTTCGATTCTGGCCCGAATGCGCTCAGGACTGTACTCACTGAAGACCTCATTGAGCTTCTCAAGGGGCCATTCACACTCGGGATCTGTTTGGATGGCCAAGCACAACTCATCCACCCCAGACCTGTAAGGTCCCTGAGGCAGCACGCTCGCTGCTTGCTGGAGCTTGTCAACGGCCCACTGCAGTTCCTCACGTGACTTCTGGTTCATCATAGGCTCATACGAGCTATGGAATTCATCCCACTCGCCACAGAGGCTGCGAACGTCCGCAACTCTGGCAAGTGCATCGCCGAGATCCGGCCAGTCCTCGGTTCTCACCTTCAGTACGAGCGCGTCTTCCGGGCGCTCATCCCACCACTCAGCGATCCGATCCGAAGCCCGCGGGATGCTCGAGAGTTTTGTCTCTAGCTGGGCAATCTCTTCCTGTTGAGCCAGAGCTGTCTGCCAACACTCAATCAGCTTGGCCAAGGCTCCGCTGTATAGGGCGCTGCGCATCCTCGCAACAGTATCGCAATCAGGATGATCAACGAGGTCGCGGACCGCGTCAACGAACACTGCCCCAACACCGCGTTGCCATGCCTCTCTAATGGGAACCCCTGAAGCCAAGCTAATGAAGTCTTTGCCGATGGACCTGAGCTCCGCCGCGACCAGTTCTGCGTCAACCCGTCTCTTCCATGCCTCCGAGGCCTTGTCTGCAACCGCGGCCTCCTCGAGACACTTGGCAGCTAGCTGCTGCCATGGCCCAGACTCCACCCCCTGAGGAGTATCACTGAGCATGAGAACAGCAGCTCTTGCTCTGAGGGCACCGAATGCCTTCTCTATCTCACTCAGTGACGATTTTGCCGATTCCCATCGGTTGCGCAGTTCGACCCACTGAGTCAGCACCTCAACGACCTGCGATAGGCGTGTGCGTCCGGATTCGTCCAAGACTCCGATCTGGGTCCATACGCGCAAAGGCAGAACAGAGGTCAGCTCGCGTTCGAGCCCGTGGAGTCGGCGCTGCAGACGCGAGCGCTGAGACCAGGGCAGTCTATCAAGCGGCTGCCGCGGCAGCGACACGTACTGCGCGAAGGCGGCGGCCCATTGGCGGAGTGTGTCCTCAGAGATGTCAATGGTGTCCGGGATTCCAAGAAGCTGGATTGCCCCTTTTCCAGCTTCTACTTCGGCCTTGAGCCCCTCAACGGACCGGATCTGTGTCATCAACTCTCCCAGCAGCTTATGGACGTCTGCGGCTAGCTGACGCGCACTTTCGGACCAGGCACTGGCTTCTTCGGCAGATCGCCATCGGCTATACTGCTCACTCCATTCCACAGGCTCGAGAGCATGCTCAACGGGTTTCTCAAGCATGCTCCGGATCCGTCGCTCCCAGTCGACCAATAGCGAGGGACTTGGCCCGGTCAACAGCCACTGCCAGTTCTCAGTTTCAGCAGACGAAAGACCCACACTCTCCACCGCATGGTTTCTCTTTCGTCCTCGGCTGGCGATCTGTCTATGTACTTCAGACCGGTGCTGCTCGTCCTCCTTAATGACGCGTTTGTAAGTCTCCGCCTTGTCAAGCCATGTCTGCGTCTCTGCAAGCAGCACCCTCAACCGATCAAGAGGGACTCCTTCAAATCCGAGCTCAGCCTGCTTACTGGCGAGCTCACTTCTGCGGGTGGCAAGTTCAGATAGATAAGAACGGTACTGTGCGTAAGCCCTCAACGCCGTTGAGAACGCCTCATTGATCCGCTGAGGCGTTTCCAACTCCAGTAACCTCTCGAGCGCAGTCTGTCGCAGCATCAGATCATTTCGCCGGCTCTCCAGAGCTTGCAGGTTGACACCAGATCCAGAGCGGGCTGATACCACCATGTTCAGCGTGCGGCGCAGGACCTCCTGGATATTGCGCTTCTCTCTCGATCCGGCGCGGACAGCAATCGGAAACTCCGACTCAAATCGCTCGATTCGTTCTCGCACTACATCCACGGCTTTGTTGTTATTGCTGGCGAACAAGACCGTCTTGCCTCGAGCCCATGCATTCAGCAAAGCTGAGACGACGACTTGGCTCTTGCCCGTGCCGGGAGGGCCGCTTATTACGGTGAGAGGCGCTTCCTGAAAAATCCTTGTGACTGCTTTCAGTTGGGACTCGTTGAGAGGAACGACCGGCAAGACTTCCACGTCAGTCGTTTCAGGTTCATTCGGCTGACCCTCAAGAAGCCTCAGGCCGCCGAGACAGTTCTCGTCCTTCTCCAGCAACTCCTCAAGACGGTCGTAATCTTTCACCAGGTATCTGTTGATGGCTGAGAACCTAGTAGCGGGAGCGAAGAGCACCCAAGGAGTGGGCCTGACCCTAGACGTGACCGGATCATCTCCTTCGCTCAATGCTGCCTCAATCTCGGGTACTTCCGAGTATAATGCCCTGAACACTGCGTCCCTCAAGGGCTCCATATTGATCCTGCTGTACTCGGTGGCTCGCTCAACCACACGCCCGACAAGATCGTCCAGGTAATCGTCTGCGAAGACCTCTAAGTAGTGGAGAAGCCGGTACATCAGTGGAGTGAAGCCCCAATTCCCCTCCCTGGGCACAATCTCGTAGGCACCATCGGCTTCACGAAGCTCGATCTCGCGATATAACAGGGGTCGCCATCGGGCTCTCCTATCTGCACCTTGAGACCCGTGTCCCGTATGTACACACGGACCTCCGAGGTATAACTCTTGGTGTTGCCTCTGCTCTACGGCCAATCGAAACTGTCTGCTACGTATGCTGGCGACATCTAACACCCAGGGACCGGCAAAGCCATCTGGTTCAAATCCCACAAGACTTGTCCAGCGTTCAGACTGATCGTCTCTGCCGGTGAGTGCGAAGAAGCTCTCCTCATCCCGCTTGATTACTTCCTTGTGGAATCGAACCACTCGAAGCCAGGGAATTTCACGTTTCCGATACGCGATAGTCTCATAGTCAGGCATCGCCATAGTTCTTCCTCCAGATATGCATGAAGCGAAGTCCCAGTGACAAGTGTCAAGGTCATCAAACGCGCCGGCGCCACTAGCGATACGAAACGCACTCCGGCTCGAAGAACCCCAAGAACCGACTCGGCCTCCTTGAGTACTTCCCGTCCGAGGTCGGGTAAGTAATGAATAGCTGTCTACGAGCTCGTGTCACGGCCACGTAGAAAATCCGAGCCTCCTCGACCTCTCTGCCCTCTCTGACCGAGCGATAGGAGGGAAACTCCGTATCGGTGGCACCAACGATGAACACATAGTCAAACTCAAGTCCTTTGGCCTGGTGAACCGTGATCACAGGCACTTGGTTGTCTTCTTCAGAGAGGAGATCCACGTTTTTTGAGATCGCACATAGCTTGATCAAGTGGTGAAGCGCATCCCATGGCTCCATATCAGGTCGATCCTTGTCACGGAAGTAGCGGCACAGGGTGTCGAGATTGTGCAGCCTGTCGTCTTCCTTGGCATACACCCGTTTCAATCCCGATGTCTCTAGAATCTCTTCAAGCAGATCCGGCGGTCGTTCGGTCTTCGCCCTAGTCCGCCAGCCGTCAACCAGGGAAGCAAACGGCTTCAAATTGCCTCCGTATTTCAACACCAGCTCTTGCCTGTCAGAGGTGTGTTTCCTTACCTGCGGTATCAGCTCACCCAGAAGATCGCAAGTACAGCTGACATCGTCCGATGCCTGGTGAGTTGGTTTGTGACTCAACCCGAGCGTATCCGCAAGAGTCTCGAGGCTGTATCCGGGTGACTTCACAAATCGCTGAGCCACGTCAAGGGTGTCGTAGCACACCCAATCGGGTCGAGGCAAGCCTAGTCGACACATGTGCGATTCGATCACCGGCACGTCGAACGCGTGAGCATTATGCCCTGCAATTACCGATTCGCCAACGAAACGGGAGAACTCCTCAAAGACGTCTGCGGGATCTCTACCGTTCTCTCTAAGGAACTCATCACTGTAGTGATGGATGCTTTCACTTGGCCCTACCGGCACCGTATTGCGAAGCATTGCTCTGTAGGTGTCGACCACTTCGCCTCTGACCACTCGTGCTGCAGCGATCTCCACCACGTCGACGACATCCGCATAGATGTCTGTCGTCTCTACATCCAGAATGACGATCCCTTCCGTGTCCCACGCCTCAAGTAATCTGTAGAAGGGATCTCCGTGCATGTAGCTAGAGGTGGTCATGAAGTCCGACAGCGCAAGACCGATCGCGTCACCTCGCCTGTTGATCTCAGCAATAGTCGATTCGCCGACACGCCATGCGAGCTTCAGCAACACTCTGCTGACACTGGCCTTGTCCCGAGGATTGACGAGGATCTTAAGGCAAGCCAACGCATCCTTTATCTCCATGCGCTCGAAGAATCTGAACTGTTCAACTGTTACATGAGGAAGGCCTTCGCGACCGAATACTTTCGAGGCATCTGCGCTCCGCCCGTTTGTTCTGGTCAGCACTCCGATCCTGTTATAGGGAACTGAGTGCATCTCGACGATCCGCTTGATCTCGCTGCTTACCCATCGAGCCTCACTGCCTCCATCCGCGAAGCGCCGAATGCAGACCTTCTCACCTTTCTCTGCACTAGCCCACGCCCGACAGCCTCCGGTGCGATCTCCTTTCTCGTCCCGAGAAGTGCCGAGACTGTTTGAAGCAGCCAACTGCGACCGACTCATGAACGAGTCGTACACCTCCCTGACGGGACTCGTCAAATGGCGTGCAACAGAATTCGCTGCTCGCACCAGGACCTCCGTCGCTCGATAGTTGACTTTGAGAGACATCCTTGTAACAGGGCTGAAGTCTCTTTCGAAGGCCTCCAGCAATTCCCACGGCTGAGAGCCGCGCCACTCATATATGGTTTGATTGGTGTCTCCGACAAAGGCGAGGTTCTTATTTCGTAATGCGAGGCATCTAACGATTTCGTACTCTGACAAGTGGGTGTCCTGAACCTCATCTACCTGAATCAAGTCAAACCTGTTCATCCAGCGTTCTCGCACATCAGGGTAGTTCTTCAGCATGGCCCGAACCATCAGTATCAGGTCTGCGAAGTCAAGCGCATGTCTATCGGCCAGGACCTCCTGGTATTGCAGAGCCCACGACGCGTGATCGGGGCACTGTTTGCGGAACAACTCCTCCAACGACCATGCGTCCTCGACAAGCTCAAGCGGTGCGTCAACCTTAACGCTCTGAATGAGCCCAGCCAATTCACTGTATAGTTGCTCAAGCGTCCGGAACTCATCCGACAGGCTTGGAGGCAGATGGCCCGCACGGTCAACAAGCTCCTTGATTATCTGGAGGCAATCGTCCTCGTCATAAATGACGAAATCGCAGGGCAATCCTATGTACCTAGCCTCTGTGCGGAGCATCGAAGCACACAGCCCGTGAAACGTCTGGATTCGAACCAACCCCGCAAACTCGCGGTATCGCCTGCTCACCCTCTCGCGCATCTCATTGCAGGCCCTATTGGTGAAGGTGAGGCCCAGTATGCGCTTCGGCTCGATCCCGTGGGCTATCGCATTGGCAATGCGCTCCGCAAGGACAAGCGTCTTGCCAGTGCCCACAGGCGCCATGACCAGAAGACCTCCGTGAATATGCTCAGCTATCCGACGCTGTGCGTTGTCGAGAATGACTTCGTGAGTTGACACCGCAGACCCCCCCTCGAGACTCATGCCCGCTGGACGGCGCACAATCCTCCATCCTCGTACAGCGACGAATCCAACTCATCGACAAACCGCGACCGTGGACGGGGCGCTATGAGGATCAAAGAGGTCTTTGCCCTAGTTGTTGCGACGTACAGCAGGCGCCTCTCGACTGCCAGCCATTCTTTCAGGTCCTCCTCCGCACTGTCGAGTGGTTCGTTTTCAGGGAGGATACCTTCGGACAATCCAGTCACTATCACATGATCGAACTCCAATCCCTTGGCTGAGTGAAATGTCGTGAGTTTCACTCCCGGACTCAATACATCACCTTGGTCTTTGAGCACAGTTTCTGACTCGATGTTGCTCCTTCGCAAGCATAGCTCGATTTCACGGATCCGCTGATGCGAACGAGCTATCACGCCGATGGAGCTAGCCGGGGCCATTCTGCGCAACTCGCGAAGCAGCGTGGCGATCAGGTCAAGCTCGTCGTCCGCAGTCGCGGGCGAAAAGAGAACGGGAAGAGGACCTGCCCTCGCTGGCAGTGCCGTGGGAATGAACTCCTCGTCTTTACTCGAGGCTATTGGATCGTGTCTCTGAAGGCTCATCGCTAACCGGACTATCTCTCTCGTCGATCGGTGAGTATTGTCCAGCACCTTGCTTCGGCCCCGTATATCAATCCCAACACTTCGCCACGTAAACCCGGTTCTGTATATGTTCTGGGCTTTGTCTGCAGCTATGGTCAACGCCACGTTACAGATGCCGGCACAGACGCATAGCTGAGACTCGTGAAGATCTTGTGCTTCATCGATCAACAGGTGATCAATGCGCTGGTCCTCCGGGATTTCATCGATGTGCTCCATCAAGACGTTCGCGAAGTCGTCGTGATCCATCCATCCTTCCCGCTTGAGAGCCCGTTGGTAGCGCTCAAACACGTCAAAGATGACGCGCCTGTCCTCAGTAGTTACCCGGACTGAGGTACCTCTACCTGTGCGCTCCGCTCTGGAGTAGGTATCAAAATCAAGTATGCTGCGACCTTTCATCCATGTTATTTCCTCATCCCAGAATTCCAGAGGCTGTGCGAACAGCCTATGGCCGGGATGCTTCCGACTGACATCTTTGACTGCCTGCTCGATCACCCGCAATCGCTCCCGGCCGCTAACCACGTCATTCGGGCAGAGGTTCATCGACGCCAAGATGCTCCAAGCCATGCTATGAAAAGTCTTTACGGGTATAGGGTCTGTTCCGGTCTTTTGCCCTAGCTGAGCCATGTAATTGGCAAGAGCCTTGTTGTACGTCAAGACCAAGACGCTGTGAGTGCTGCTGCCTAACGTTCTCAGTCTCATCAGGCGTCTAGCTCTTTCAATGAGCACGGTGGACTTGCCGCTCCCTGCTATGCCTCGAACCAGAAGGTGTTGGTCTGGGGTGTACTCCACACATTCTTTCTGCTTCTCCGTGAGCGTGATCGTGTTGGATTTGGCCAAGCCGATTACACCTCCAACAGCATCTCTCTGACTGTTGCCTACACATCCTGCAGCCCAAGTACTCGGGCGCTATGACTCGCAGGCTCAGGTCAACCGCTACCCCCGGCCTTTCGGATCTGGTCCCGTTTCTTCTTCAATGTCTCGAGTAATCGCTTCGCTGATCCCTCTAGCTCTACCACTTCCTGAGAACCCTCAAGCCCCAGGGAGACAGTCTCCGCGTCGCCCTTGATCTCGAAGTTAGGATCAGCCGCCGCGCTGACATCTTGGTCCGAGTCGGAGGTTTGCGATAGATCGCTCGCCGTCCATGAGAGCAGGCGCCTAGGCTGCCTGTCCTCACTCACCGCTGCCGCACCGGCTTTCACGTCGTCTCGGCGACCGGACCCGACCTGACTGCCGACAGACTTCCCGGAAGGACTCGCCTTAGTCAGATGCCGATGGCTGCGAATCACATCGAAGCAATCTCTAACAGGGACACGCATATCAATCAGCTCAGCGAAGAAGTCCGGTTCACCCAGTGACAATGTACCGCAGACGCAGACATGATCTTGCCCTCGAGTCAAAGCAACATAGAGGACTCTTCGCTCCTCCTCTATGCCGAGCCCCTCAGCGCGTGAGTCTGGAAACTGTTTCTCGGCAAGGAACAGCACAAACACGCATCTGAACTCCTGCCCTTTGGCCTTGTGCACGCTTAGGACGCGCACACCTTCGTCGTCTGACTCAGGAGGATCAGAACTCCTGACGGCCTCCAACGCCTCCAACACCTGAGACACAGTCGTGAAGCCCTCTCGCTCGTAATCCTGAAGGAGAAATCGCAGACTTCGCCACCGCTCTCTCTCCTCGTTGCGTCCGGAACTCGCATCTAGCGCATCTTCGACAATGACCTGCAGCACCCGGAGCTGTTCAGAGCGGTGCTCAACACAAAGCCTGTAAAGGCTCTCAAGACGAGGTGTCCACCGTCTCACCACTTCAACCTCGTACTTAACGGGGATCCCCGCCTTCCCAAGCACTCGGATAGCGATGTCCGCCTGTGGAAAGGCTTGCGAGTTCTTCCTGTATAGGATCGCGCAATCGCTGTATCTTAGGTCGAGTGCACTTCGAATGTGTTCTAGCTGCACTGATATTGCCTTGGCTGCCAACTCAATAGCTTCACATTTCAACAGGAGAACTGGCTCAAGTTTCGAGGGATTAAGGTGACGCGAGGACTCGAGTTCCTTTGGTATCCTGCGTTTGTTTCGTCGTATGAGCCTCCCGGATATGTCGAGGATGCCGGGAGCGTTTCTGTAATTGACCCTCAGCGTGACTGAGGTTGTTGACGGTTGGCGCAGCTGCGAGTTTCGCTCCACAAACTCGAGTATGTTGGATATGTCCGAACCGTTGAACGTGAATATAGTCTGATCATCGTCGCCTACGACGTTGAGAAATGGTCCGGCGCCCTGATCGCATCCAAGTGCGATAGTCCTGATGAGTTGCTCCTGTGCCCGAGACGTGTCCTGAAACTCATCGATGATTATAACCTTGAGCCGTTTAGCTGTGTGTTCGAGGAGTTCGCGCCGCAAGCGCAGGGCATGGAGGGCCTCTGACACCATAGCCGGATAATCGATCTGCTGGACTTCCTCAAGCAATCGGTAATATCGCTCAAAGACAGCCTTGACTTCCGTGGCCCTCAAGTCGACAGGCAAACCGATACCACTGACTATCCGTATCTGGCCGTCAACTGCAAGCTCGTCTGGTCGACAGACCACCCCCAAACCTGGGTGGCCGCATCTCAGGCAGTCAATGGCTGACGAGTAGTATTCAAGGCGCTCGAACTCAGTTAGGTCGTCCATCAGCCCTTCAAACAGCTGTTTGGAGTTATCCAACCAGATAGAGCCGATTGTGATGACAGTGCCATCATCCTTGACGACACGCGCCTGTTCGACCGTCCCAAACCTGGGTTTGAGCCAGTAGTCTCCCGTATACGCAAGGCGCTTAACAAGCTCGAGTCCAAACGAATGGAGTGTCCTGACCTTCGGCAGACTGGGCAGTCCGATTCCGTAGTGCGCGTTCAAGAACTCCAGCCTATCAGCCAGCGCCTGCACGGCTCCTTTGGAGAACGTGAGTACCGCAATCGCGTCGGACGGTATCTCGTAGGTCGCCATGAGGTACAGAACTCTTGAAGCAATGACCTCAGTCTTGCCTGTACCTGCTCCTGCACAAATGAGCAAGTGAGCATCCGGAGAAGCTGTAACGGCGAGCCTCTGCTCTTTGTTGAGGCACTCTAGCAGACGATGTATGCCGTCGCTTGTTCTGTCCTGGTCGCTAGACGAAATGCCTGCTGATCCGCAGAACTGGTCGAGCAAGCTTGTCGCAGGATTGTCCGGTTCGTCATCAAGGGACAGTCTCTGCCCTCGGTCAAACGCTCTATCCAGGGTCGAGACATCGACATCGAGGTTCATCTCCGCTGCTATCCAGGCAAGTGCATCGACCACCTGCCCTGCCAGAGGTTCAACAACTGCAATCCGCCAGGAACCGTCTCTCACAACACCCTGTCTTGGGTTCCACTCGGCAGCAGGCTCATCGTCTCGAGATGAACTGACAGGCTCGGTTACAAGAATCCCAAGGCGGTCTTCAGCATAGGCGGCCGCAAGCTCTACGGACTCACCATTCAGCACAAACTGCACCCGGAAACTAGCTTCAGGCATCTCGGCAATACGGATCACTCTTCTGACCAGGCCATGGACGCTTTCCATCAGCGGGTGCCTCCAAAGATATCTGTCTGCCGGATTGTCTATTCGCTAGGAGGATGTCTGCTTACCGGATTGTCAACTCAGCGGCTCGACTTCGGTTCTACTGTCAAGTCCCTCAAGGAACTCCGACTCCATTCCGCGAGTCGTTACTAGGTAGAGCAGATCGCATGCGCGAGTCACTCCGACATAGAAGAGGTTGCGTTGCTGGTCCGGCTCGAAGTCCATCTCCTCAAGACTCACTTCCTCATGCTCGTTGGTGGTCATCCGCTTGTTACCCCAAGGAATCACACCTGACCGGAGTCCGACTATGAACACGACAGGAAACTCCAGGCCCTTTGCAGCATGCAGAGTCAACACCTTAATCGTCTCTTCGAGAATGTCGAAGTCCTGGTTGTAATGAAAGTCAGCAGGCAGTTCCATCCGCTGGAGCTCTTGAGTCATTCTCTCTGCGAGCTTCACCCGGGGGCACAGCACAGCGATGTCGGCGAATCGGTACTGACTCCCCGGTTGCACCAATTCGACTATTCGATCAGCCACAATCTTAGGTTCTTGCGAGTCCTCTTTGCACACGATGATCACCGGTTTCGGCCCGGGACGGTCAGCCAACTCCGGATCGATGTACTCGTCGGCCTTTCGCAAGTAGATGTTTCTCTTGGCGGCCTCAACAGCGACTTCAGAAATCGGCTGAGTATTGCGGAAATTCTTGCGAAGTATCCCAGCGCGTCCTCTCAAGTCAATGCCTGCCTGCTTCCATGACAGACCGCGGGAGAATATTGCTTGGGAAGCATCAGCCATCATGAATACAGAGACTTCTTTGGAAAGGTCACGGCCAATGGCTAGACGCTGTACGACCCGGAGCTGCATCGGGGACAGGTCCTGGCATTCATCCACTATTACGTCGTCATATGGCTCATCCAGAGGATTTCGGACGAGCTCTTTGTACGTCAATAGCGGGATGTCCTCCCAGTCAATCTTCTTCATCTCGCAGAGGAGACGCTGGTATTCCACATAGACGCGCCATATGAGAGTACGAGTCGAAGACTGAAGAGCAGTTCCACGGCCGTACCTGCGAGTGATTTGATACTCAGAGTCGGATTCGATTCCAAGTCCTTTGATCACATACTTGATCTCGTCCGCAATAAACCGTACTGATAGGCGGTCAGCTGCCTGGTGATCTATTCGCTCCGTTCTCAAGATCGCATCTCTAGCAGCCTCTATGCAGCTCTCAACCTCTGCGGACCCAGCTACGTCGAGGCGAGCACCTAAACGGCCTTCGACGACTGACCGCATCCACGCAACGACTGTCCGAACCTCGAGGTTCTCAGGCAAGTCACCTATCAGATCCTCGATAAACACTGACGCAGCTTTGGCGAGATACTTGCTGAAGGCAAGAAGCACTACTCGTCTACCCCTCTCAGCTCGCCTTATTGCCCGGTATATGCCAATAGTAGTCTTGCCTGAGCCCGCAGCCCCTTTTAGCAGAAACAGGCCCGTACGGTCTAGGTCTACATACTGACTTTGCTCCGGGGTTAGGTTCAGCCAGAACTCTCTAATCCGGCCCTGTCCAAACCCTTCTAAGCTCTCAAATGTTGTGCTGTAAACCAGCCTTCTCTGATCGTAGATGATGCGGTCAGCGTTAGGAGCTGTAGCGAAGTCAAGGAGCGTGTTTACCGTCTCCTCAGGTAATCCATCGATCTTCTCTAGCTCCTCAATAGAAGAACACCTGCGAACCGTTCTGGTGAGCTCAGCCGGAACACCGAGTATGCGTAGAGATGTGTTGGAGAGACCTTCAAAGAGGCGCTGCGAGGGTCGTTGCGAGCTATGAGCACTGCCATGTACTGCAGGCTGAGGGCCGCTGTCAAAGGCTTGTCCAGCAAGACTGTCCACCTGTCTTGACCCGCTAGAAGCAACAGAGACCTGGATAAACTGCCCTGAGTGGTAATCATCCTTATCGGCTCTATCTACTATCGAGTGAGGACCAATGTCCCACACGTTTAGGCGGCCGTCATCCATATCAAAGATGACCCTATCTGAGAGGGAGATGTACGCCTCGAGCTTGCCACAGCCTGTGTGAGGATGAACGCGTAACGAAGGGTGTCTGGGATCGCGAGACAAGAGCAGCAGTTTCTCTGTTACTATCCGTCGACGATGCTCATCGTATCTATCGAGAGCTTTTTTCGCCTCACGAGTGAGATGGATCACGTTAGCAGTTGACACGAGCGCACTCACCCATTGCTGATTATCTGGTGGACATACCCTGTAAGTATTATACACCTCCCGACCAGCCTAATCCAATTCTTCGCGTAATCGACACCAGAGAGCGCAATTCCCCGCAGAGCCACTTTGTCTCATCCAATGCTCCTCAGGTGCGTCTTGATATCCAGAAGCCCCTCAATCATTGCCTTATGCTCGGCAAGCTCTGCCCTCAGCTCGCTTTCGCATCGAGCCTCGGGCAGGGGCTTGCGCCCAAACAAACCTAGGACTCTGGCCCACCAGCGTCGCAGCCTCGCATGCAGACTCTTTCTCGCTCTCAGGATGTTTTCGATCTCGTCAATGCGACTCTGCAGCTTGTCGACGCGTATGTCAACGAACTGCTCGATTAGCTCGCGCGCCACCTCAGTGATATTCGACGCCTGCCTGCGGCTCACGCATAGCCGGTAGACGCTGACCGCTTCGTCCAGATCGCCGCGCTTTAGGGCCTGCATGATCTCATGCACGTAAGTCGACTGCGGCATGAGCCCTAGTCGCCGGGCGCCTCTGGTTGCGAGCTTCACCAGCAACCCGGGCAGCAAAGCTAACATAGGCCATCACCGTCTCATACCCCTAGGGCCTTTTCCAGGTAGACAGCGGACTTAGGGTACTTCGCCTTATACTGCTTCCAGTCGTCCTCTGTGATCTCCAAAGGATCCTTTCCAAACATGGCCTTGATGTTTTCTGAAGCTACCTCTACCAAGTCTCGATTCACATGCATCGCTGCCAGCACAGACCCTCCAACTGCGAAAACGCCGTCCACGAAGTCCAATCCCGTCAACGACTCCAGACCCTGCTCGAGCAACAGGCCTCCTAGAAAGCCAACGCCACCAGCTACCGCTGTTTTCGTTACCCTCTTCTTCATCTAGAAAACCTCCTTTAGCCATGTGTCGCCTCAAGCGGTTTCTGCGAAGTCCGGCAGTCGATCACCCTTTTCTGCAGCCAAGCCCTATTGGGATGATCTATGTTCATCAACTACGGACTTCACTGCCTTCCGTATTAGTTTGTCCTTATCGCTAAGTCTGCGCTCCAGTTCCCTGATCCGTTGATTGAGAGTGCGCTCTCGCTTGGACACCGGACTGAAGAACCTCTGATACAGCAGAAGAAGGTTGATGCCCAAGACTACCCCAAGAATCAAACTTACAAGGTCTAGAGAAATATCCATGGAATATACCTCTGTGTGTCTTCGTTTTTGAAGACATTCTGTTACATGGATGTAGTTTCCTTCTCATGCCTCTACTCGAGTCTCCGTGCTCAAGCTCGACGTCACGTGTGGCGGTAGCGGATGGTTGCTTCGGGCCTAGTACTAAGCTTTCTTCAGGGAGAATCCGTGAGCGGCAACTGCCAGGCCCACGTTGTAGACGAGTGTGTTCGCGCCACAGATGGACTATACCAAGTCTGAGGCCATCACTCAAAGAACATCACAAAACGTCCGTCGATTACCTCGAGCCACTATCAGCACCGCCAATGACGCTCAGTACAGAATTGACGCGCCGGCTGCCGGCTGTGCTACGATGAAGTCAAGGGGGTGGTTGGATGAAGAGTTGGTATCAAGAAGACTGGGAGTTCA
>JAAYAB010000221.1 GCA_012719595.1 Bacillota bacterium
AACAACCAGCTGAGCGAACTGGATGTGAGCGAGTGCACAAGCTTGGCTTACCTATACTGTCACCAGAACCAGTTGACCAGCCTCGATGTGAGCGATTGCACAAACTTGGAAACCCTAGGCTGCGGCAACAACCAGCTGAGCGAGCTGAATGTGAGCAACTGCTCGAGTTTGGTGAGCCTGGGCTGCAGCGACAACCAACTGGACAGCTTGGATGTGAACAACTGTCCCGATTTGTTGGAGCTGTACTGCTATAACAACCAGCTGACCGAACTCGATGTGCGCGATTGCGCGGATCTGTTGAGGCTGTCGTGCTTCAGCAACCAGCTGGAGAGCTTGGATGTGAGCGAATGCACGGCATTGGTGACGTTACACTGCAACGCCAACCAACTCACTAGCCTCAACGTGAGTGGACTGACGAGTTTGGAGAACCTCTACTGCCAGGAGAATCAGCTCACCCTCGCTGACCTGCCTCCGTCTCTTCCTGTCCCCGGAGGAGAATATGTGTATGCACCGCAAGCGGACATCGTAATTGGCTCAGGTGGCATCATCGCTCCCGGTGAGGAGATTGACCTGTCGGCCGAGGCCAGAGTCGGCGGAGTTGATACCGTTTTCACTTGGTATAACGCTGCAGGCACCGAAGTCGCTCCCGCTACCGCCAGCGGTGGCAAGTTCACCTTTGGCGAGGAGCTTGGTGGCCAGACCATCTACTGCGAGATGGCTAATCCCACATTTCCGGACCTAATCCTCAAGACGATCAGTGTCGTTGTGAAGCCGGGCCCGACGCACCAGATCACAATCATCAAAGGCACTGACGGCGGTGACGAGAGTGACCCCTTGAATATCAGCAGCGGCTCGCTGTGGATTGCCCAGATCGACGGCGACATGGGTGCAGTCAGCGAAGTGACTGTCAGCGTAGATGGCGGTGAGAAGCAACAAGCAGCAGTCGCGGGCAACACCGTCTACTACCTGCTCCCTGCCGGCCTGGAGGACGGCGAGCATACGATCACTATCGAGTTGACGACCGAAGACGGACAGAAGATCTCTGAAAGCATCACGTTCTACTGGGACAACTACCGGAGAGGATTCGGGTTTGGCCGCTTCTACTTCGGCGATGTGGATACGCCTTGATCTGTGAAGGGAGCTTGAGGAAGATGAAGCCAAGCAGCTCCAGTGGCGGAAGCCGGTGTCTGACGGCGGCAACGGCTACATTCTGACGATGGAGTTGGGGACCATAGTGTTCTCCAATGTATCAGCGACGGGAGCTCAGGCCGTGGTGCCCTTTACGATCAAGGAGCAGTCTGAGAATCCACAGATCCCCGAGACTACCACTGATACAGGCACCATTGCCTGCGAAATGGTCAAGCTCCAGGGACAATGGCTGTGCAGAACGATGACTATCACCTTCGACACCGGTCCCACGAAAGTCCCTCATAGAGCTGGGACTCTGCCGGAGAGCGGTAATCGATTGGTGAAGCACCTAGACGACTCCAACGCCGGGACGACCGGGTTCGGCTTCGGCAAGCTCACGTCCTAGCATGTGCGCAGGCTAAGGCGAACTGGTGACGTCTCGAGCCCACGAGATATGTCGCAGGTAGTTGGTGTGGCGGTCACGCCTGTTCGCGTTCTGCACGCGGTATTGCACTATCTGTCTGCTCGCGTAACTGGCGGAAATGCCCCGGACTGGATTTCCTGGCGGCCGAGGTGTAGAATTCAGATGGATATGTACACCAGACGGTGACGAGGAAAATGACGGAAGAACAGGTACGCGACCTATTCAGGCGGATAAAGGTCTGGCGGCGCGGAGGCGAACGAGCCCCGCACAAGCCATTGGTCATCCTCTACATGATAGGCCGTCTGTATGGCGGTGAGCCTAGACTGGTGTCGTATGAGGAGGCTCGGCCCAGCCTTGACTTGCTGTTGAGGGATTTCGGCCCACCGCGGAAGACATCTGCTGCATATCCATTTGTCTACCTGCGGTCAGATGGATTCTGGGATTTGAGAGTGGACGCCAGCGTACTCGTTGGTACCTCGCCCTCTGACGCTCGCTTGGTCAAAGGAGGAGCGCAGGGAGGCTTCACGGAGGAGGTTTTCACTGCTCTCAAAAACAGCCCTGACATGGGCGGGCGCATCGTCAGCGAGATGCTTTACCGGAGCTTCCCGGAGACCATCCATCAAGACATCCTGCAAGCAGTCGGCGTGGATCCCGCGATGATGGTCGGCATCTCCGAGCAGGCTGGCAAGAACCAATACCGCCGCGCCTTCAAGTTCAGGGATCGCCTGCTTGAGATCTACGAAGGCCGATGCGCAGTGTGCGGGCTGGATGTATGTATCGGCAGCGTTCCTGTCGGCCTCGAGGCAGCTCATATCAGATGGCACACCCACGGAGGCCCGGACACCGTGGACAATGGCCTTCTTCTCTGTGCTACACATCACAAGCTCTTTGACCTCGGTGTGTTCAGCCTTGACTCGACGTACAGGCTCTTGGTTTCCCAGGCAGCGCGTGGAGGACAGGGCTTCAAGGACTGGTTGATGAGGTTCCACGGCAGCCAGATCTGGACGCCTGATCGGCCGACCTACAAGCCGAATCCGGTGTTCATCGATTGGCACGCAAAAGAGGTGTTCCGCGGCGAATTTCGCTACACTGGATAGGTCGACAGTGGCTGCCTGATTGGTGATCTGCGGTACGCGCGGGTCGACTGACAGCTGCATCCCGACGACTCTGAGTACACGATCTACTGAATGGCCTAGGTCAAGCGACGCAGGTGAGGTCAAGTGCAGCTGTGCACGGAGGAGGGGTCACTATGGAGGGGATCAGAGTACTTGAGCTGCCTCGGTCAAGGATGGCCACATCCGGCAACCGGAGCCTAGAGGAGTTCAATACCTGGTGGTCAGAGGTCGACAAGGCGAGGAAGGACAGGTTCTTCCCGCGCGACTTCATGTGGTTTGACGCAGAGAGCGGAAGGCTGGTTTGGTACTACGCCCTGCCGCCAGATGCCGCCGATCCAGAGGATTTCGACGTGGTCGATTTCCCAGGAGGGCTATACGCCGTAGCTGTCTCGAGGGACGAGGACGATGCGGACGGCGAGCGAGTATACGCTGAGATCAAGAGATGGGTAGAGGATAGCAGGGTGTTTGCAGTCGATGAAGGTCCTCGACGCCACACAATGTTTCACGTGGTCACACCTGATGAAGCTTACCTAGCTATGGGGTTTCGCCAGCTCGATATCTTCGTTCCCATAAGGGTCTTGTAACTTCGGCAATTGAACACAGGGCCCCCCAATCCAGGATGCCTTGCGTTCGTCCCAGGTTGGAGGGCCTTCGCCAGCTTCGTCCAGATGGTTGGCTTCAGATGTTTCTTCAGGTCCCCTATCGTGGCCATGGCAAGGCATGCCCTTCATCATGAATAGATGCATAGCAGGGCAGAGAAGGAATAACAGCCACCCCATACCGATTCCTCGCGAGGCAAGGAAACCTGCTAGGATTGTCAGAGCCAGACAGCACAGCGCCCCAATCAGAACATGCTTCAATCTCACTGAGTCTTCCTCCCTTTCCTGTTCAGTGCCTGATGACCATGGCCGATCTCGGGCCGATTGATGCTGTGAATCATACAACTCGCCCTCGAGCCTTCGAGGGTAGTATTCTAGCTGTCAGGACGGCCAGCAAGCAGGCCAGGCCATATCCAACGGCGCCAAGCACCAGGACGGTAGAGAAGCCATACTTGATGGCTACCGAGACTGCTGTGACTGAGCCTACTACTGACATCATGCCGTTGATTGACCACATCAGCGATACCGTCCCTCTTGCCACTGAGGACACTAGGCGAAGCGCGGACGGGAAGGCCATTCCCATGAAGAAAGCGAATGGGAAGATGCTGAGTCCGGACACTATTAGCTTGACTACCCAGGGTTGATCTGCACTGGCTCCTAACACACGGCCTACCACCACAAGGTATCCGATCAGGAGTATCGAGGTGACGCCGGTACATATCCTCATCACCTGGATGGGGGTCAGCCTTTTCAGCAGCGACGAGGCCAGACTTCCGAGTCCCCCAAACAGGAGCAATAATCCGATCGCTGACGAGATGGCACGGGTCGGGTGGCCGAGATATAGGATCAATCGGTTGATAAGGCTCAGCTCCACCAGCATAAACGCCACTCCGATTAAGGAGAAGTACCCTGAAGTCAGTGCCATTGACGTCCTTAGTGATCGATGACACGATCGGATCTGAATGAACACCCATATTCCGAATAGTGCAATGACGACCAATACTGACTTAACGATGGTGACGAGTGCAGGCGGAAGTCCCTTATCGTGGTTGTAGAAGAATGGCCGGTCGTCGGTTGCGACCGAAGCGTCGAAGCTCGACAGTTTGATGAGCTGCTCGGCCGTCAGTCTGCCCGATTCGATCTGACTAAGCTTATCCTCGGTCCGGTTGGCATAGGGAGCCCATAGGATGTTCATTCCCTGATTGTGAATCTGTTGGGCCTTCAGCGCCAGAGAAACGGGTTCTAGAGGCTTCTTGTGCACGGCCAGTATGGGCATGTGAATGGCTCCGGTGCGCGAATAGACCCCTGTGATCATTATCCGGGTCATTGCGGAGGTCTCAGAGACCCCCCGGGCACTGAACGTCGATAGGACAGTAGTGATGGCCTTCACTAAGTCGGAAGTCCCATGGAGTTTGAGCAGTAGCTGCCCCTCATCTGTAAGCCTGTCGAGGTACTCACCGAAGGCCTCAGCAGTGAAAACGTAGTTTTCTGCCAGTCCATACCCCCCTCTGTCTGCGGCCTGGGTGAAGACCAGCGGGAGGTATATGACATCGTACTTCTCGGCCGTCTGGTTCACATAATGCCGGCCATCGGCCACTACTACTGTGACATCAGGCATATCGTAAATGGGTCCCGCGAAATCTCGCATCCGCTCTACGGCTTTTACTACACCTCGGTTGATCTCGACAGCCGTTATTTCTCGAAAGCCGGCGAGTTTGGCCACGAGGATGTCCCTGCCACCGCCCGGACCGATGATCAGTATCCTGCCCTTCTCGGCTTGGCTCAGTGCGGGGAAGCCAGGATCCTGCCTAAGATACTCTACTGACGATAGGTCGCCGTTGAAGCGGAATACCTCTGAGGCTGCGCCGCCATCGGTGAAGATCCAACGCCTGTTCGCGTCTTCCCCCTCTTGGGCCACATCCACTCGGGAGAAGGAGTCCCAGGTCGTGTGGATGATGCGAGCATTGGACGTGTCGTCATTCAGAAACTGGTATAGGCTCTTTCCCTGGTAATTCCGGGTATTCAGGTTCACATCCACCGGGTTGGTCCAGGCGAGCAATAGGGCGAAAGTCAAGGTCAGTATCGATGTGCCGATCCACCAACGCCTCGAAAGGTTCCCGAGAGTGCCCGGCGACGAGGCAGTCTTTGCCCGTGATCCAGCCGTAGATGCAGCAGATACATCAGTTTGGGGAAGCGTGGTTACATCGCCAGAGGCTATTGAGCGGAGCTCACTGGCTGACCGGTACGAGAGAAGCAGCGCAGTGGACGTAAGGACCAGGACACCTGAGACCGCGTAGATCGTTCGGACTGGTCCAATGGCATCGAGGAGGAGCGGGGCCATCAGGCTTCCGATTGCGGCTCCCGTAAGGTCAGCGAAGTACAGCCTGCCTGAGGCGTCCGCTCGAAGCTGAAAAACGATCGACATCGCCACACCCGTGAGTATGAAAGGAATGAGCGATAGGACGATATACAGCCCCCATGCGGTGCTGAACGGGCTTCTGAGAGCTAGAACCACCGATACGATGAGCGACAGAGCCAAGAGTGTGATGAACCTGCCCAAATCCCCCTGATCGGCGGCAGCTCCTCGGAGCTGACCAGCTCGATAGACGAGCGCCCCTCCTATGCTGATACCTAGGACCGCCAACGATACGACAGCGAACACGAAGTGATACCATAGCACGACAGAGAAGACCCGCGTAAGAGACACCTGATAGATCAGGGCAGACAATGAGACCATAAATGCAGTCAGCATCATGGCGACTGCCGGGGTCTGGCTGGAACGGTCGGGCGCGGTGCTTATCGCTGTTGCCATCAGGAGCGCTCCTTTCACTTGCCTGGTCGCTTCTCGGGGCCGTTCCGATGGGTTTCGGTGGACACAGGCTCGACGTGTTGGGACACGCCAGCCCCCTTCGAAGTGGGGGTGTTAAGCGCACAGCAGTCCATCCTGCCCTCCCCGAACCGGGTCTTGTTGGCGTCTCCTAGCTTTTTCAGGAAGCGACTTATCCGCTTGAGCATATCTCTCAGACTCCTTTGACGTCGGCTCATACGGGTATGAAAAAGGCCAAGGAATACCCACATTGGGTCTCCTTGGCCTTCAGATTTCTGATCAGCCAGGTTACATGATGCTATTATCCAACGAGCTCATCGGCTGTTTTCACCCTAGCACGGGAAACGGAGATCCGTCAAGCAGAAGATACTACCTTTTGTGCGCGCTGCAGCCGAGCTGTGAGTGCGAGTCCACAGCTAGATTCCTTCACCGTCTAGGCCTTCGATCCGCGGCAGACGGATCTTCTCGGTCTTCTCCACCTGCACGGGGAGGCCATCCTGTATTTTTACGGTTACCTGCCCATATGCCAGATCCCTGATCTCCTGGAGGATCTTCCTACGGCAGAGGGCAACTGAGCTCTGGCTCATCTTCTGCGGAGCGTTTAGGCCGGGTGAGGCAGGAACGAGTATCCTGTCGGTCCTCTCGATCTGGACTATTCGGCAGTCCTGAACAGTGACGGTTATGGCTCCAAGAGAAGCGCCCATGATGGTTCCATCGAGCAGGGTGATGACATGAGCAGGTATAGCCTTCCCGCATATCGAGGAGACTTCCGGGTCTGTCCTGCCCACACGCATCACCTTTCTCACCCCAGCGACACTGTATGACTCGCATACGTGGCAGTTGCATCGCCCTTCCCTTTACCTTAATCGTCCCCTGGAAGAGGCAGGAGTCATGCATCCCCTCCTTTTTGAGCATTGAGCAGCTTGGGTGCTTTCCTTTTGGATATGGTCTTGTCCGTCACGCCGAGTGCCTTTGCCAGATCAGTTTGTGTGATCCTTCTCTGATGTCGAAGCTCGGCGAGCCTGCTGCTCAGAGTGAGGTTTGACACGTTCACACCCCGAAGTCGCTGGCATATGATGGATGAATCACCCACGTCGACTATATGGCAGACCCTATGGAGAGACAATAGATGGCAATTCTACGCGCTCTCCATTTCGGATACACCGCCATTGTAACTCAACTGGTGGTTGTATCAGAGCTTAACTGGTAAGAAATCTGTTCTCAAAAGAGGAATGTCGCATTTCTTCGGTAGCATTTCAGCGTGACTTTATCGGAGGCTTTTTTCCTCGGGAACGGGGCGCCTCCTTAATGCTCACACGAGGAGTTTTCTGGCTGGCCTCAGGCAACCTGGCTACTCAGGTGGACGACTATCGGAGGCCGCCGACCTCAACGAAATCTCGGATGAAGGTGTGAGAATGCCACAGAGTTCGCGAAAACGAGTTGGTTCGACTGGAAACCCAAGGTCGAGACTATTCCGTGGCTGGTAGCGGCGCTTGTAGCCCTGTCCTGTTTGGCGCTGCTGGCCGTATGTTCGGCTCAGGAGGTTCCTGAAGGGTATCATCCGGACGATTACTTGCAGCTAAGGGCCTTTCTGGATCAGACGGACGGAATGCGCACTAACGGCAACAAGGTAAGCGGAGAACTCTATGACCCCAACGATCCGAGCACGTGGGTAGGGGTAGTGTGGATCGAAGTTACGCCTGGGAACATGAGAGTGAAGGGGATCGACTGGCCGGGACAGGAATTGGTTGGGAACCTGCACTTGAGCAGCTGTTGGGCACTGGAGTGGCTATACTGCTACAGCAACCGGCTGAACGAACTGGACGTGAGCGATTGCACAAGCTTGCTTTACCTAAGCTGTTACGAGAACCGGTTGACCAGCCTTGATACGGACCCGTGCCCGGGGCTCGTGCGCCTCGACTGCGGCAACAACCTGCTAACGAGCCTGAACGTGACCGGTTGTCCGCTGAGGGCCATTGACTGCTCGGACAACCAGCTGACCAGTCTGGATATTGGCAGCTGTGAGCTGCTACGTGACCTGCGGTGTTACGACAACCGGTTTACCTTCTCTGGCCTGCCGCGCTATCTTCCTGTCTCCGGGGGGAGTACCTGTACGCGCCGCAAGCGGATATCGTCATCGGCTCAGGCGGCGTTATCGCGCCTGGAGCAGAAATCGACCTGTCTTCTCAGGCTAGTGTTGACGGCGTCAATACCGTCTTCACCTGGTACAACAGTGTAGGCGCTGTCGTTACTCCTACCACGGCTGATGGCGGCAAATTCACCATTTCTGAAAGCATCACGTTCTACTGGGACAGCTACCGAAGAGGATTCGGGTTTGGCCGCTTCGACTTCAGCAATCTGGATGCGGAGTGATCTGTGGAGGGAGGAGCAAACATGAGACGATTGGTACCACTGGTATTGGTAGTTGTTCTGTTGTCCGCCGTGTCCGGTTGCTGCTGGTGTGGCGGAGGCGGGATAGACACGGCTCAGATCCAAGCCGCGATCAGTGAGAGGATCGCTGCCTTTGCTGAGGCGGTCGAAGACTACGATGTCGATGGCATGCTCGGGTTTCTTGACGAAAGCAGCTTCAGTCTGACCATCTGCGAGGGAGACAGCGAGTATAACAAGACCTACGCAGAACTCAAGGCGGAGCTTGAAGAGGATGAACCCAAGCAGCTTCAATGGCGAAGGCCGGTGTCTGAAGGCGGCAACGGCTACGTCTTGACGATGGAGCTGGGAACCTTAGTGTTCTCGAGTGTATCAGCGACCGGAGCTCAGGCTGCAACCCCCTTCACAATAAAGGAGCAGGCAGAGTTTCCGGAGATACCCGAGGAAACCACTGATGGGGGCACCATCGCGTGTGAAATGGTCAAGCTGGGCGGACAATGGCTGTGCCAGAAGATGACCATCACCTACCAAACAGTAATACTGATAGAAGCCTCCCGTCGAGGTGCGGCTTCGATGGAGAGTGGCGATGCAGGGAGTGGCGATGACTTGACACACGGGTTCGGCTTCGGCAAGCTCGCGTTCTAGGATACATACGACCAAGAGCAACAAGTGAGGTCTTGGGTCCGCGAGATGCCTGAGACGGTCACGGGTCAGATGAGCACAGGTCAAGCGTGACAACAGGTCAGATGTAACACTGAGCACGGAGGCGGATTCACCCCGCCTCCCTCTCACAATCTCAATGTCTCTGTTCCGTCCGAGTCATGATAGAATGAGCAGAGAGCTAAAGCTAGAGGAGTGCACACACTCTATGAGAGCAACACACGGAGTCGAGATCAATGGGAGCCGCCTGCTGAGATCCGGCGCTTTGATAGCGCTGGCGTGCGTTGCTCTCGTGATACTCGGGGTATCGCTGTGGGAAACACAAGGTGTCCAAGTAGGCGTTCCATTAGATCAATTCACAGGTTACTTGAACGAACGCTTGCCAGAGTTGATGGACCACTTCGGAATCCCTGGAACGGCAATCGCCATCGTGCGAAACGGCGAGCCTGTATGGTCTGAAGCCTATGGCTTTGCAGACGTCAACGATGTACGCCCAATAACAACTAGCACACCATGCAGAGTAGAATCGATCTCGAAGTCGGTGACCGCATGGGGAGTAATGAGGTTGGTCGAACAAGGGAAGATCAGGCTTGACGATCCAGTCGAGCCGCATCTCGGCGACTGGACGCTGCCTGAATCGGGCTTCCCGAGCGAACAGGTGACCATACGCAGGCTTCTTAGCCATACTGCGGGAATGCCTCTCGGGGACATATTTGAGCGCTACTCTCCCGGCGAAGACATCCCCACGCTTTCGGAGAGCCTTGCCGAAAAAGCCGTCGTTGAGCGAGAACCCGGGTCGACGTTCTCGTACTCTAACACCGGTTTTGACCTGCTTGAGCTTATGGTTGAGGAAGTCACAGGCAGGGACTTCGCTGAGTACATGAGAGATGAGATCCTTCTCCCACTCGGGATGGACCACTCCCATTTCGCGTGGAGCGGAAGCTTTGATCCGCCCGTTGCGAATGGGCATGATCAGAAAGGCCAGCCCGTACCAGTGTATGTCTATCCCGCGACAGCATCCGGAGGCCTCTTTTCCACTGTGGACGACATCGCGAGGTTCGTGGCGGCAGGGATGACTCGATTCGGCGACACTGGCCGCGCAGTCCTTAGCCCGGAGACGATTGCCAAACTCTATGTGCCGGTCGTTGACACAGCCAGCTTTTACAGGATCGTGTTTGATGCGTATGGCTACGGTCATTTCATCGAAAACCTCAGCAATGGCTATAGGTCTGTGGCCCATGGCGGGCAAGGCTACGGCTGGATGACCCATTTCCATGCAGTCCCGGAGACTGGTGACGGTATTGTCATCCTGACAAACAGCCAGAGGAGCTGGCCATTCTTTGCCTACGTGTTGAGTGATTGGGCTCGTTGGATTGGCGCTGGCTCGGTTGGGATGGGCAAGATCATCATCGCTAGAAGGGTGCTGTTGGCTCTAGTAAGTCTGATCGCCATCATATCGCTATGGAGGTTGTTGTGCGTTGTGCACGGACTTGCCTCGAGACGGCGTCGATTTGCACCACTTGGTCGGGACTCTCGTGCTTCCCGTCTCGTCCAGGGTGCTCTGTCCATTGTACTGTGTCTGGGTATCCTGTGGTGTGTCAGCACGGACTACCTGCTCCTAACCTCCATCTTTCCGGTGGTGTCCGGATGGCTGTGGCTGGCATTGTCCGTCTGCGCACTAGCACTGTTGATGTCGTCACTCGCTCCTGAGGCCACGCCGGGTCATCAGACTCGCCACGACTCGAAACCAAGGGAGATGAGAAAGATCTTGTGATGTCAGTAGGCCTGCTCTCGTTAGACGAAGGCCACCTAGGGAGTCATTGTCGACGGCGTCAATACCGTGATACGCACAGCCAAGAGCGACAAGTGAGGTCTCGGATCCACGAGATGCCTGAGAATGTCTCTGTTCGACCCCAGCTATGGTAAGATATGCATGGGGATAGAGGAGGACATTGTGGATGTCACTAGACCTGCGCTCATTGGCGCGCTTGTACGACTTCCAAACAGCTGATCTTCACCCAAATCCGCATGGAGGGAACTACCACCGGTCCTACAGATTTGCTCGAGACGGCGAATCTTTCATCCTACGCGTCAGTCCTCCGGATGAGAGTCCTTATGTACTCGAGTCGAGCATGAACTACCTGGCGGAGCACTTCTCGCTAGGCTCACCCGTGGTTGAGCCAGTCAGGTCGATCAACGGTCGGCTCGTCGAGGAGGGCGTATCGACGGAAGGAGAGCGCCACCTGGTCACGGTTACAAGGGTAGCTCCGGGCAGGACCCATGAGTCTCTCGCCCGCGATACGATCAGTGACGATCTGTTCTTTGAGATCGGCAGGAGCTTGGCAGTGCTGCACTGCAACTTGATGCTGATAGACGGGCGCAGCTACGGGTTTCCCGAACAGTCACGTTTTGCGACCTTGACGACTCCTGCAAAGGGTTCTTTGCCATGGACCCGGCGATGGTCGTGTTTGACCTCGGCGTGATTCTCCAGTGTGACGATAAGGCAAAGGTGTTGGTGTATCTTTCAGAGAAGGTCTTGGATGGGTACAATCACGAAATGGCTGCTAGGGTAACTCAAGGAGTGAAGCGGAAACGCCTTTCCTCGAGTTCGGCGCGTCCGGTAAGAGATACACCAAGCAGGATATGCTCAGGGAGTTGCCTCAATCAGATCGGACAGAGTACCGAGCTACCGACTTTGAAGCGAGGCAGATCGGCCCTGATGTCGTTCTCCTCACGTACAGGGCGGCCGTCAGGGACCGAGATATGGGCAGGACAACCTGGACGTTGCGAAGCTCACTCTGGAGGAGACGGGACGATGAGTGGCAGCTTGTCTTTCACCAGGGGACGCCGGAGGCTGGTAAGACATAGCCGACAGAGATACTTGGTCGAGGGCAGGGTGCGGTCACGAGTCGATGAGGGTTCGGTGATCGTCGGATCTGTGCTCAGGCCAGGGTCCGGTGATCGCAAGGCCTAGAAGTCGGCCAGGGCTGGATGATCCGGATGATTGCGCTTGTTTGAAAGGAGATCTCCCAATGCAACGCTTGGTCTCTACGGCCACGCTGCCAATGGCGGTTGGGAAGGCGTTCTTCGAGTACGAAGGGATATACGAGGCATTGAAACAACTCGATGTGGATGGAGTCGAGCTGGTATTCCTGCCTGAGTGGGATCAGCGCTGGGCTCCCGTCACACCGACTTCGGCTGACTGGAGCATCACTCCCAAGGTGACGCCCTCGGAGATAGCCGATATGTGCCTGTCACTGGGTATCGCAGTGCCTGTGGTCCACCTAAATCGTGATATCGGGACAAGGCTATGCTCTCCGGATCGCGAAGACGTCCTGAGAGCACAGAACGTGCTCAGCGAAGACCTGGCCGCAGCCTCAAGGCTGAACTCGGAGATCGGAGTCCTTCACCTGTGGGACACCTATGCAGAGAGTATAGACATTGACAAGCTGTTCGCGAGAGTGGCCGAGGTGTCCGACGACTACCGGATTCGGCTAGCTATCGAGAACATCCCAGTCAGCGCCAAGGATCTCACCGTAGCTGACGCCTGGAACCGGCTCTGCGACATCATGCCGCAG
>JAAYAB010000222.1 GCA_012719595.1 Bacillota bacterium
ATGCTGCCGGTGAACAGCCCGAAGGCCTCCATGGCTGGAACGCGTGCTCTGTAGAAGAGGATAAACGCAGCAGCGATAGAACCGGTCATGAACAGGGCGCTTGTCAACCCTGCATCCATCTTCATCCGATCTGACAACGGGCCGAGCAGGAGCGAGCCGACCACTATAGCCACAACCGCGCCCACGACCGGCTGCTGGTTCAGAGCTAGGCTGCAGGCAGCTCCGAGGAGCGCCATGTGCATCAGTGCAAACCGAATCGTGGTCAGATTGAGGGTCACAACAACGGTCCCCAACAGCGAGAACGTACCGCCGGCTACGATGGACGCCACGAGCGCTCTCTGGAATATCGGGTACCTTAGATACTCAATCAGCGGCAAGCGCTCTCCCCCCAATCCAGTGTTAGCGCTAGATCAGATACTCTGTAGGCCCTATCTGCGAGACTTCTCGCCTGGTCTTCGTCGTGACTAACTACTACCATCGCGAGTCCAAGCGTTTGCCGTATACTGCGAAGGAGGTCCACAAGCGCTGCCTGGGCATTTCTGTCGAGGTGCGTTGTCGGTTCATCGAGCAACAGAATCCCAGGTTCTCGAACGAGCGCTCTGGCTATGTTCAGGCGCTGAACTTGGCCGCCCGAAAGCTCTCGGCAGTCCCTTCGCTTCAGGTCTTCGATTCCGACGAGTTCCAGCATTCTCGTGGCTGCTGCCCGGTCTTGCTTGCTTGGTCGAGTGAGATACGAAAACGCCTTCCCCCAGCGGCCAAGGAGCACTGCGTCCTCAACACTGATCGGGAGTTTGCCCGGGACACTTCCCTGCATGACATACCCGATTCTCTGCCGAGCCCACCGCCGGTCTGCCTCCGATTCTACTGCTTTCCCCTCTATCTCTATGCTTCCTGACCATGGCTGGACGAGCCCTAAGATCAATCGGAGGAGCGTGGTCTTGCCTGCACCGTTTTCTCCTAGAATGGCTACGGATTCGCGACGGCCTACCACTAGGCTGACTGAGTCCAGCACAAGCTGATGGCCATAGCCTGCTGTGACATCCCGCAGCAGGATGGCTGGAGCGCATTCCGGCTTTGAAGGGGACTTCACCACTGGTCCAGTTCCTCCGAGGGGAGTGAGGCTACGACTCGGTAGAGGTCGCTCGTGTCGGTCTGACTCGGGACGACGAACCCGATCGAGCGCAAGAGCTCAACGAGCTCGCAAGCTGGAGGCAACAGGTCGACGCGAAGCACTTCGTTTTGCGAAGATCCATGTATGCGATTGACTGTGTCACGGCCGACGAAGTGATTGATGATCAAGGCACCTGAAGGTCTCAAGACCCTGCGAATCTCCAACAGCGCCCGGCGCTTGTCACGGAAGTGGGGATACACCCCGTTGCACAGGACGACATCAATGCTGTCGTCACAGAGCGGCAGGCAGTGGGCGTCCGCTTTGAGAATCTCCAGGCCGGCTATCTTTCCTTCGTATCTTTCTCTGAGGATTTCGAGCATTCTCTGAGAAAGGTCACAGGCGATCCACTTGGCCGGGCTTTTGGAAGTGACTGCTGACAGAAGAACTCCGGTGCCCGACCCGATGTCGAGCACGACCTTGCCGTTGATCTCTATCAAGTCTATGAGCTGAGAAAGAGCTTCTGTCGATGGGCGAGCCACTCTCTCGTCCCACCCGTCTGCGAGCGAATCAAAGACGGCGGCGCGTGCATGATCGAACTCGAGGTCGTCAAGGCTCATCTGGCTGGTCCCTCTTTCACAATCTTGCTGCTACTCATGAAATCGTAACATACTATACCAGCATGTGCAAGGAAGCGCCCTGTGTGCGAAGAATATCTGGATTGGCAAACGTGCGTCAGAGGGCACGCGAGCGCTTCTGAGGATATGCGAGCGAACTCCCAGGGTATGCAGGGGCAGACCTGAGCGTGCGCAGGCGTGCGCCTGAGCGTCTGCAAGCGCATGTCTTGGAACATGCAAGTGTGCGAGGAGGCTGTGTTGTGAGCGGCTTGATCTCGACAGGGTTTTACCCCTTCTGGTTCTGGAACGACTACATCACCGAACAAGAAGTCAAGAGGCAAATAGCCGAGATGGCCAGCCAGGGCATAAAGGGGTTCTTCATTCACACGAGGCAAGGGTGTCAGCGGCCTTACTTGTCCGAATCCTTCTTCCAAGTGGTAGACGCTGCTGTTGAGGCTGCAGAAGAACACGGCATGATCGTCTGCCTATACGATGAGTATCCCTACCCAAGCGGAATCGCCGGCGGCGAGGTGGTCCTTGGAAACCCCAAGTTCCACGCTACCAGGCTCGCTCACCAGTCTCAGGTGGTGGATGGCGGATACATCCGCATGACTCTCCCTGCGGGCAAGGTCTTGTCAGTGAAGGCGTTTCCCATGGATGGAGACCGGGTCGATTACGCTGGCGCGATCGATCTCAGAAACCACGTTGGGGTAGTCCTCACCGAGGATTCCTACGTCGAAACAGGGCTTACCGCGTACAACAGGAAGCGGTACTTCGCGAGCGAGCCCACGCCCGTTCTCGAGGTGACGCTGCCGCCGGGACGGTTCAAGATCAGCGCAACCTGCCAGGTAGAGGTTAGGCGCCACAAGTACTGGGACCACTTTGTCGATATCCTGAATCCCGAAGCGGTGCAAACCTTCATCAAGCTGACACACGAGCGATACAGAGCTCGGTACGGAGGCAAGTTCGGGACTTCGATTGCCGCGATCTTCGTCGATGAGGTTGAGCCTGGCTGGTCTGACCGGATTCCAAAGGCATTTGCAGACAGGTACGGCTATGACATCTGTGAGCACCTGCCTGCACTCCACGACCGAAACCATCCAGATCACGCCAGAGTCGCCCGCGATCTGTACAGGCTCACATATGAGCTGTTCTGCGAGACCTTTGAGGAGCCAATATCTCAGTGGTGCAGGCAACACGGCATCTCCTATTGCGGGGAAAAGCCGTCCATGCGATTGTCTCAGCTCAGATACATGGGCATCCCGGGCTGCGATGCAGGGCATAGGAAGGCGGGCGACGGCCTTGACGTTCTCCAGGGCAGGATCAGGGGAAATGCCAGGGCGATCGCGTCTGCGGCGTACTTCTACGACAAGCAAGCATCGTTGTGCGAGTGCTACCACAGTCTTGGCTGGGGTGCGACCCTGCAGGACGCGAAGATCTTAGCCGAAGCGCTGCTGGTATCTGGGGTCAACTGCCTGGTTCCCCATGGGTTCTTCTACAGCACGCACGCGCTCAAAAAGCACGATGCTCCGCCCTCGTTCTTCTTCCAGATGCCGTACTACAAGCTGTTCCACAAGCTTTCCGATAGGCTTGACCGCATCGGCAGCCTGCTCGAAGGCACCCATCTTGACGCACAGGTCTTTGTGGTCGATCCGCATTCAGGAATCCCGGATAGGGGAGATGTCAGCGTCTACGCGGATATGCTCCAGGCGCTTGCCCAGAACCACATCGACTTCCACATAGTCGACACAGACATCCTCGAGATGGGGCAGATCGGCGACGGCGTTGTCAAGGTCAAAGACGTCTGCGCCCGCGTGGTGGTAGTCCCGCCGATGAAGGTGATGGAGGACCCATTGAGAGAGTGGTTGGAGGCCTTCAGGAAGGGTGGCGGGCGTGTGGTCGAGTGCTCCCGAGGGGCAGACCTGAATCGAGTGCTCGAACAGATCCTGGAGGTCGTGCAGCCGAGTCTCAGCGTGCAGTGCGACGGGAAAGAGCTTGCGGATGTGTACCTTGCCAGGCGAGTGTCGAAGGGCAGATCGCTCTGGTTCGTGCTCAACACGGGCGGTCAGACAGTAGATGCAGAGATGCGTGTGGGACCGGCGGTTGCGACTGAGGGTGTGCAGCTGAGGGAGATCCCGCTTGATCCTGGAGTCCCGTGCGGGTTGCACAGAAGCGAAGACGGTTACAGGCGGTTGATATATCCGTTTGAGTTTTTCGTGATAGAGGCGACAGGGTGCGGTGGCACGGCGGAGTTCGGATCTTCAGCTGAGTGCGGATCCTCAGCCGAGTGCGGACCTTCGGCTGAGTGCGGCGCGGCATCCGACCGCGGTTCTGTGGTCCAGTGCAGCCGTTCCGTCGGAACTGACCTTTCACCACAGTGCGGCCTGCCGTCGTTCTGTGGCATGCTCCCACCTGAGCCCGGCCAGGCAGCCGAAGGTGCCGAGCCGGCCGATTGTGTCACGCAGTCTGACGGCGACACGCTGCCCGACCTCCCGATATTGGAAGTGCCCGTGTCAGGCCCCGCGTCTATACAGCTCAAGAACAAGAACCTCCTCCGCATGTATGAGTGGCAGATGTCCCTTCTGGAGGAAGATGGGCAAATGGCGCAGACTGCTGTCGTGCCTGCAGTGCCCATCAGCGACCAGCTAGAGAAGGGCGGCTTCAGATTTGCGCCCATCAACCAGAAGTTCTTCGGTGCAGTGCCCAAGCTCGAGTGGCCGCCGATGAGAGTCAGATATGAGTTCCAGTTCGACAACGAGTATGACGGCCCAGTCGAGCTGGTAATGGAGCCCGGGTCGATAGCCGGCGAGTGGAAGGTCTTCGTCAATGACTCTGAACCCATCGGTCCCGAGCGACTCGGGCCTACGACTGCCCATGTTCACGGCAGTCTTGGCTGCGACATCACCGAGTGGCTGAGAAAGGGACGCAACTCAATCCGGGTCGACCTGGTTGCCACCAAGGCAAACGATGGTCTGCTCAACTGTCTCTACCTGGCCGGTGATTTCGGAGTCCAGCTCAGGCCGCTGTGTCTGATTCCTCAGAAAGAGACTGGCCGATTCGAGCGATATGAGGAGAATCTCATTCCCTACTACTCCGGCGTCCTTGAGTACACGACTGAGTTCGAGCTTCAGGATGTTCCGACGGCGAGTTCCGCGATTTTGCGTTTCAGCTATGACAGCCCTGACCGCTTCTGCGAAGCGACCGAGGTGTCGGTCAACGGCAGCGAGTTTCAGCCGGTACTCTGGGAGCCGCGCTGTATGAAAGTGAGCGCAGACCTGCTTCGGAAGGGGAGGAACTCCCTGACCACTAGGGTCTACACTGCGCTCCTTCGAGCGTTCGAGGCAATCGGGAGCGATAGCTAAGATGGGCATCGACAGAGAGAGGCTCGTGAGACGGCACAATCCCAGGCTGGGGGCGATAGACAAGCTGTCCCCGTTCACGGTAGGCAACGGGGAGTTCTGCTTCACTGCAGATATCACCGGCCTTCAGTCGTTTCCCGACGTGTACCTTGAGGGAATTCCCCTGTGCACACTGTCCAACTGGGGCTGGCATACTGAGCCCAGACCAGCGAGTATTGCCGGGGAAACCCTGAGGCTCAAGGCGTACGACACCTATGGCCGCACTGTATACTACCCGACCAGCTCAGAGGGCCAGAAGGACCTCTACGATTGGCTCCGAGCCAACCCACACCGACTGCACCTCGGGCAGGTAGGACTTGAGATGCGCCTAGGCGACGGGAGCCTGGCCTCTCCATCGCACGTGGAGTCCATTGAACAGGAGTTGGATCTCTGGACCGGCGTCCTTCGCAGCCGGTTCAGCATAGAAGGCATTCCCGTCTCGGTGGAGACCTGTTGTCACCCAGGACAAGATGCTGTCGCTTTCCGAGTGGAGTCCTCTCTGTTGAGCAGCGGCAGGATAAGGTTGGCGCTGAGATTCCCATACGGGTCAGGGGACATGAGTGCTGCGGATTGGGATCGGCCACACCTTCATTCGACTCACTTGATTCGCATCTCGAGATCAGGTGCGTGCGTGCTCCGTGTAGTCGACGACGAGCAGTACGTCGTCTCAGTGCGCTATCCTGAGGGAACCCGCATCGAGCAAGTCGACCAGCACACGCTAATCTTCTCTGTCCCCGAGTCTGTGACAGTCGCTGAGTTTACGTGCTGCTTCGAGCAGTCACTTCCCAGAGAGGAGCCGCCGTCGTTTGTCGCGGTAAAGGAGGCGTCGGTCGCACACTGGCTGGAGTTCTGGACCGAGGGCGGAGCTGTGGAACTCTCCGAGAGCACAAACCCAGCTGCTGAGGAGCTGGAGCGCCGCATCGTTCTCTCGCAGTATCTCACAGCTATCCAGTGTTCAGGATCTGTCCCTCCGCAGGAGACCGGCCTGACGTGCAACAGTTGGTACGGCAAGTTCCACCTGGAGATGCACTGGTGGCATGCGGCCCATTTCGCCCTATGGAACAGACCATACCTTCTCGAGCGCAGCCTATGGTGGTATCAGTCGATTCACGCAAAGGCCAGAGAGCTTGCAGCGGACCAGGGCTACACAGGAGCGCGCTGGCCCAAGATGGTGGGTCCGGAGGGAGACCAGAGCCCGTCGCCGATTGCCCCTCTTCTCATATGGCAGCAGCCGCATCCGATATTTCTCGCAGAGCTCTGCTACAGGGCGAGGCGCGACGCTGCTGTCCTTCAGGTCTATAGGGAAATCGTGTTCGACTCTGCCGAGTTTATGGCGTCTTTTGCCCACTACGACGAGGCCACCGACCGGTACGTGCTTGGGCCGCCAGTAATCCCCGCCCAGGAGAACCACAAGCCGGAGATCACCATCAATCCGGCTTTCGAGCTTCGCTACTGGAGGTTTGGGCTGGATCTAGCTCAGAGATGGCGCGAGCGCCTTGGACTTCCGAGGAATCCGGCATGGGACGAAGTGCTGTCGAAGCTGCCGCAGATGCCCGTTCGTGATGGCGTGTATCTTGCGCATGAGAACTGCCCGAGCACGTTCGAGTCGTTCAACTACGACCACCCCTCAATGCTTGGAGCCTACGGAGTACTGCCAGGAGATCCGTCGATCGATCCGGAGATCATGCGCTCGACTCTCGAGAGGACGATCAAGGACTGGCGATGGGACCGCACCTGGGGCTGGGACTACCCGATGTGCGCGATGACAGCCGCCCGCCTGGGTCAGGCGAGGACGGCTATAGACATGCTGATGTTTGACAGTGTGAAGAACAGGTACATGGTGAACGGCCACGTTTGGCAGCGTCCGAACCTGCCGCTCTATCTGCCGGCCAACGGAGGACTTCTCGTGGCGATCGCTATGATGGCAGCGGGGTGGGATGGTTTAGGCACGGACGAGGATGGGCGCGACGGCAGCACGTGCCAATGCGGGCGCAAATGTGAGGCAGTGGGCAGAGACGAGGGCAGCGGCGAGGGCAGCGGCGAGGGCAGCGGCGAGGGCAGGGTCGCGGGCAAGGCTGCGGGCAAGGGCAGCTGCCTCCGCGCTCCAGGTTTTCCGGACGATGGCACCTGGAAGGTGTCGTGCGAGAGGATTTTGCCATACGTCTAGCTATTCATATGTCGGGCGGGCTGTGTTGGCCAATGCCTATGCAGATCGTAATCTATTCAAGGAGGGATCAGGGATGACGAGGTCCTGCGTAGCTTGTGTTTTGGCCGCCGTGGTCATTCTGTCCGTCGGAATGGCTTCTGCTCTAGCCCAAGACGCCGCCGATCCCGGGGTTTCCGGTGAGGTCGATCAGCGTGAGATCGACAGGTTGGTGAATGATCTGAAGGCCACAGGCTTTGCGACTGTCATGAAGGCCTCTGACGCCCTCGTGGAGATCGGGGAGCCCAGCATACCCGCGTTGAGGAGATTGCTGGAGTCGGCCTCAGACAAGTGGGTCAGGGTCAAGGTCGTCAACGTCCTGAAGAGAATACCGAGTCCTCAGAGCATCGCTGTGCTGTTCCAGTGCTTGAGCGACCCGGATCCAAACGTCAAGGACGCTGCAGCCTCTGGTATCGTCGACTTCGCCTCTAAAGGCCAGGGTGACGCCGCCTCTCTAATCGCTCCTGCGCTTGTCGATGAGTCAGCATCTGTCCGCAGAGAAGCTCGCAAGATGCTGACCGAGATGGGCTGGACCAGCGAAGACTTCGCCAGGGAACTGACCGCAGCCATCTCCGGGTCTGATGCGACCAAGAGAGCGGTGGCGCTGGAGGAACTCCGTGAGCTCGGGCCTGCGGCCGGCTCAGCCATGCCGCATCTCATGAACTTGCTCAGCAGCCCTGACCTCGACCTCAGGTCCACAGTGGCTCTCCTGGGCGCAGTCATTTCGATCGGCGGCGCACAGATCGAGGATATCTATCCGCAGCTTCAGGCCATATTGCTGAAAGGAGACGAGGCATCGGTGGAACAGTCAATCGACATGCTGCTGAGCACCGGCTGCTCAGTCGAAGAAATCGCAGCTCCTATGGTCGACCTGCTCCGCAATGGCGACGAGGATGTGAGAAGCAAGGCGATAGACGCCCTTGTCCAGCTGTCTCGCAGGCGTCCAAGTGCGGCGCGCGTTCTCGTTTCAGTGCTCGAAGATGAGAGCAACGATCTGTCCGTAAGAACCGCCGCGTATAGGGCTCTTGAAGATCTCTTGCCGCACTTCGAGGATCTAGACCGGGGACCGGTTGCGGTCAAGGTCAGTGAAGGCGTGTACGTGGGATGGCGGCTGTTGGCGACCGATCCTTCAGACATATCGTTCGAGGTTTACCGTGACGGAGTAAAGATCACGCCTGAGCCGATTACCAGTAGCACGAACTTGCTCGATCCTGATGGACGCCTCGATTCGCTCTACCAGGTAAATGCCATAGTCGACGGCAAGGTGTGGTCTCAGACCCCGCAGTTCGCGGTGTGGGAGAAGCCTTACCTGTCCATCCCCCTCGAGAAACCGCAGGGCGGAGTCTCAAAGGACGGGGTGATCTACTCCTACGAGGCGAACGACGCCAGCGCGGCAGACCTTGACGGCGATGGGGAGTACGAAATAGTCCTCAAATGGGACCCGACGAATGCCCACGACAACGCTCATGACGGCTATACCGGGGAAGTATACCTCGATGCATACAAGCTCAACGGCACCCGCCTCTGGAGAATCAACCTTGGGAAGAACATACGTGCAGGTGCGCACTATACCCAGTTCATGGTCTACGATCTCGACGGCGATGGCAAGGCTGAGGTGGCGTGCAAGACGGCAGACGGGACTGTCGACGGCCTCGGCCAGGTGATCGGCGATCCCAACGCAGACTACCGCACTTCAGTCGGCCGAATACTCTCAGGCCCTGAGTACCTGACCATATTCGAAGGAGAGACCGGCAAGGCGCTCGTGACCGTAGACTACGAGCCGCCGCGAGGAAGGGTGTCCGACTGGGGCGACAACTACGGGAACAGGGTGGACCGTTTCCTGGCCTGCATAGCGTATCTGGACGGGAAGATGCCCAGTCTGGTCATGTGCAGAGGATACTACACCCGGACCGTGCTCGTTGCTTACAACTGGAGAGATGACAAGCTCACGAAGGTCTGGACCTTCGATTCGAACAAAGGCTATCCGCAGTATGAAGGCCAGGGGAATCACAACCTGAGCGTTGCGGACGTGGACTTCGACGGGAAAGACGAGATCATCTACGGAGCCTGTGCGATAGATCACGACGGGACCGGCCTATACAACACCCGCCTTGGTCATGGGGATGCAATGCACCTAGGATACCTGGACCCTGACAGACCTGGATTCCAGGTGTTTGCGGTGCATGAGCCCAAGCCCAACCCTGCAGGGATCGAGTTCAGGGACGCAGCCACTGGCGAACTCCTCTGGGGAATCCCGACAGACTACGACGTCGGGCGAGGCCTGTGCGCTGACATAGATCCGCGCTATCCCGGCGAGGAGGCGTGGGCTGCGAACAGCGCACTGTACAGCTGCAAGGGGGATATCATCTCCCATACGAGACCGTCTTCCATCAACTTCGCGATCTGGTGGGACGGCGACCTTCTGCGCGAGCTCCTCGACAGCAACAGAATAGACAAGTGGGATTACACCAAATCCACGACAGTGAATCTCATGACTGCCGCAGGATGCTCCTCAAACAATGGCACCAAGGCGACTCCCTGCCTGCAGGCAGACATCCTTGGCGACTGGCGCGAGGAAGTCATCTGGAAGACTGCCAATAGCTCGGAGCTGCGGATATTCACGACGACACATCTGACGGATTACCGCATTCCTACGCTGATGCATGACCACGTCTACAGACTGGGTGTCGCATGGCAGAACGTTGCTTACAACCAGCCTCCGCATACCGGATTCCACCTCGGACACGGCATGACTCTTCCGGAGCTGGTGTGGCACGACGTGAAGGAAGCGTTGCGCAAGCATTCGGCGATTGTGTCTGAGGGCGGGCAGGACTGACGAGCTGCGGCGGGCCGAGTCGGCAGTCCCAAAGGCGGGTCAGCCGCGATAGTCTCGGCCAGGCTGGTCAGGCCAGGTTTATCAGACCGGGCCTGGCTCATCAGACCGGGCCAGGCTGGTCAGGCCAGGCCTATCATATCGGGCCAGGCTGGTCAGGCCGACAGAAAGGGGTTCTCGTAGGGTGTCTCGGATCATCATTGACGCTTCGGACTTCATAGACGGGATCGAGGAAGGATACGCACTAGCCGACGAGCGGTTCACGGGCGGACAGTGGCTGCACAACAACATCGGGCTGACCATGGACTACCCGCAGTTCAAGACAAAGGACCACAGAGTCCGGTCCTACGGGCCCCCTGGTCCTGTGTCAGATGTGATAAAGGATGTCTCAGTTCGCAAAGAGGTTCTTGAGGGCGGCAGGTACTACCTGTTCGTGAGAAGCCACGGACAGGAGGGAAGCGGGTTTCAGGTCACTGTCAATGGACAGACGGATTCGCACCTGTTCGGCACGTCGCCCCTCTCCTGGAGCAGAGGCGATATCTATGACCTCGAGAATGGGCAGGTCGAGGTGACGATTCATGTTGTCAGTCCAGTGCCCTGCCTCGACGTGATTGTCCTGAGCACTGACCAGGACTTCGACTGCGACAGCATACCAAGGGAGAGCTTCCCCGCTGAAGCGGAAATGCTCCGGGAGTACGCGCTGCCCGGCTGCCATACCGTCAAGTTCGGCGCACTCACCTCAGACGGCAAAATCGGGTTTGTGGCGTTCGGCAGGGACTGGTCAGCCTTGGCATACGACCACGAGGGTCGCAGACTGTGGCAATACGACGCACCGCCCCTCGAGGAGCTCATGAAGAACCGCGGCGGCTTCGAGCCGCCAGGGGTCGTATGGGACATGGACGGCGACGGGAGAGGCGAGGTCATTCACTGGCGGCACGTCGACGGCGAAGGCAAGCTTGTCGTGGCAGATGGGGAGACCGGGAGCATCAAGGCGCAGACCAAGTTCCCTTCCGTGCCGCCGGAAGCGTGCAACAACTACAGGATAGCAGTGGCGAGACTGGCGCCCGGTCACCCCAGAAACGTGGTCGTTCTTGCAGACTCAGGCGGCACCATTTCCATCAGCGCGTATGATCATCAGCTTAACCTGCTGTGGCGCCACACGGAGTACAGGAAGAAGGACAACCTCGGACACTACCTGTACCCAAAGGACGTGGACGGAGACGGTCTGGACGAGGTGTTCGTTGGAGCGATGTTGCTTGACTCCAACGGCAACGTCTTGTGGGACCGGCTGGATGCAGACAACAATGATCACATCGACAGCATGCGGTTTGCCGACATGGACGGTGACGGCCGCGAGGAAGTAGTAGCGGCCTACTCCGGACTCGGAGCCTACGTGCTGAGGGCTGAGACAGGAGAGGTCCTTTGGTCCGGTCCTGCGGAGCACACCCAGCAGATAGAGGTCGGGGACTTCCTCGATTCTATCCCAGGACCCCATGTCGCCGCTGGAGCGCGTATCTACTCCTCGGGCAAGCATTACCTGTACTCGCAGATATACTGGTACGATTCGCAGGGCAGGCTGGTGAAGAAGTGGCCGGCCTCGTCCCTGAACGGCAATCCTGACTTCGTCAAGGGCGACTGGACGGGCAGCGGGACGGACACTCTGTTCTGGTATAGGTTCAAGATCGGGCGAGACGGTGCGGGCGTACTGTTCTTCCCCGACCAGGTCTACCACATGTTCGACTTCATGGGCGAGGGGGCGGAGGACGTCATAACGCTCACCCCTTCGAGGCTGAGGATCTACGGATGCAGAACCGCCAAACGCGATCCGGCCAGGGCAAAGCGTGATGTGGATTACATGTACAGAAAGGTGGCCAACCACACCCACTACTAGTTACCATGGGAGGATGATATGAATGGCAGAGCAGATCGGGCGCAAGGTTTGGATCATCCCGGACGGATACCTTCCGGAGCGGAGCAGCGGGTATTTCGTGAGTCACGAGGCTGTGTGTGTCGTCAATCTCGGCGATGAAGACGCGCACCTTTCGATCACTGTGTACTTCGAGGATCGCGAGCCTCTGACTGGCTTTGCCGCGACATGCGAGGCTCGAAGGACGAACCATGTGCGCCTCGACATGATAGCCAATTCGAAGGGGGAGAAGATACCGGTAGGCGTCCCGTATGCTCTCAAGCTGGAGAGCGATCAGCCTGTGGTCGTCCAGCACAGCCGCATGGACACTACTCAGGCCGAGATGGCTCTGATGACCACAATCGCCTATCCGGTCTAAGATATTCACCGAGGGTCTTCTCTATAGATTCTCTGGAGGATTCGCATAGAGGACCTCTCTTGAGATGCCCTCTGGAGGATTCGTCCAGAGACTCTCTCGAGATGTCCTGCGGATGCCATCTCCGGAGGCTTCTCTTGAGGTCTTTACTTAGGATGGGGGACGGGACCCAGAGACTGCCGCATGATTATCTCGACAGACATGACGGTTTTCGCAGGTCTGGTTGCGACTCCGTCCATGAGCTGAAGGAGTCTCAGGCCGGCCATCGTTCCCATCTCGCGTCGGAACACCCTCACAGTGGTGAGTGCCGGCGTGATGTGTGCGGCGGTCTCGATGTCGTCGAATCCAGCCACAGATATCTCATCCGGTATTGCGATCTTGAGCTCGCTCAGTGCGCGCACTGAGCCGATTGCAAGTGCGTCCGTCGGTGCGAATATCGCAGTCGGCCTCGGGTCTGCGTTTGCGAGGATGCGCTTGGTTGCCTCATATCCTTCGGCGAAGCTGTACCGGGGTTCACAGACAGTCAGCATGTTGCCGGTGAACCGTATGCCTGCTTCCTCGAGAGCCTGGCGGTAACCTTCGAATCTCTCCCGCAGAGACCCGTGGCTCATCGGGCCGTTGAGGCAGTGGATCCGCCTGTGTCCGAGTCTGATCATCTCGCGGACCATGGCGCGGGCACCAGTCAGGTTGTTGTTGACCACGCAGTCGATCTCTCGGTCGAGCATGTCGTTGTCTATCATGACGAGCGGAACTCCGGCTTCTTTGACTGTTCGAGCGAGTTCGACATCATCCGCCGTGTACCCGACGAACACCATTCCGTCCAGCTTGGCTCGGAGCAGCTCCTGTATGATCTGCCGGTTCTCAGCAGCGTCTCCGCTCACAGATCGAAAGATGACGTTGTGCTTGCATCCAGATAGGCCTTCCTCGAGCCCGCTTATGACAGCGCCGTAGAAGTGGTCGGCTGCCAGGTCACCGATGATGCGGGCGAAGATGATGCCTATTGTCTTTTGCACAGAGTACTCCTTGGACAGGATTCTGCCCTTGTGCTCGTAGCCGAGCTTGTTCACAGCGGCTAGCACTCGCGAACGAGTGTCCACAGACACGCCGTCTCGATGGTTCAGAACTTTCGACACGGTTGCGGGCGAAACGCCTGCTGCAGCAGCGACATCCGCCATTTTCACGCCGGCGATTTTCACGCTCGCCATTCTCATGTCTTGCATTGCCTGACCTACTTTCTGAGACTGTGGCTGGGCACTCGTGTGGCGCCACAGGCGCCACACGAGTGAAGCCAACTGGTGCACGCGTCTTAGAAGTGTTCGAGTATGGTAGTGACCGACGTAGTTGCTAGTCGATCAGGGTCACCGTGCCCCACAGATTCGGGAACTGGAAGGTGTTGACGGCCTTGCTGGTCGCCCAGAAGGTTCCACCAAACTCCAGGTCATACACGGTGTAGTTGAACCCGATCTTCTGTCCTGCTGAGAAGCCAGCCAGTCCGAGAGCTGACGCAGGGACTACGACCTCGATCGTGTATCCGATGTCATCGACGTTCAGTCCGGCCTCGACGCCAGGGACTGCTCCATAGAGGGTTGCCTCGATCGCGTCGCCATCACGATGCCACTGTCCGACGTAGACCCCAGTTCCGTCATCGCCACCGCCGCCAGGGCAGACCCAGTACTGAGCATCGTGGATGTTGTATCCCTCGCCCTTGTGGTTGTCACCGTCAATGAACAGCTCGACAGTGTCGACAGCCCAGAACTCAGCCGGCTTCGGCACAGAGATGGTTCCATCGACGACTCTGACGAAGAAGTAGAGGTTGTTCTCATCCCAGGCCATCCACAGAGCACTCTTGGGGATAACGTCGAAGCTGTCGCCGGTGTACATCGGGTCGGCCATCCACTTCATGATCGTTTCCCACTCATCAGAAAAGCCGTCGAGGGTGATTTCGCCTTCTAGTTTCACGGCAACGCTCGTCTTGAACGGGACTTCCTCAGCATAGGCTGCAGTTGCGAGGACCGCTATGAGCGCCATGGCTACTACGATTACACTTCTTCTCATGGTTTGTAGAACCTCCTTGTGGTGTTAGTGAATGGGACCTTCTCTGGACTCGACTCGTTGTGATCGTGTGATCTCTCCCACCACCCCCTCCAGCAGTGGCCGGGTTCTTCTCCGATCGGAATCACCCCTTTAGGCCCGACAGTGCAATTCCCTTGATGAAGTACCTTTGAGCTGCCATGAACACCATCAGACAGGGGAGCAGGACTATGACCGATGCCGCCATCAGCAGGTGGTCCTCACTGCCATACTGCCCCTGAAAGATGCGAAGTCCGAGTGCCAGTGTCTTCTTTGCATCAGACGTCAGGTAGATCAATGGGCCGAAGAAGTCGTTCCACGCACCCATGAACGTAAACACTGCGACCGTGATCAGGGCAGTTCGGGTGAGAGGCATCATGATGTGCCACCAGATCTGCAGATAGCCGCATCCATCAATCCTTGCTGCGTCGTCCAGCTCCCGGGGGATGCCCAGGAGGAACTGCCTCAACAAGAAGATGTAGAACGCAGAGCCGAACGCGGCCGGCAGGATCAGAGGCACATAGGTGTCAAGCATGCCAAGGTTGCGCCAGATGACGTACATCGGGATCATCTTCACGCTTCCCGGCAGCATCATGCTGGCCAGCAGCACTCCGAACCAGAAGTCCCTCAGCTTGAAGTTCATGCGGGCAAACCCAAAGGCCACGAAGCCGCAGGAGATGACTTCGAGAACAATGCACGAGACTGTAATGAACGACGTGTTGAGAGTGTATCTGAGGAACGGAAGAGAGTTCCATGCCTCGGCGTAGTTCTCGAAGCGCATCGGATTAGGGATCAGCTTGGGCGCTTGCGTGTAGAGCTGTTCCACATCTTTGAGCGAAGTGGATACCATCCAGACGAACGGCGCTATGAAGATGACGCCCAGCCCGATCGCGAGTATGTGGAGCAACACGCTCTGAACGGCGCGGACAGCCTTGATGTGACCGGGTTTGGTTGCTCTAGCTGCGACTGTGCTCTGTGAGACTGTCACGACTCATCACCCCCTTGGGCTGCTTCGTAGTAGACCCAGCGCCTGCTGCCGATCAGCTGGATAATGGTGAAGATCATGATGATCCCAAACAGGATCCATGACAGCGCTGCAGCTGAGCCCATCCTGTACCATTCGAACGCCTGACGCCAGATCAGGAGCCCCAGCACGAGCGACGAGTCAGCGGGGCCGCCGCCGGTCATGATGAAGTTGGCTGCGTAGTTTTGGAAGTACCCGATGATCCCCATAGTTACCTGGAAGAACATCGTGGGCGAGATCATGGGGAGTGTTATCTTGGTGAACTTGGTCCACGCGGATGCACCGTCTATCTCAGCCGATTCGTAGAGCTGGACGGGCACGTTCTTGAGCGCAGCCAGGAAGACGACCATCCCGCCGCCGACGAGGAACATCTGCATCAACACCAGTGATGGTTTCGACCAGGCCTCACTCTTCAGCCACGAGAGGGGACCGAGGCCGAAGAGACCCAGGAACATATTGGCCAGGCCGTTCTTGCTGGGATCGAGTATCCAGGTCCACACCATCATCAAGCTGATACCTGAAACGACTGAGGGGAGGTAGTACACGGTCCTGAAGATTGAGACACACTTGAGATTGCTGTTGACCAGCAGTGCAAGGCCAAGGGCCATGGCGGTGCACAGAGGGATGTTCAGAGCAGCCATGTAAATCGTGTTGTACAGAGCCGTCCGGACTCGCTCATCGTAGAAGAGATCAATGAAGTTGTCGAATCCGATGTACCGCGGCCTCCCAAGTATGTTCCAATTGGACAGACTGATTCGGATGCTGAAGAGCATCGGGTACAAGGTCAGGGCGAAGAAACCGAACAACCACGGGAAAATGAAGATGTACCCCCAGATGTTTTCGATTCTCTCCAGTCTTGAACCCGGCAGTTTGAGTTTAAGCATCGGCTGGTCCTCCTCTGTCTTGCACGCCGCGGCCGCTCGCTACCGACTGAGAGCTTTATCGATCTGTGTGATCACTCTCGATGTGAAGACTTCGCTTGCAGGCTTGTTGGCCAGGACGACTTTGTCGAAGTACGAGTGGATCACGTTCCACGCCTCCTGAGCCTGCGGGAAGCCTCCATAGATATATCCGCTGTTGATGCACTCAGTCATCACTCTGAAGAAGTCGGAATCATCGCCCGCTGCCGGTCTTGACGGCGGAGTCCTCAGCTCCTGATACCTCTTCCTCTGGACGTCTTCCGAGGCCAGGTACTTCAGCAGTTCCCAAGCAGCGTCCTTAACCTTGGAGGAGACGTTTATCGCTACGATGTGTCCCCATACAGGTACACCTTGCTTCGCCACAGGACCAGAGGGTACGGGTGCGATGCTCCAGTTGAAGCTGGCCCGCTTGTGGAAAATTGAGTTCGAATAGGTGTGATGGAAGCACATGGCCAAGTTGCCCATCTCGAACTGCTCGTTTGTCGCTGTCCTCTCCGCAAAGGTCGGCATGATGTGATGCTTGTTCGACAGGTCTGCGATCCACTGGACAGCATCGAGACCGGCTTTTGTGCCTATCAAGCAGCTCTTTCTGTCTTCGCTCCACAGGGTTGAGCCGTAGCCTCTCATGATCAGGTCTACGAACTGGTCACCCCAGACGGTCGGGCAGATCAGGCCGAATTGGTCGATGATTCCGTCGCCGTCTCTGTCCTCCACGAACTTGGCGCCGACCTCAACCAGCGTGTCAAAGGTCCATGTCTCATCGGGATACGGAATGCCGTACTTGTCAAACATGTCTTTGTTGTAGAAGAGAATCTGGCAGCCGGCGTTGATGGGTAGGCCGTAGAGGGGACCTTTGCCGACTGCGACACCGTCAAACCGCCCGGCGTCGACTACCTTGGGGAAGAACCCATCGAGAAGTTCCGGCTCCCGTGCCACGTAGGGGTCGAGAACCTCAAGCACCCCATACCCGGCCCACTCAGGCAGCTCGCTGACGTTGAGTACGTCGGGAGCTGTCCCTGCCGACAGCTGGGTGATCAGTTTGCTCGTGTAGTCTCCCCACGCGGAGGTTTCGAGCTGCACCTCGATGTCCGGATGGAGCCTGTTGAACTCCGCAATGATCTCCTTCTCCACCACTTCTTCCTCGTGTGTCAGCCATGTCGAATACCTCACGACCGTCTTGGCTGCGGCCAGTCCAGGCAAGGCGCTGACCAGGACGAGCATGACAACCAGCAGCCCAACGACACCCCTAACGCTCCTCATCGACACCACCCTTTCTTCATTTCTGAAGGATTATCGCCATGCATCATGCAGTGAGACTGCCGCCATGCATCACGTAGTGGGTCTACGGCTATGCATCATACATCAAGACTATGGCCATGCCTCATGCATCAGGACAATGGCCATGCTTCATGCATCAGGACGATGGTCATGCATCAAGCATCAGGACTATGGCCATGCATCGAGCATCAGGACTATGGCCATGCATGGTGACCATCGCCATGCATGGCCATTGCATCACCGGCCGAGAGCCTTGTCAATCTGCGAAATCACTCTCGATGTGAAGATCTCCTTTGCCGGCTTGTTGGCGAGAACGACCCGGTCGAAATACGAGTGGATTACGTTCCACGCTTCCTGTGCCTGCGGGAAACTCGTATAGACGTACCCGGTGGAGATGGCCTCAGACATCAACTGGAAGAACACCGAATCATCGCCTGCATCCGGTCTTGACGGAGGAGTTCTCAGCTCGCGATACCTCTTTTCCTGAACCTCTTTCGAGATAAGGTACTTTATGACCTCAAACGCTGCGTCTTTGACCTTTGAGTTGGCGTAGATGGCGATCGGGTGCCCCATCACAGGCACACCGACCTGACCGGAGGGACCTACCGGCAGCGGCGCAATACCCCAGTTGAAGCTCGCCCGCTTGTGGAAGATCGAGTTCGCGTAGGTGTGGTGGATCACCATGGCCAGGTTGCCCATTTCGAACTGCTCAGTCGTCGCTGTCCGCTCTGCAAAGGTAGGCATTATGTGGTTCTTATTTGAGAGGTCCGCAATGTATTGAACTGCGTCGAGGCCTGCCGGCGTTCCTATCAGGCAGTTCTTCCTGTTTTCGCTCCACAGGGTTCCGCCGAAGCCTCTCATGATCATGTCCACGAACACGTCGTTCCAGACATTCGGGATGATGAGGCCGAACTGATCGAAGATCCCATCGCCATCGCGATCCTCGACAAACTTCGCTCCGACCTCGACCAAGGTGTCAAACGTCCAAGTCGAGTCCGGATACGGTATGCCATATCTGTCGAACATGTCTTTGTTGTAGAAGAGGATGTAGCAGCCGGCGTTCATAGGCAGGCCATAGAGGGGACCCTGACCGGTCACGGTGCCGTCGTATCGTGCGAAGTCTACGACTTTAGGGAAGAACACATCAAGAAGGCCTGGTTCCTTGGCTATGTATGGTCCGAGGTCCTCAAGCACTCCAAAGGCGGCCCACTCAGCCAGTTCGCTCACGTTGATCACGTCAGGGGCAGTGCCTGCAGACAACTGGGTAATGAGCTTGCTGGTGTAGTCCGCATACGCGCAGGATTCGAGCTGTATCTCGATGTTCGGGTGGGTCTTGTTGAATGCCTCGACAATCTCCTTCTCTACCGCTTCCTCCTCGTGTGTGAGCCATGTCGAATACCTCACTACCGTCTTGCCTGCCGCCAAAGCTGTCATAGCAAAAACGACAAACATCACGACCAGCAGCCCGGCGATAACTCTTGAGCGCCTCATTGAGACCATCCTTTCTGTCTGTCCTTAGCCTGTTTGTCCTTGGCCTGATTGTCGGGCCTGGTTGCCCCCGGCCTGTTCGTTGCGGGCCGGGGGGTGTCCTCGACCCGATCGTTCGGCCTGGTTGTCTTCGGCCTATTGCTGTCGGCCTCAGTGTCCTCGGCCGGCCTGTCCTGGCCCTGGTTCCCTCGGCCTGTCGATTCTTGGCCTGAGTGCCCTCGGCCCGATCGTTCGGCCTGGTTGTCCTAGGCCTATTGCTGTCGGCCTCAGTGTCCTCGGCCGGCCTGTCCTGGCCCTGGTTCCCTCGGCCTGTCGATTCTTGGCCTGAGTGCCCTCGGCCCGTTCGTCCGGCCTCGTTGTCTTCGGCCTGTTTGACTCGGACTGGTTGTTCTCAGGATTATGCCAGTGGGATTCTGACCTGCTGTCTCGATTCGCACTGCGGATGATTATGGAGATTGTCAAAGTGCCTGGGTTTCTAGGCCTGACCAACGAGTCTAGGCTACACCAATGGATCTAGGTTTGCCCTACGACTCCATAATATCACGCCCTATCGAAAGTCTCAAGATTTTTTCGATCATTTTTCTATATACTTTCGAATGCCTGCTGAGCACGGCGTTAGCTGTCTTGTGCTGAAATACGGCGGTTTATCTGGCCAAATGGTGTTCAGGGCTGGCACCAGGCCAGATCAGCAGGTGTCCTGCTCAAGGCATGACCAGGAGTAAACTGACGGAAAGTAAATCGAAAAGACGGAAATCTGCGAAAAACCGGCTGAAGGCGATGTATTTGCGAAAGCGACGCGCGTCACATTGCCAGCCCTCATTGCCCCTGCTCACAGGGGCTGAGTCCGTTGTTTCCACCCTTGCCGCGGAGGCCTGGCAACGAAGTGCTCTAGCGTGGGCCAGCTCGCCGGCCGAATCTGACCGACGTGCCAGTTTACTTCGTTGAGCCGTCAGGTTCTAGCATGCGTGGAGATCACTAGGGGCAGTCTGGGTCACGTCACCGGTCGCCGACGCCTCTGCTTACAGGGGTTGAATCCTTTCTTTCCACCGCCGTCGCTGAGGTCAGGCAACGAAGTGCGTGAGCGTGAGCCAGCTCCTTGGCGTAATCGACCCCACGTTCCACTTTGCTCCATTTGGACTGACGGTTCCTGGCCATACTGGAGAGCACTGGAGGCGATCTGGGTCACGTCGCCAGCCACGGATACCGCCGCTCACAGGGGCTGAGTCCATTCTTTCCACCCTCGCCGCGGAGGCCTGGCAAGGACATGTCGACACATGCCTGAACGCCCTTACTTGCGCCCTTACTTGCAGGCAATTGCCCTCATTGTGGAATGTGTCGACGCGCTGCGCCCATAGGCTG
>JAAYAB010000030.1 GCA_012719595.1 Bacillota bacterium
CATTAGGATGGTGACGGGTCTCTCAGTCGCGAATTGAGACAGGGACATCAATGATCCTCCAGTAGAGCGCCAGCGGGACGCTAGTGTACCGTACTCTCACTAGCCAGGGGCTGCCAGCCACTAGAAGTAGTCTTCAATGGTCTTGCCTTGCAGTGGCACCATGAAGTCCTCTTTCACTAAGCCGGAGTTGTACGACGAGTCTGTCAGTACGAACGCTGCAAAACACTCGCTTCCGCTGTACTGCTCCACTCGACACGGATAGTAGGTTGAGGCGTCGATCCACAAGAGCGTGTAATCATCCGGATTCGACTCACATTCGGAGCTGGTCTTTGGAATGCACTTGATCAGGTAGTAGTCTCCGTCATCGTTCTGCGTTCGCCCTAGAGGTTCCAGCTCAAAGTACGTCAGAAGGTCTATGGGCAAGAGCTGGGAGAGGCTCTCAAGTACCGATTCGCCGTTCCCTATGTTAATTCCGAGACCGGTGAGCTGTGCAGCAGCGACTTCCCTGGACATCCTCAGAGCCAGATCTGAGCTGGGCGGCGACAGGTACACAAGCTGATCCTTGTTGTCGAATATCAGCACAAGGCCCTCAAATATCGGGTTGCCCAGGACCTCCAATGACAGCATGTTTTCAGTCTTGCTGTACATGATCCGTCCTGATAGGAGGTATTTACTCTCCACGTCGGCTACAGCAGTGAGAGTCGCGCTGAGATCGTCCACGGTTTTCACGAGATCGATGAACCCGCTGAGAATCGGGTCATCCTCTTGGTGCTCCGATGGCTCTGCAGCTTCGGTAGATGATACCGCAGGGACAGCCGCGAGTGAGATCAACATGAGGCAAAGGATGAGTTCTAGGCAATAACGATGTTTGGCGGCAGACATCGGCTTGTCCTCCACTTCTGTCAAAGGATGCACGACTCTCAGAATGTTGCTAGGAGCACCATGTATTCATTATATGGTGAGCTTCGACGCCTGTCAACCAAAGGATTCCCAGCTTGGTGAGGGAAAACCGCCAGGATGAAGAGGCTGCGGATCACTGCGGGCGGGCCGGGCGTGTGACGACACTGCAGGCCTGTTATGGTATAATGATTGTCGTACCCGCCACTGGCTGCGGGTGCAATCATCGAGTGCAATCAGGTGAGCCCCTTCTCCCGCCGGACGTCTGAAAGGAGGTCTTTGCATGGGCGAAGACGGAGCCATCGCGGTCGTGGACAGGTCCACGACAAGCTTTGGGCTCGAGATACTTCGGATCAGGTCTGAGTCGGGCGATCAGACAGTCGCTCTTGAGAGCTTTGGGCTTTCGGCAAACGTCAAGGGGCGGTTAGCGCTGGACCAGGTGAGAGAGATTGAGAAGCGCGCCAATTCGGTCTCTGGTGTGTCCAGCCCGGTGCTGTTGAGGCTCCACGGGGTAAGAAGGTTGGACGGCAAGCATTTCGTCGAGCGGGAGGACTTACCGGGGGGCGTATACCTGGTTGACTATCTCAAGGACAAGACCGCCGCTCCGCAGACGGTCGTCGGCTGGGCGCTTGCTCTCGCGGGGCTGGCCCAGGAGTACGAAAAGGCCGGCCTTGACCTGCGGGGAATCTCGGATCGCAACGTCCTTGTTGCCGAAGACGGTACGATTCGCGTTGTAGACCCGGGAGTAGCGGTGATTCTTCGGAAGCTGCGCGGCGACAGCGAGGATCCTGACAACTTCATCGCGCCCGAAGGCGCCTACGAGGACGCTTGGACAACTGCATCAGATATGTTCGTCATCGGGATCCTGATGTACGAGGCGCTGACCGGCGTCAAGCCTTTCGATGACCCATCGCCTGAGAACATCCGCGAGAACATCGTGCACAAGAAGCATACCGACCCGCGCTATCTCAATCCGGAGATCAGCGAGAGAGTAGGCCGGGTCGTTGACAAGCTCCTGCAGAAGTCACCAGAACAGAGGTTCTCGTCACTGAACGAGCTCTGTCTCGAGCTGCAGAGCATAATCGACCAATCGGATTTCACATCCGCGCCTCACGAAAGAGAGGCGCTCGAGCGGGCCAGGCGGCGGGCAGGGGCTTCGGACAAGGTCTGGAAGGCCAGACGCTGGCTGAACCGAAATCGCGCCGGGGTCCTCGTGGCCGGGATAGTTGTTCTCGCTCTTGTCGTACTTCGGATCCTCAATCCTCCGACTCCGCCCGTCGTGACTCCGGAAATGACGGCAGATGAGGTTGTGCAGCTGTACTACGTCTCTCTGGCAAACTCTGACTCAGTCGTGCTCGAGCAGGTGCTTTCCGATGAGGTCCAGGACAGGAGTGCAATAATCAACCGAGCCTCCGCGGTGCACGTCATCACCAAGATGCAGGACATCCAGTTTATGACCGCTCCTGTGATCGGAACCGGTGAGACTCGGCCGGTGCTGAGGCCCTACACCATCGAGGGAGTCGAAATCCAGTCGCTCGGCCAGTCAGAACAGGACGGAGTCGAGGTTGCACGGTTCTCCGCCACATATACAGAGACATATGTGGACCAGGGAGACATGGTGACCGTCAAGAAGCGCGATGAGCTTGTGCTAAAGAGGATACAGTCGCTGTGGAAGGTGACCTCGATCCAAGGCGAGGAGCTGGAGAAGGAGAGAGTCCCACTCGGCTTTGAATAAGTCTGGCAAGGAAAGCGTCGCGTCGGCAGTGTCGCGCCGGCTCTTGATTGAGTGTGAAACAGGCCGGCTCGGACACTGAGGAGAGTGGTGACGAGCCATAGACCACAGAGATGAATGGCTGAGTGCTTCCGAGAAGGGCCGAGTCAGACAAGAACGGCTCGAGCTCATTTCCCGGATCGATCGCGCGAGCAGAGAGGCCCGAAGCAAGCGGATAGTTTGGCAGTTGATCGAGCTTGACGAGTACATCGCCAGCTCCAAGGTCCTGTCATACCTTCAGATCGGCAATGAGGTGGTGACCGCCGAGTTTGCCGCTCACGCGCTCTCCTGTGGCAAGGCTCTGTACCTTCCTCGAGTCCGCCGCGACACCCGGGAACTCGAAGTTGTCCGAGTCCACAACCTGTGTGACGACCTTCACGTCGGGACCTACGGAATCCTCGAGCCAGTGGAGGCGCTGGCTCGAGCGAGTGATCTGGAGATCGGGGAGATAGACTTCGCGATCATTCCCGGAGTGGCGTTTGACACAGACGGATACAGGCTCGGACGCGGCGGTGGGTACTTCGACCGATTCCTTCCGCGACTCAGCCATCGGTGCATGACAGTCGGAGTGTGTTTCGAGGAACAGCTCGTTGAGAGGGTGCCAAGAGACCCCTGGGATGTGCCAGTAAAGCGGGTCATTGTGGGGTGAGGTCGTTGTCGGGCGGCAGCCGCCAAGGAGCCAGCCGAGGAGGCCGCGAAGAGCGAAAACTGGTGGACATCTATACAGACGGAGCGTGCAAGGGCAATCCGGGCCCGGGTGGCTGGGCGGCTGTACTGACATACAACGGGCATCAGAAAGAGATATCGGGCGCCGAGCCCCATTCAACCAACCAGCGTATGGAGTTGACTGCAGCTGTTGAGGCGCTCAAGATGCTGAGGTATCCTTGCCGCGTCAGGTTGCATTCAGACAGCGCGTATCTGGTCAACGCCTTTACTCTCGGATGGGTCCAGAGATGGCAGCTCAACGGCTGGGTGAACGCAAAGAAGGACCCGGTCGATAACAGAGACCTCTGGGAGCAATTGATAGAGCTCAGCCATACGCATGACATTGAGTGGATCAAGGTAAAGGGACACTCCGGGGACGATCGCAACAACAGGTGTGACGAGCTTGCGACTGCTGCTATTCAGGAGCTCGAGAGGTCCAAGGGCTCAGGCGAGGCCAGACGGGCGGGGCACCCGAGACGCACTGACAAGAAGACGGAGGACTTGTGATGTCGGATTCACCATCGTCGATTCAGCGGAGGGATTTGACTGTAGGCAGCATACCGGGCCATCTCGTCGCCTTCTC
>JAAYAB010000223.1 GCA_012719595.1 Bacillota bacterium
CAGCCGGCCACAGCACGTCGCCCAGGTTGTCAGGCAACTTGTAGGTGGGATCCTGCTTCACAAGGGCCGCCATGTACAGCCTGGTGAAGTCGTCCACACCAATATCCAGACCGAGGTCACCGAAGGACAAGAGGTAATCATCGGCGGAACGGCCGATCTCGAACACAGTGCGGCCGCTGGGCTCACGGCGCCCAAACAGCATATCGACCAGCACCTCCGGATGGATGTAGGTGTAGAAGCTATAGCGCACACCATGGTCCGGGCTCGCACTGTAGGCGGTTGTGAGGATCGCGTCGAAAGCCTCCACTTCTGCAACACCAGGCTCAGTGGTGTAGCCGGTGTTGATCTGCGAAACGAGAACCATCGGCTTGCCGGTCTCCAGGGCCTCGTCCCGGATATCCCGATAAGTGTCGTCCAAGCTAGTGACCTGGATGACGATGGCATCCGCTTCGCCCATGTCGTCGACCACTTCAGCAAACTGACCCAGGAATGGAATCGTCAGTTCCTGCATAGTGGAGTTGTTGCTCTCATAGTACACCTTCGTGCCCTGGGACAGAGGCAGCAGGTTGTTGTCATTCTTCAGCAGGATGGTGGAAGCGGTCATCATGCGCTCTTCGAGGGCGTTGACCACGTCACGGCGAGCCCTCTTGATATCGTAGATGTCCTTGATCTCAAACTGCTCGGCGATATACTCAGTGCTGCCGATCAGGTTCAGAGCGGTCTCCCAATCCCTGTAGGGGTTGTCGAAGATGCCGACACGGAACTTCTCGAGCATCACGCGGTACGCGGAGAGGTTCAGGCGCTCCTCGGTGATGAGGCCCCTCTCGACGGCCTCAGCCACGTACTCGGGGAAGTAACGCCCGAACCCAGTATCGCTCAGGTAGTTCAAGTCCTTGCCGGGCACAGCCAGGGAGCAGCTGAACATATCGATGCCAGCGTTCATGATCATGGCATAGCGCTCTGCCAGGTCCAGAGTGGAGATATCCACACCATCACGGGTCACGCCAGTGGCGGACAGGATCCTGCTGGCATCCAACGGCCAGTCGGTGCAGACGATGCCGTCATAGCCTAGCTCCTCACGGAGCAGATCGTAGGTGTCCTTGTCGAAGTAGGTCTGTACGCCAGGAGTGATACCGACGTTGTTGTTGGTCATGATCCAGCGGGTGCCGTTGTCGACGGCAGCCTTCCAGCCAACCAGCCAGCTGTCAAGCAGATTAGCCGGGGAGGTGGCGTTCACATAAGCGTTGCGGCCGCCGCGGGCGATGAAGTGCTTAGTATGGGACTGGAAGTTGTGGTCGTCGTAGGCGCTGATCTCGGCCACTACCATCTCAGCGATGTAGTTGACCTCGTCGCCATACCAGGAGCCGATCTCGTTACCGTAGGTGTGGAACACCTGATGGTAACCGATGGCCGCGGATTCCTTAGCATACTCGGAGAACAGGTCGTAGACCAGCTGAGGATCGTGGCTCACGCCGGCAGCGTAGGAAGAGCCGTCGATCATGCCGCCCCAGGTGTTGTACTTCCGGTCGCCGCTGAAGGTAAACGGGATGCCCAGACGACCCTCTTCAGCAACAGCCTGCAGGGCGTTGAACAGGTCCAGTTGTTCCTTGGGGAGGCCAGACAGGGCTGCAATGCAAGTGAACAAATTCATGTTGTGGATCTGGTACCACATGGAAGCCCGGTTTCTGTCCAGTGCGTAGTAGATCTCCTTACCATAGAGGATCTCGTCTACGTGGGTCAGGTCAGCAAAGGAACCGTTGGTGCCACCTAGGCAACCGAAGGCCAAAGCACCGGTCTTCTCAGCCAGGGTCATCTTGGAGACGATGTCCTTAGCGCGCTCCTCAATGGACAGCCGCCAGTCTTCATAGGGATCCAGCTGACCGTTCTTGTTGAGGTCCTTGAAGTACAGCCCATCCACCTGGATGAACAGGTCCTTGTTAACTGCGCTCAGGGCTGCCTGCGTCTGGGTGCCTTCGATGAAATAGAAGCCGGATTCGCTGTACTTGATCTCAGCGGCCATTGCAGGCAGGGCCAAGCTGAAGACGAGCACCAGTGACATAAGAGCGAGCGTCGTTGAGTTCCTCTTCATACTCAGTCTTACTCCTTTCCCTGATAGCGTTGATCTCTCTACTTGTCCGACGAGACAACCATCTGCAAAACCCTAGCTCATAATCTCTTTTGGACATCACCTCCATGCTCAAACGCATCGCAGGCTAAGTCAATCGAATGAAAGCTGCTCTGATGATATTGATGACTTCTGTCCCGATTCTTACGTTAGCAGTTGTTCCTGAATTTAGTCTGAAGTTCTATCGGTCTCTTGAGTGAATTGACCCCAGGTCGGTTTGCAGGACGGTGCAAGAGCGGCTGGAGAACTGTTCCTGGCAAAGAGATGGACCGGTGACCACGTGCATTACGGCATATGAGCTGTCGACTGCCGGTGATCGTTTTGACAAATGCAAGGGCTCACGAGCTGAGCAACAGCGATCGCCGTGTAAGGAGAAGCCCACCGGGCGCAAGAAAGAAGCCCACCGCTCGATATGATCGAAACGATGGGCTTCTAAGAGTTCTCCGGCAGCGACCTACTCTCCCACTCCGTTGCCAGAGCAGTACCATCGGCGCTGTGGGGCTTAACTTCTGTGTTCGGAATGGGAACAGGTGTTTCCCCCACGCTATGGCCACCGGAAAAGTGTCGACCTGTGGTCTCCTCCGCTGGGTCGATCTGTGGTCTCCCTCGCTTGCCGTTCGCTACGCCATCCTGGCTCCGCTCACTGTGATGAGTCGACTCTCTCGTCATCCTTGACTCCGAGTCTCCTCAACAGTCGCTTCGGAGACCACAGATCGCCTCGAAGACAAGCTATCGGGAGTTTCTACAGATCCAAACCTTATGCACTTGTCAACCTGCCCGGTGCCGTCTAAGGCACACCAGGCAGAACAGCTGCACCCTGAAAGCTGCACAGAGTGTCGGATTCAGACGCTTGGCTGAACTTGTGGTCAAGCCCTCGACCGATTAGTACCAGTCAGCTCAATGCATTACTGCACTTACACCTCTGGCCTATCAACCTCGTCATCTGCAAGG
>JAAYAB010000224.1 GCA_012719595.1 Bacillota bacterium
CCAGGAACGCGCACTTCGCCCTGCAAAGCAAATGGCCCTCGAACTCTGAGACATGGAGTGTTTCCCATCTAGCGCCGCCTCACTCCGTAGCCGTTAGCAGCAAGGACAGACTGAGCCGCCTCGCAGTCTGAAGGACTCGAGAAGCCCAGCCGAAGCGTGCCTCCCTCGCCCTCTCTGATCTTCAGAATTTCGATATCCTTTATGTTGATGCCCTCTGCCGCGATTAGCGACGTCACGCTCGATATCTTGCCCGGCTCATCGTTGATAGCGACAACCAGCTCATGCAGAGGCGCAGTGAGCCCCTTTAGATTCTGCGGGATTGAGCTCCTGATTTCGGCGGCTCGTTCCAGAGAACCGGCCAGGGCACCCGGCGAACCGCGTTGAAGCAGAAGTCCGAACTCACTCAGTATCTGTGAGAACCTGTGGATAGTCTCAGAAACGTTTTCCGCATTCGACAGAAGGATATCCGTCCATAACTCTGGATTGCCGCTGGCCACCCTGGTGACGTCGCGGAATCCGCCAGCCGCCATGGATGACACGGATGGGTATTCCATGGTGTACGAATCGAGCGTCTCTACCAGCGCCGCTGCAACCACATGAGGAAGGTGGCTGACCACCGCTGCCATGAAGTCATGTTCTTCAGGAGGAATGATTGCAAGACGGGCTCCGGTCTGTTTGATCAGACCTGACAGGGTTTCGACAGCTCTGCGCATCCTGGGGTTCTCTTCCCAACGGTGAAAGGGAGGCGTCAGCACGTAGAGGGCATTCTCGAACAAATACGGATCAGCCGCAGAAATGCCCTGCCTCTCGGAGCCGGCCATTGGGTGGCCTCCTATGAATACAGGCGCCGCATCGCCTGCGGCACAGGTCACGGCCAGGTCTACGATGCGCTGCTTCGTGCTGCACACGTCGGTCACCACGCAATCAGGCCTGACAGACGAGAGCACGGTTGGGAGCAGCTCGAGTGCAACGGAAATGGGTGTGGCGATTACGACCACGTCAGACTCAGCGCAGAGAGCGCGCAGGTCGCTCGATCGGCCTGAGATCGCTCCGATCCGGACAGCGGTGTCGAGCGATTCGGACGACACATCCCACCCGACCACTTGGTAGTCAGGCTTGGCGGACAGGCACATGCCCAAAGATCCGCCGATCAGACCGACTCCGACGATGCCGACGGTAGACCTTGCAGTCGACATGATATCTCTCCTATGCCCAGCGGCCCATGGCGACGGCCAGAGGCTTTACCTTCGCAAGCATCTCCCTGTACTCTTCAGGGTTCAGACTCTGCGGACCGTCGGACAGAGCTTCGCTGGGGTTGGGATGGACCTCAACCATCAGCCCGTCAGCCCCGGCTGCGACGGCCGCCAGTGAGACCGCGGGAACCAGCTTCGATTTGCCCGTAGCATGGCTCGGGTCGACGATGACGGGCAGGTGACTTAGCGATCTGACTGCAGGAATGGCCGATACGTCAAGGGTGTTGCGCGTAAAGGTTTCAAAGGTGCGAATTCCGCGTTCGCAGAGCACTACATTCCAGTTGCCTGCGGACACGACGTATTCGGCGGCCATCAGCCATTCCTCTATGGTCGCCGAGAGGCCTCTCTTGAGGATCACGGGCTTCATGACCCTGCCAAGTTCTTTGAGAAGGGTGTAGTTCTGCATGTTTCTCGTGCCGACCTGAAGCACATCCGCGTATGACGCGACCAGCTCGATGTCCCTGGGATTCACGACCTCTGTGACAAACGGCAGGCCGGTAACCTCGCGAGCCTCAGCCAGGATCTTGAGTCCCTCTTCCTCCAGACCTTGAAAAGTGTAGGGTGAAGTCCTGGGTTTGAAGGCACCGCCTCTGAGCATGTCGGCGCCCGCTTCTTTGACCGCTTTTGCGGCAGCAAGCAGCTGATCGCGGGACTCGACCGCACACGGGCCCGCGATGTTCACGATCTTCGTACCGCCAAACTCGACCTGCCCGACGCGAACGACTGTGCGCTCCGACTTGAACTGAAGTCCGGCCAGCTTGAACGGATGCAGTATCGGGACTACCTTCTCCACTCCAGGCATCGCTTCGACGGCCTGAGCGGCTTCTGCGCGTCGCTCGCCGACTGCTCCGATGATCGTCTTCTCGATCCCTTTCGACAGATGGATGTCAAACCCCATTGACTTAAGCTTGTCGACCACGCTGTTGACCAGTTGATCGTTTGCTCGCGGCTCCATCACCACTATCATTGAAAATCACCTCGCTAGACAGGCAGCAAACGCTGCCAGAAAACGTTCGTTTTGCTCGGGCGTGCCTATAGTGACTCTCAGCC
>JAAYAB010000031.1 GCA_012719595.1 Bacillota bacterium
GGCCATAGAGTCAGGGTCAGGCTGCGCGCAGGCGACTTCAGCGAAACCGCCAGAGCCATAGAGCAGCAGCAGGAAGAGGAACGGCAGAGATATGTCGAGGAGCTGCTGAGCGACAGCTCGCCTTCGCCCGCGCACCGCAAGCGGGAGGCCGAGGGTTCCCGGGCGAAGCAGTCGGTCCTGTACGGAAGAGACATCTCCGCCGCTCCGTCCCGGGTGTCGGACATCGTGAGCGAGGACCCGAGAGTGGTCATAGAGGGTCGGATATTCGAGCTCGAATCTAGACCGCTCAAGAACGGCAAAACCCTCGTATCATTCTGCATAACCGACGATACAGACTCCATACAGGTGAAGGTCTTCGACACGGAGGAGGGGAACCTGGCACAGTCCCTGTCCGAGGGCGATTGGGTCGTCGTTGAGGGTGCCACGAGGTACGACTCGTTCAGCCGTGAGCTGGTGGTCACTGCTAGGAATATCGTCCGCGGCGAAGCTCCGTCGGGCGTCGACGACGCTCCTGTCAAGCGCGTTGAGCTGCACCTGCACACGAAGATGAGCGCGATGGACTCCGTCGTGGACTGCTCTGAGGCGGTGAAGATGGCGGCTCAGTGGGGGCATCCGGCGATCGCTGTGACTGACCACGGCGTCGTTCAATCGTTTCCCGAGGCATTCAGGACAGGGGCAAAGCATGGAATCAAGATCATCTACGGTATGGAGGGCTACCTTATCGACGATCCTGGCGAGGGCGTCGATTCGGAATCCGGTGACAATGACCAGGGCGAGACCGGGGAGTACCACCATGTCGTCATCCTCGCCAAGAACCAGACGGGCCTGAAAAACCTGTACAGGCTCGTGTCCAAGTCGCACCTCGAGCACTTCTACAAGAAACCTCGCATCCTAAGGCATGAGCTGGCGGAACTCAGAGAGGGGCTCATTCTCGGTTCGGCCTGCGAGGCTGGCGAGCTGTTCCGGGCGGTCGTCTCGGGCGAACCGGACGAGCACCTTCGCGAGATCGCTGCGTTCTACGACTACCTCGAGATTCAGCCGATCGGCAACAACGCTTTCATGGTTCAGTCGGGCACGGTGGCTTCTCGCAAGGATCTCGAGGAGATGAATCGCAAGATCGTTCAGATCGGGCGTGAACTCGGGAAACCTGTTGTCGCCACCGGAGACGTGCACTACCTGCGCCCTCGCGATGCGATCTATCGAGCGATACTGATGGCAGGCCAGAAGTACGAGGACGCGGACAACCAGGCGCCGCTGTATCTGCGCACTACCGGAGAGATGCTGGAGGAGTTCGGGTATCTGGGCGACAGCGATGCTCAATGGGTTGTGATAGAGGCTCCCAACGAGGTCGCAGCGATGATCGAAGGCGGAATCCGGCCCATGCCTGAGGGCCTGCACTCGCCCAAGATGGAGGGTGCCGAGGAGCAGATACGGGACATGTCTTTCTCCAATGCGCGACGGATTTACGGCGACCCGCTGCCTCAGGTAGTTCAGGAGCGGCTGGAACGCGAGCTGTCTGCGATCATCGGCAACGGATTCGCAGTCAACTACCTCATCGCATACAGAGTCGTCGCGAAGTCGCTGGAGGCAGGCTATCAGGTGGGCTCTCGGGGATCCGTTGGCTCGTCGCTCGTAGCGACCATGTGCCACATATCTGAGGTGAACCCGCTTCCTCCGCACTATTTGTGCAAAGGCTGCAAGTATTCGGAGTTCATTGTGGACGGCTCGGTAGGAACAGGGTTCGACCTTCCGGCCAAGGACTGCCCGAGATGCGGGCAGCCGCTTCACAAGGACGGAGTCGACATCCCCTTTGAGACGTTCATGGGGTTCAAGGGCGACAAGGTGCCAGACATAGACCTGAACTTCGCAGATGTTTTTCTGAGCGACATACACCGCTTCACAGAAGAGCTCTTCGGGAGCGACCGCATATACAGAGCTGGGACTGTCGCCACCATCGCGGACAAGACCGCGTACGGCTTTGTCAAAGCATATGCGGAGGAGCGAAATCTGACGCTCCGCAGTGCTGAGATAACGCGATTGGCGCTCGGGATTACGGGAGTCAAACGCAGCACCGGCCAGCACCCTGGAGGGCTGCTCGTTGTCCCTGAAGGATACGACATCTGTGACTTCTGCCCGGTCCAGTACCCCGCAGACAACAGAGAGTCCAGAGTCATTACGAGCCACTTCAGCTATCATGACTCTGGAATCGATGAATGCCTGACCAAGCTCGACCTCTTGGGGAAGGTGGATCCTACGACCCTCAAGATGCTCGAGGATCTCACGGGTATCGCTCCAACGGATATCCCGCTGCACGACCCTGACACCCTAGCCATCTTCTCGGGAATGGAGCCGCTCGGCATCAGCGGCGAGGAGCTGGGACTGACCGTCGGGAGCCTTGGAATACCCGAGTTCAACACCCCGTTCCTCCGGCAGATACTCGAGGAGGTGCGTCCGAAGACCTTTGACGAACTCATTAAGATCATGGGACTGTCGCACGGCAAGGACGTCTGGCTCAACAACGCTCAGGATCTCATCAGCAGCAAAGCGGCTTCTTCGCTGTCAGAGGTGATCTGCTGCCGCGATGACATCATGCTCGCACTGATACATAAGGGAATGGACAAGGCGCTCGCGTTCTCGATCATGGAAAAGGTGAGGAAAGGGCGGCCGCTCAGCGAAGAGGACGAGGAAGCGATTGAGAAGGTAGGCATGCCGAACTGGTATGTGAACTCGTGCAAGAAGATCACTTACCTGTTCCCCAAGGCCCATGCTGCCGCGTACGTTTTCATGGCCGTTCGACTGGCGTACTTCAAGGTCCACTACCCGCTCGAGTTCTACGCGGCATATCTGTCCACCAGGTGCGACAGCTTTGACCCTGTCGCTACGGTCGACGGAATCGGCGCTGTGAGAGCGCGCATTGCCGAGATCAGGTCGAAGGGCGACGCCGCGACGCCCAGAGAAGTGGCCCTCGCCGACGAGTTGGAAGTCGTTCTCGAAGCCCAGCTGCGAGGCGTGAGATTTCTGCCGGTAGACATCTACAACTCCGAACCTCGCGCGTTCACGATCGAAGAAGGCTGCCTCAGAATGCCGTTTGTGTCGATTCCGGGGCTCGGCATCTCTGCGGGAGAGTCGATCGTCTCGGCCAGAAGAGAGAGACCGTTCACATCCCTGGAGGATCTGAGAAGCAGGACCAAACTTACAAAGACGTTGATCGACTTGATGTGCTCTATGGGTGTTCTCAGAGATCTGCCAGAGACTGATCAACTCTCACTGTTTGCGTAGCATTTCCTTATTGCGCGCAGCTTGATGCTGTGTTATAGTATTAGCGTGGTATGTACGATACGACGACCTGTCTGACTGGAGAGTGGGAATGAGCCCGCTCTTTCGTTTTGTTACAGGTCACTTGCTGGCTCGCTCGTTGAGCCGGGAGCGTGATGCGCATGAAGGCTGCTGAGATAGAGCGGCTGGTTTTTGACCTGGCGGATCCTGCCGCCCGCTCGATCGGCGCCCGGGTTCTCGATGTTCAGTTCACCCGGGAGGGCAATGAGCAGTACCTCCGGATCTTCCTAGAAAAGGACGGCGGAGTGTCGATTGACGACTGCGTTCACGTTCACAACGAAGTCGGAGCTGTCCTTGATCGGGAAGACCGCATCCCTGGGAGTTATACTCTGCAAGTGTCTTCGCCTGGCGAGATGCCCCTGCGGACCGTTGAGGACTACCAGCGGTTTGCACCCCGGTATGCCCGCATAGAGATGTATTCACCAGTGAACGGTTCAAAGATACATGAAGGCTATCTAGCCGGCGTCGGCGACGGAAGTCTGATGCTCAGGAAGGGCGACCAGGTCGTTGCGCTGCCTCTGGATAAGGTGAGCAGGGCGAGGCTGGCGGTGCCATAGGCGACAGTCGCTGCACTGATACGCTGTCTTGTAGGAGGAAGTCACATGAATTTCGAAGTAATCCAGGCCTTGGAGGAGCTCGAGAGGGAGAGAGGAGTATCGAAGGCAGTCCTGCTCGAGGCCCTGGAGGCGGCTCTGGTGTCGGCTTTCAAGAGGCACTACGGATCCACGCAGAATGTCCGTGTTGACCTGGACGGGAGTGCCGGAATGATCAAGGTGCTGGCGCGAAAGGCCGTGGTGGAAAAGGTTTCGGATCCGAAGACAGAGATCTCTCTCGAGGATGCCCGCAGGATCGATCCGAGTTACAATATCGGTGATACGGTTGAGACTGAAGTCACCCCCAAGGAGTTCGGACGCATCGCGGCTCAGACAGCCAAGCAGGTCGTCGTTCAGAGGATCAGAGAGGCCGAGCGCGATATAATCTTTGAGGAATACGCGAACAGACTGGGAGACATCATCACCGGAAGGATCCAGAGAGTGGAGGATCGCAATGTCATGGTTGACCTCGGAAGAGTCGAGGCGATCCTTCCTTACTCCGAGCAGATGCGAACCGAGCGGTACGAAGCCGGTCAGCGGGTGAAGATGTATATCGTCGATGTCAAGAAGACGACCAAAGGGCCGGTCGTGACTGTCTCTCGGACTCATCCGGGTCTGCTCAAGAGGCTGTTTGAGCTCGAAGTGCCGGAGGTCTACGACGGCACGGTCGAGATCAAGGCAATTGCACGAGAAGCAGGCGCACGCTCCAAAGTCGCGGTGTATTCATACGATGAGAACGTGGACCCGGTGGGAGCATGCGTCGGGCACCGGGGAACCCGTATTCAGTCTATTGTGGCGGAGCTGAAGGGCGAGAAGATAGACGTGATCGAGTGGAGCGAGAACCCTGCCGTCTTTGTCGCCAACTCATTGAGCCCGGCCAAGGTCTTGGCTGTCAGCACGAATGAGGAGTACAAAATCGCAAGAGTCATCGTCCCGAACTCACAGCTGTCTCTGGCAATCGGCAGAGAGGGCCAGAACGCCAGGCTTGCCGCGCGAATCACCGGCTGGAAGATCGACATCAAGAGTGAAGCTCAGTACCTGGAGATGGTTGCAGAGGCAGAGGCGCTGGAAGCTGCTCGGAGGGAGCAGGAGTACGGCTACGACGAAGACGAGCTGGCCGAGAGCGAGTATGCCAATGCGGGATCTGCCGGTGCAGAGGAGTTCGGCGAGAACGGCGACATGACTGACGGCGCAGACATCGAGTACGGCGGCTTTGACAGCGATACGGACGAAGAGGCGGAGAGTCAGGCCGCCGGGGGCCAGCACGTGGGAGCCGGAAATCAGGCTCTGCACGAAGGCTAGGCGCCCCCGGAAGAGATCCAAGGAGGACATATGGGTCGAATCAGGAAGACACCCCAAAGAACGTGCGTCGGCTGCAGAACCGTGAAGCCGAAGAATGAGCTGGTTCGGATAGTGAGGACGCCTGACGGGGAAGTGGAAGTCGATCCTACTGGCAAGAAATCGGGTCGAGGCGCGTACATCTGTCCCGGGCCGACGTGCCTCGATAAGGCCATGAAGGGAAGAGTGTTGAGCTCGGCGCTTCAGGTGAATGTCACCGAGGAAGTGCTTGCGCGACTCAGACATAGATTGGAGGAGCAGAGCTGAGAGAGAAGGAGCTGTATGGGTTTATTGGATTGATTCGAAAGGCTGGGGGACTCGTGGCTGGATCTGAGGCGACTCTCAGATCGGTCAGGACTGGAAAGGCCTCTCTGGTACTGGTTTCGGAGGACTCCGGCGACGCAACGGTTCGCCGCATCGCACGGGAGTGCGGTGCACGGCGGGTGCCGGTGGTCAGGATCGGATGTCGCATAGATTTCGGCCGGATTGCAGGAAGGAACGCGGTGTCCGTGATGGGTATCATAAACAGGTCCTTTGCAGCCGCTCTCCTCGACAAGCTCGGTACCGCTGAGCCGGGGGTTCCGGCAATGGGCTCGGAGATAGGTAAGGGGGAAGTTGATGTCTAGAGTCAGAGTTTATGAGTTGGCCAAACAGCTGAGCATCTCGAACAAAGAGGTACTTGACCTGCTCGAGGAATACGGGATGCCCGCAAGCAATCATATGAGCACCGTCGATGACAACGCGGCCGAGTTTGTCATCAGAAGGGTGAGAAGAGGTCGGACTCAGCCTTCAGAACGCGAGAGCGCAGGCACTCCCGCCGCTCCGCGCACTCCGAAGCCTAGGAGCGACGGATTTGCGCCGATTCGGCCTCCCGCTGGCAGGGAGTTTCGCAGAGTCGACGAGGGGCATTCCGTCGGCAGAGACTTTCGCAGAGTCGACGATGGACCTTTTGTCGGCAGGGACTTCCGCAGGGGAGACGATGGGCAGCCCGGCGGCCCGCCTCGAAGGAGTTCCCCGCTCGGCGATCTTCGCCGCCGCGGCGGACGGCTTCGCCAGACGGATGTGATACCTGCGAAGCCCGCAGTCCGCTTTGACATGCCCACGCTGGACGACGGCAAGCTGATCAAGTTCGATACGACGACGTATTTCGACGCGCGCTCGTCTTCGGGCGGCATGAGGGCCATATTCACACACAGGACCAAACCTGTGGAGAAGCCCAAGAAGGAACAGCCGGCTCCGGCGCCTCCGGCAGCTGAGGCAGCCAAAGCAGCTCCGAAGGAAGCCGCAGAGGAGCCTGCCAAGCCTGCCGAGACTCTGCGACCGGCAGAGCCGGTGGCGGAACCCAAAGCCGCCAAAGCGGTCGCCGAGGCTCCTGAGCTGAAGCAGGAGACCGTAGACACTGCACCAGCGGTTGCACGCGCTGATGAGCAGGTTGTAGATGGAGCCGTGGCAAAGGCCGCAGACGAGGCGGTCGAGACGACGGTCGAAAGAACGGCTGAGGCGGAACCTGAGACTTCGACCGACGACCGCAGAGACACATCGCGTGACGAGGAAGCGAAGCCTGCAGCCGCTCAGGCAGATCGCGGCAGAGTGTCGATACGGAGGGTACCGGCGGGCGGTCCCGAGCAGGGTGCGCCCGATGCGAGAGTTCGTCCTGAGCGAAGCGCCGAGAGGCGTCCGGCAGGCCAGAAGCGTCCCCAGTGGAGCCCTCCCGCACCACCTGTCGGCGTAGTCCCGGTGCCCCCCAGCACCGATGCTTCCTATCGCGATTCCGGACGCCGCAAGAAGGATAAGCGGAGAGAAGGCCGTGACAGCGACGATCTCGTGCGCGAGCGCAAGTCTGCTGGAAAGCGCAGTGCAAAGCGGGTTCGCTTGGCTGGCGTGGGCCTGGACCTGGACGACCTTGAGTTCACCCCCCGCACAGCCCGCGTTCCGAGGTTGCGCCCGAAAACTCAGGACCAGACGAAGGAACGCCGTAGAGCGAAGGTCGAGAAGGTCAAGACCCTCAGTGTTCCAGACGAGATCTCAGTCAAGGATTTGGCCCTCAGACTGGAGGTCTATGCAGGCGATCTCATAAAGAAGCTCATGTCGAGGGGCGTCATGGCGACCATCAACGAGGAAATCGACTTCGACACTGCCGAGGTCCTGGCCGACGAGTACGGCGTGAAGCTGAACCGCCTCAGCGAGATCGAGGAGCGTGAGGTCACGGTGGAAGAGATCCAGGACGATCCGGAGTCTCTCGTGCCGCGTCCTCCGATTGTCACCGTGCTCGGGCATGTTGACCATGGCAAGACATCGCTTCTCGACAAGATACGCAAGTCGCACGTCACGGAGTCCGAGGCAGGCGGGATCACTCAGCACATCGGAGCGTACCAGGTCGATCTGGATGGACGCAAGATCACGTTCATCGATACTCCCGGCCATGAGGCATTCACCGCGATGCGCGCCAGAGGAGCTCAGGTCACCGATATCGCGGTCCTGGTCGTCGCAGCGGACGACGGCGTGATGCCGCAGACTGTGGAGGCTCTCAACCACGCCAAAGCTGCGAAAGTGCCGATCATAGTCGCAGTGAACAAGATAGACAAGCCTCAGGCTCAGCCCGAGCGGATCAGACAGCAGCTGACAGAATACGAGCTCGTGCCCGAGGATTGGGGCGGCGACACGGTCTTCGTAGACGTGTCGGCACTCACAGGTGAAGGGATCAACGAGCTTCTCGAGATGATATTGCTCGTCTCTGAGATGAGAGAGCTCAGGGCGAACCCGAATCGTCCCGCAAAGGGGCATGTTGTCGAGGCCGAGCTGGATAAGGGCAAGGGGCCGGTCGCAACTGTGCTGATACAGACTGGGACGCTTCGAGTCGGAGACACTGTCATAGCCGGAGGCGCTTACGGCCGGGTCAGAGCCATGACCAACGACAGAGGCCAATCGGTCAATGAAGCAGGTCCGTCGGTGCCTGTCGAGATAATCGGGTTCAGCGAAGTGCCTCAGGCCGGCGACGTCATGCACGTGGTCGCGGACGAGAAGACGGCTCGTGATATGGCCGCGAAGAGGCAGGAGAGAAAGAGGACTGAGGAGCTGCTCGAGTCTCAGAAGGTCAGCCTCGATGACTTCTACAGGCGGATGAAGGAAGGCCAGACGAGGGAGCTTGGCATAATAGTCAAGGGCGACGTGCAGGGCAGCGTCGAGGCAGTGTGCCAGTCGCTGGAGAAGCTGAGCACCGATGAGGTGAAGGTCAGCATAGTGCATTCCGGCGTCGGTGCGATAACCGAATCGGACGTAATGCTTGCGTCTACTGCAGACGCGATAATAATCGGCTTCAACGTCCGACCCGACGCTGTGGCTCGAAGAGCCGCAGACCGGGAGAAGATCGACATCAGGCTCTACAGGATCATCTATGAAGCCATAGACGATGTCAAGAAGGCCCTCTCAGGCCTGCTCGAACCGGAGATACGCGAGAGGATCGTCGGCCACGCTGAGGTCAGAGCCACGTTCAAGGTGCCGAAAGCCGGAACTGTTGCGGGATGCTACATCACGGATGGCAGCATCACTCGAAATGCTCACGTCAGGGTTATCAGAGACGGAGTAGTGGTTCACGAAGGTTCGATTGAGTCCCTGAAGAGGTTCAAGGACGACGTCCGAGAGGTGGCCGAAGGATTCGAGTGCGGCATCGGTCTCGAGCGTTTCAACGATGTCCGAGAGGGCGATGTCATAGAGGCGTACGTCCGCGAGACCGTGAAGAGAAGCCTCTAGGAGGCGGCGACGGCTTCCGGAAGGCAATGACCGCTCAGCCATCCGGCCGGACTGCCGGCCGCGGTGGCTGCGGCGTCTTCGCGTTTGCCTGGAGATGAGGCTCGAGACCAGGAGTGATTGTGATGGGTGATTCAAGGGCGCAGCGGGTGGCCGACTTCATCCGCGAAGAGGGAAGCGAGATCATTTCGAGGAGGCTCAAGGATCCTCGAATAGCGCCCATGACGACCATAACGTCGGTCGAAGTGTCAGGAGATCTCTCTCTTGTGAAGATATACGTCTCTGTATTGGGCGATCAGGAAGCGAGAGAGGCCACGATGACTGCCCTGAACAAGGGCAAGGGGTTCTTTAGGACAGAGTTGGGGCGGAGGTTGAGCTTGCGCCACGTTCCCGAGATCGTGTTCAAACTGGATGAATCCATCGAGAGCGGTGCGAGGATCCTGGACATCCTGTCCAAGATCAGCGCAGGCGAAGACCTTCCTGACAGTGGTGAGCCGCGGTCGTGAGATGCAGGGTAGCGGTAGGTTCGCGTCGATTGGCACGGCAGCTAAGGTCGATCGCGGGCGTGCTGAGGTCAGAGAACCGGTTCCTGCTCAGCAGCCACGTGAATCCCGACGGAGACAGCGTCGGTTCGACGTGTGCATTGGCATTGGCCCTGTCGAGCCTCGGCAAAGAAGTCACAGTTGCCTTCCAAGATGAGGTGCCTGTTCAGTACAGGTTCATCCCCGGCGCCGATCGCATCTTGATCGGCCAGGCACTCAGCAGCGCTGCGTCGGATGCGGACACACTGGGGATCATCCTCGATTGTGGAGAACTGTCCAGGATTGGAGCACGAGTCAGGGAGCTGATGACTCGGTGCGGCCGGTTGATCATTCTTGACCACCACGCGACGACCGTGGCTCAGGCTGGTCGTTCTGGCGGGTGGCAGACCGGCTATTCGGCCGAGCGGCAAGCCGGCCGAATAGCCGAGTGGCAACACAGTCACTCGGCCGAGCTGCAGCCCGGTCAGATAGGCGAGCTGTCCAACGCCGGGACAGGCATAGCTGCGACTGTTGTGGCTGACACCTCGATGTCGGCGACCGGCGAACTCGTCTACCACCTGGTGCGGCACCTGCTCAACCGGGTTCCTGAAGACATAGCGACAGCGCTCTATGTTGCCATATCAACGGACACGGGCTCGTTTCGGTATGCCAATACCTCACCTCAGAGTTTGGTGATCGCTGGCGAACTGGTCGCGGCTGGAGCGTCTCCTGGAGCCATTTCTGAGGTGGTGTACGACACCAAGCCCATCACGTATCTCCGTCTGCTCTCGGACGCTCTGGGCGGACTCAAGACGGCTGCAGACGGCCGCATCGCCTACCTTGTCGTGACTCAAGAGCTTTTGCAAAAGCACAGAACTGCAGCCGATGAACTGGAAGGACTGGTCAACTACGCTAGGATGGTAGATACAGCCGTCTACGCGATCCTGTTCAGTCCAGGAGCTGCGGGAGAAGTCAAGGTGAGCTTCAGGTCGAAGGGGCGCTTCAGAGTCGATTCCATAGCCGCTCACTTTGGCGGCGGAGGACATAGGTCCGCCGCAGGCGCTCGTGTGCGCGGCAGCATGGAGGATGTCGTAGACTCTGTCATATCACACATCTCTTCAGCGCTCGAGGACTAGAGAGCGGGATTGGCATGGACAGCGGCGCGGTCCCTATCATCAAGCCACCGGGAATAACCTCTCAGCGAGTGGTGTCGCTGTTTCGAAGGCTGACCGGCGTGCAGAAAGCCGGACACACCGGGACGTTGGATCCTGCAGCCGTCGGAGTGGTCGTCGTATGCTTCGGAACAGCCACGAGACTCGTGGAGTTCACGGACATCTACCCGAAGCGCTACCGTGCAGAGCTGACGTTTGGATGGAGCACGGACACCCAGGATTCGACGGGGAGCACGAAAGCTGTGACTCCGCAATTCGAACTCGATCCCGCGCGTGTGGACGAAGTGCTCGAGGAGTTCGTAGGTCAGATCGAGCAGGTGCCTCCGATGATGTCGGCTCTGAAGCAGAGCGGAGTACGGCTGTACAAGCTCGCAAGACAAGGCGTCAGCGTTGAGCGCCAGCCTCGAACCGTCACCGTATACTCCCTGAAGAGGTTCTCTCCGACGTCTGGGCGGAGCGGCCAGGAGAGCTGTGACAGGATCACGTTCGGATCCAGGGTGATGCTCGACGTCGAGTGTTCGTCAGGGACGTACGTGAGGACCCTCTGCGAGGACATAGGCGCACGGCTCGGCGTGCAGGCTCACATGTCGTATCTCGTGAGGCTCGCAGCATCGGGATTCACCCTGGAGGACTCGGTCGCTCTAGAGGAGCTGGCGGATCTGCCTGCGTGGGGCGAAGGGGCCCGCCTATGCAGGTCAGGCATGAGACCTATGTCTGTCGGCGGCCCGCCGTTTCCGCCTGAGCACCTGGTGAGGGATCTGCCGAGGATCCACTGCAGACCCGATGAAGACAGGCTGATAGCAAACGGTGTCGTCCCGCACAGGCTGTCCGAGTCTGTGGTCGAACAGACTGTAGAGTCGTCAGTCGAACAGGTTTCGGAGCCTGCGGCAAAACGCGTTTCGAAGTCTGTGGTCGAACGGGCTGGGGCGTCGTCGGCGTCCGGCCGGGTCGCTATCTATATGTCGTCAGGGCAGCTCGCCGCAGTGGGACGCGTGGTGGGCAGGGCTGGACGGTCCGTAATCCAACTTGAGAAGGTAGTTGCCAGCCAGTCAGGCACCTGATCGCGTGTTGAGACTGAGGGTGTCCAGAGCCTGGCGGAGCACAGGGAGCAGACCGGCATAGATGGAAGTCATTGACCTTGGGATATCCAGACAGGATGGCGACGCCGTAGTCGCTGGCAGTCATGTTTACGCAATCGGCATGTTTGATGGAGTCCACCTAGGCCACAGGCAGGTGGTGCTCGCAGCACGCGCGCTTGCGCAGGACCTCGGCGTGCGCGCCGGGGTCATTACCTTCGATCGACACCCCTCTGCAGTCACGGGCACGGGAAGCCCCGCGCGATTCCTAATGACGACGAAGCAGCGTCTGGAGAGCCTGGCTGAACTGGGTCCGGATACAGCGGTCGTATTGCCCTTTGACGAGAAACTGGCGGCGATGTCCCCTCAAGCATTTGTGCGAGAGGTTCTCCTCAAAAGGCTCAGCCTGGTGGGCGCTGTCGTGGGAGAGAATCATTCATTCGGGCGGGGCGCGAGCGGACGTGCTCACGACCTGGCGAGAATGGGCGCTGATCTGGGCTTCCGTGTGGCGGTCGTTCCTTCGGTCAAGATCGACGGCGTCGTTGTGAGCAGCACGCTGATCCGCAGCTTGATCGCTGCGGGCGATGTTGCCGGCGCTTCCAGATATCTGGGCCGGCCATTTGCCGTTGACGGAATCGTCATAGAAGGCAGGCATTTGGGCAAGGAGCTAGGTTTCCCCACCATGAACCTCGGGTTGAACTCGGAGCAAGCCCTTCCAGCCGCAGGTGTCTACATCGTGTCCGTGCTGATCGACGGAGACACAGTAAGCAGATGGGGAATATGCAACGTCGGGTCCAAACCCACGGTGTCCTCCGGCGGCGTTTCCGTTGAGGTGCATGTTCTCGACTTCAACGGGGAATCCTACGGCAAATCGATACGGGTCGGCTTCTTGGATTACATCAGAGAGGAAAGGCGGTTTGCGTCGCTGCAGCAGCTCAGAGAGGCAATCGCCTCCGACGAGAGATACGCAAGACGCTGGATGGCCGCACACGCGGACGGCGAACCTAGACCTGACAGGCATGAGTTGGATTTACAGCCCAATCGCTCTGTGATACAATGATACAGCGAACTTCAGATCTGCCGCAGTGCAGTGCAAGAAACCAGTGGCTCGGACGGTTGAGACTCCGGCTATCGTCTGTGCTACTGGGGCTCACCGGCTGTCAGGCGTGAGGTTCGAGCGGGTTGCAGTGACATCGCTCAGCTCAACGATTCCTGCGGTCGGTACTATTAGGAGGTGCAGTAATTGCTAACAGGGGAGCGGAAGAAAGAGATCATTGATGCCCACAAGCGCCATGAGGGTGACACCGGATCACCGGAGGTGCAGATCGCACTCCTCACAGAGAGGATCAACTACCTCACCGAACATCTCAGAGAGCACGCCAACGATCATCATTCCAGACGCGGTCTTCTCAAAATGGTGGGGCAGCGGCGCGGCTTGCTCAACTACCTTATGAAGAAGGACGTCCTCAGATATCGCGACATAGTGAACAAGCTCGGCATCAGGAAATAAGATCGGAACAGGAGCGGGCGACCGCTCCTTGTTCTGATACGTAGGATCGGTTGTGGGCAAGATGTGACTGATGAGGACGATCACGCTAGTGCCCGTCGCCGGCTGTTGTCTGAAAGAGGAGGTACATCCATAAATGCCTGAGGTGTTCGAGATCGAGATCGGTGGACGGACGTTGAGGTTCGAAGTGGGAGAGTTGGCTCAGCAGGCTGACGGCTCAGTTCTGACCCGGTATGGCGATACCACTGTCCTCACCACCGCAGTCATGGCGAAACAGCCAAGGGAAGGGATCGATTTCTTCCCATTGCTCGTTGATTACGAGGAACGCCAGTACGCAGTGGGACGGATCCCGGGTGGATGGTTCAAGCGCGAGGGACGTCCCTCAGAGGCCGCGACGCTGGCTGCACGAATGGTGGACAGGCCGTTGCGCCCACTGTTTCCAGAGGGCTTCAGGAATGATGTTCAGGTGGTCGCAACCGTGTTGTCGGTCGAGACCGATAACGAACCGGACATAGTCGCCCTGAACGGCGCGTCGGCTGCTCTCTGCATCTCGGGTATACCGTTTGACGGCCCCGTGGGCGGAGTGAGAGTTGGGCGAGTCGACGGGAAGTTCGTGGTGAATCCCACAGTGGAACAGGCGAGCAGAAGCGACATGTCCATAACCGTCGCAGGTACGGAAGACGCCATAATGATGGTCGAGGCAGGAGCTTCGGAGATCACGGAAGAGGACGCAGTCGAGGCGATCATGACTGGACACGAGGCCATCAGACGCATCGTTGCACTGCAGCGCGAGATGATGGCACGAGTAGGCAAGCCGAGAGTGGGGGTCCCCGTATTTGCGGTAGAGACTGACCTCGAAGAGCGAGTGCGGTCGTATGCGACAGAGCGACTCGATGCGGCCTTGAGGTCAGATGACAAGCTCAAGAGGCAAGAGCAGGTAGAGGCAGTCAGAGCTGAAGCGCTACAGCACTTCGCAGAAGTCTACGGCGAAGGCTTCGAGGAGAGGTCAAAGGCCATAGAGAGCGTGCTCGACAAGATCGAGAAAGAGATCGTCAGAACGATGATCCTGCGGGACAAGATGAGGGTCGACGGTCGGGCGCTGGACGAGATCCGAGAGGTCACGTGCAAGGTCGGGCTGCTCCCGAGAGTGCACGGATCAGGCCTGTTTAGAAGGGGCCAGACTCAGGTGCTCACTGTGTGCACTCTGGGCGCCATCGGCGACGAGCAGCTCCTCGACGGGCTCAGCGAAGAAGACTCGAAGCGGTACATGCACCACTACAACTTCCCTCCGTACAGCGTCGGAGAGGTCAGGCCTATGAGGAGCCCTGGCCGACGCGAGATAGGGCACGGCGCACTCGCAGAGCGGGCGCTGCTGCCAGTCATTCCGGATGAATCCACGTTCCCGTATACGATCAGGCTCGTGTCAGAGGTTCTCGAGTCGAACGGTTCGACGTCGCAGGCCAGCGTCTGCGGCAGCACGCTTGCGCTCATGGACGCCGGAGTGCCGATACGCAAGCCTGTGGCCGGAATCGCCATGGGTCTCGTCAAAGACGGCGACGACGTAGCGATCCTGACCGACATACAGGGACTCGAAGATCACTTGGGCGACATGGACTTCAAAGTGGCAGGGACCGCAGACGGCATCACGGCCATTCAGATGGACATGAAGGTCAAAGGGATCTCGAGAGACATCCTTGCCAGCGCTCTTGAGCAGGCCAGGAAGGGAAGGCTCTTCATACTCTCAAAGATGACTGAGGTCATCGCGGAGCCAAGACCGGATCTCTCGCCCTACGCACCAAGAATGCGCACGATGGTGGTTGATACCGACAAGATCAGAGACATAATCGGCCCCGGCGGGAAGACCATTCGAAAGATCATCGAGGACACCGGCGCCAAGATCGACATAGAAGATGACGGCCGAGTCTTCGTCTATTCGACGAGCGAAGAGTCCTCGAGCAGGGCGATGAGCATGATTGCAGACCTAGTCCGCGACGTCAAGCAGGGCGAAGTCTACAACGGAAGAGTCACTCGCATAATGAACTTCGGCGCCTTTGTCGAGATCCTGCCTGGAAAAGAAGGTCTCGTGCATATCTCCGAGCTAGACCGGTACAGAGTGAACCGGGTTGAGGATGTCGTGAGCGTCGGGGATCAGGTGCAGGTCAAGGTCACAGAGATCGACAGCCAGGGCAGGATCAACCTGTCCAGAAAGGCGTTGCTGCCGAATGACGGTCCTCCGCGCGGCGACGGAGGCGGCGATGGGGCCGACTCCAGGGAAAACCGCGACAGACGTCCTCCGTTCAGGCGCGGCGACCACCCGAGGCGGCCAGCCGGAGACGGCGACCGCAGCGGCGGGTACAGGAGGCACTGACTAGGCGGCGGCCGAAAAACGCTCTGAAATCACATGGGTATCTGCGCACTGCGCAGATACTGCTGTGTACTGAGGGTATTTCTGGGACCGCGCCGCGTGAAGGACATCATCTTCAGACTGTGGAATAGGTATGAGGTGTGACTCGCTTTTTCTCTTACCTGTCTACAGGAGTGGTTGACGATGGCAGGGATCAAGGTCGACGGGGAGCGATGCAAGGGATGCGAGCTCTGCGTCGCTTTTTGTCCTAGGTCGCTGATAAGCATGAGCAAGCAGTTCAACTCTAGGGGCTACAGATACGCCGAGCTGACAGACCCGGAGCGGTGCACCGGCTGTGCGATATGCGGCCGGGGCTGCCCTGATGTGGCGATAGAGGTGTATCGCTGATCCACTCAGCAGACAGGTCGTGAGGTGATATTCATTGTCTGAGCGCCTGTTGATGAAGGGAAACGAAGCCGTCGGCGAGGCGGCTATACGCGCCGGATGCCGTCTGTTCTTCGGCTATCCGATTACGCCACAGAACGAAATCCCCGAATACATGTCTAGACGGCTGCCTGAAGTAGGCGGAGTGTTCCTGCAGGCCGAGAGCGAGATTGCAGCCATCAACATGGTCTACGGCGCAGCGGGTGCCGGAGCTCGTGTGATGACTTCGTCCTCCAGCCCGGGCATCAGCCTGAAGATGGAGGGAATCTCCTACATCGCGGGAGCCGAACTGCCCTGCGTGATCGTAAACATGGTCAGGGGAGGACCGGGACTCGGCGGAATCCAGCCCGCTCAGTCGGACTACTTCCAGGCGACAAAAGGCGGCGGGCATGGAGACTACCGCATGCTGGTCCTGGCGCCTGCATCCGTGCAGGAGATGGCCGATTGCACCGCCGACGCATTCGAGCTCGCCGACAAGTACAGAAACCCGGTGATGGTATTGGGTGACGGCGCACTCGGACAGATGATGGAGCCTGTCACGTTCTCGAAGCCGCCCGTATCTGTCAGCGAGTTGCCGCCGAAACCGTGGGCGACCACTGGTGCACGCGGACGCGCACCCAACATCGTCAATTCGCTCCATCTCGAGAATGAAGAACTGGAGAAGCTCAATCTCAGACTGGAAGCCAAGTATCGCCGGATGAAGTCAGAGGATGTCCGAGCGGAGGTCATTGACTGCGACGATGCAGACGTGATTCTGGTCGCCTATGGAACCATGTCGCGCGTCTGCAGGAGTGCAGCAAATATGGCGCGAAGTGCAGGACTGAGAGTGGGAATAGTGAGGCCTATTACGCTCTTCCCGTTTCCTTCGGAGATACTGTCCGAGCTCGCAAAGAAGGGAGTCCCGTTCCTCGTCGTCGAGCTGAGTCTGGGACAGATGGTAGAGGACGTCAAGCTTGCAGTCAACGGTGCGAGTCCGGTGCAGTTCTACGGAAGGACCGGCGGCTTCTTGCCGACGCCCAAGGAAATACTCGCCCGAATGGAAAGCGTCCTGAAGGACCGTTCCCAAGCGCCTTGCGGCGCCGTTCCTGAGAGGTGACGCAGATGACCCGAGTGTTTGGCAGACCGGCAGCTCTGGCGGATGTGCCGACTCACTACTGCCCGGGATGCACTCACGGCATCATTCACAGGCTGGTTGCAGAGGCAATCGACGAAGCCGGGGTGCTCGACCGAGCTGTAGGAGTAGCGCCGGTCGGCTGCTCAGTGCTGGCGTACAACTACTTCAACTGCGACATGCAGCAGGCGGCCCATGGCAGGGCTCCCGCAGTCGCCACTGGAATCAAGAGGGCGAGGCCGGAGTGCGTCGTTTTCTCGTATCAGGGAGACGGAGACCTTGCGTCCATCGGCACAGCCGAGATAATCCACGCAGCCGCCAGAGGCGAACGCATCACAGTGATCTTCGTGAACAACGCAATCTACGGCATGACCGGCGGCCAGATGGCTCCGACCACACTGGTAGGGCAGAAAACTACCACAAGTCCGAGAGGACGAGATGCTGCGCTCGCCGGCTACCCGGTCAGAATGGCGGAGTTGCTGGCCGCTTTGGAGAGCCCGGCATACATCGCTCGAGTGTCGGTTCACAACCCTGCGAACATCAACAGAGCGAAGCGGGCCATACAGAAGGCCTTTGAGGTTCAGATCAAGGACCAGGGATTCGGCTTCGTCGAAGTCCTCTCTTCGTGCCCCACCAACTGGGGGTTGGCACCCATCGAGGCACTCAAGTGGGTTGAAGAGCACATGATCCCGTACTATCCGCTAGGGGAGTTCAAGACTGTGGAGGGAGCGGGCTGATGCTGGAGGAGATAATCATCGCAGGCTTTGGCGGCCAGGGGATCATGGTCATGGGCAGGCTTCTCGCTCACGCGGGGATGGTTGAGGGCAGGAACGTGTCATGGATACCCTCATATGGTCCTGAAATGAGGGGAGGAACCGCGAACTGCTGCGTAGTCATATCCAGTGATCCTATTGGGTCGCCCGTAGTTGCTGAGCCCGATACAGTCATCGCGATGAACAGGCCCAGCTTGGAGAAGTTTGCACCTTCGATCAAGCCGTCAGGGCTGCTGATCTACAACAGCTCACTCATAGACATCGTCCCTGAACGGCAAGACATCACTGTCATAGCTGTGCGCGCGAGCGGCATAGCCTCAGAGCTGGGAGATATCCGAGCCGCAAACATGGTCGCGCTGGGAGCGTACCTGAGGGCGCGGGGCGTGGTGTCGCGGGAGGCAGTGGTCGATTCGATTCGTGCAGTCATGCCAAAACTCTCGCAGAGTCTCATCGACCTCAACGTCAAGGCGCTAGACAAGGGAATGGATATCGCGGGAGATCAGTTGATGATTTCGGAGTCTATCAGCTGAAGCAGCAGTTCGCGAGAGCGCTCCGATTCGAAGAACCTGCATCGGTCCAGGATCTCGCTGAGAAACCCTCTGGTGTCTGGGTCCTCGAGCAGCTCGTTCAAATAGCTCAGCAGGGTGTAGGCAGTGTACGGATCCGTCTCGCAGAATCGTGATATGAGTGCGAATAGACGGGTCTTGTCGTGTTTGAGCTGAATGAGTATCTCGTCCTCTGACGGCTCTGGACCGACCTGCTCGCTGTCGGTGTCGCCGTCTTGCGGCTCTATACCGAAGAACAACAGAACATCCTCAGAGATGTCGAGGTGCTCGCCTATCTTTTTGGCTATGTCATAGGTGGGCTTTTTTATGAGCCCGCGCTCGAGTTGACTGATATAGGAGGGAGACAGGCCGATGTGCTGACTCAGCGCCCTTGCGCTCATCCCGAGGCGCCGGCGCTGCTTCTTCACGAGTCTGCCGAACTCTTCTTCGTACACCCCGAACACCTCACTGCATTCAGGCCAAACACCCTAGTGCGAAGCGAACCATATGTATTCTACCATATTCTTCTCTTGCTCACCACTTCGACGGTAGAGCCAAGCTCGGCCTCAGTTCCTGCTACGGTTCACCTTCTGTGGCAGTACAGATGGCTCCAGTGGGTACCAGCCGCCTCCGCGTGGGATAGTATTGTTGAGGCGGTTGGGCACGCCCCGTCAACACGAGGCATCGCCTGGAGACCTAGGCTCCCAGACTTGATGCGGTTCGCCCTGTACGTTTTCCGTTTGGAAGTGGTTTCGCTGATAATCGAGATCCTCGGCCCAGACTGTGAACCGCTCAGGATCATGGCCGAGCAGGCGCGAGAAATAGCCAGCGGGCTTCGGCTCGATGTCGAGATCCGCAGGATTACTGCGATTCAGGACATACTCGACCGGGGCGTGACTATTGTCCCCGCGATAGTGATCGACGGGAACCAGATCGGCGTCGGCCGGATCCTGTCACGCGAAGCGCTGGAAGGACTGTTGGCGGACAGCGCAGAGTAGGGACCGGGAGTCACGACAGCGACTTGGGACTCACCCTACCGCAACTCACCGAGAGCCGAAGAAGCAACCCACCCTTAGCCTGCGTATGCAGCCCGCCTTGCGCATCTCAGGCTTACATACTCGCCACGTCTTGGTGTGTCAGCCGGTTCGCACGGTCTCACTCACTCATATCATGTACCAAGTGCACAAGTGGTCTGCTGTCTCGGCAGAGAGACCGCACAGTGCGTTCGACTACTCTCGCTGCCCAGGATCATCGCGTCTCGTCGACACTGTTCGGTGAACTTGCTGCACGGCGGGCGAGGTGAGGTCAATGAGAATCGGACTGGCACTTAGCGGCGGTTCCGTCCGGGGCGCGGCTCATATCGGGGTGTTGAAGTGCCTGCATGAAAACGGCATTTACCCAAGCGTCGTGTCGGGAGCGAGTGCAGGCAGTATTGTTGCGGGTCTGTACGCATCGGGGCTGTCACCGGCAGATCTGGAGAGGGTGGCCCTCTCTCTGAAGCCGTCACAGATCGTCGACATCCATTCGCCGCTAGCGATCATTGCCAGTATGGCAAGGGTCTTGGCGGAGGCGGTCGGCTCGGGCGCCTCGTTGTTCAAACGCGCTCCATGCGGAGTCATCAAAGGAACCAAGCTGGAGCAGTTCCTTCGAAAGGCTGGGATGGCACGATCCTTCGATGACATGGCGCTTCCGTGTGTGGTGGTTGCCACTCAGCTCGATAACGGCAAGCAGGTCGTCTTCACCGACCGCAGGACCGCTGAGGTGCTCACGAGGCGGTACAAGCTCCGACGACGCCGCACTGTTGTCGAGACGGGTGTCGATCCGGCCGCAGCAATCGCAGCGAGCTGCTCGATCCCGGGAGTCTTTACACCGAGGTGGATCGCGGGAATGCAACTCGTCGACGGAGGAGTCACAGACAACCTTCCTCTCGAGGCGCTGGACTTGCTGAGGTGCGACAGCATAATCGGCGTCAATTTGGGCTACTCCGGCGAGCGGCGGGAGGGAATAGACAACATCGCAGAGGTTGTGAGCCAGTCGGTCGATATCATGGCGGCCCAGTCAGTAGGTCTCATCTGCGAGTCGCTCGCACTGAAGTACCGAACCAGGTTTGTGCGGGTGGAGCCGAAGATCTACGATGTCGGATTGTTTGAGATAGGCAGGATAAGGGAGTGCATTGACAGAGGCTATTCCGCGACGCATAGCCGCCTGTCCGCAGTACGGCGGGCGGCGCTCTAGGCGTTTGGGCGGGAACCCTGATCAAGAGCCAGGCGCTCCAGCGATTCGGCGCGCAGCTCCACGGGCTCTCCAGCAGGACACCCGGATTAAAAGTCCGGTGCTCCACGAATGCGGCAGGTGACCCCGTAGTCGCTTCGGCGTGCATTGCGACAACAGAGAGTGGAGAAGCCCGGTGTTCCATGTGTTTGGTGCCGTGGTATAATAGGGAAACAGAGCTTGGTCGTGGGGCATACCCCCACTGCCGCGTTCCCACCATGCTCGCCGGCACAGGCATAGATGGTCAGTACAAGCATAGATGATGGGTACAGGCATGGGAGGCGTCGGCCAAGGCCCGTGTTGAGGTAGCAACTGCTTGAGAGGAGGAACTGCGTTGGAGGATCTTGTGAGAGCGGCGGCCCTAGAACTCGCAGCTGAGGCTGATCGCGAGGTTGTAGCGCTGTGCAAAGATGCGCTTAACACGGCGCTTTTTGAGCCAATTCCAGTCGGACCAGCCGTTGATTCAGAACCGCAAGTGAGCAGAGAAGACCTCGCATGCATGATAGACCATACTAATCTTCGTCCCACAGCAGTGAGGGCTGACATCGAGCGACTCGTGGACGAAGCAGTCTCACACGGGTTTGCTGCAGTGTGCGTCAATCCAGTGTGGGTCCCGCTCGCGAGGAAGCTTCTCGATGCCGCAGCCACTGAAGTGCGGCTTTGCACTGTTGTTGGGTTCCCGCTCGGGGCAGATCTGGCGCCTGTCAAGGCGGATGAGGCACGAAGGATGAGGGACGAGGGTGCTGACGAGATCGACATGGTGATCAACCTGGGTGCGCTAAAGGGCCGCGACTACCATGAGTTCGTTACCGACGCCCGCTCTGTCGCAGAGGCCTCCAAGGGCTGTGTCACAAAGGCCATCATCGAGGCCTGCTTCCTGGAGGATGCTGAGAAAGTGAAGGCGTGCATCATACTTGACTCGCTCGGTTACGACTTCGTGAAGACGTCCACAGGGTTCGGCAAGCACGGAGCTACTGAGCACGATGTGCGCCTCATGCGGATTGCGACAAGGCCGAGCGTGAGTGTCAAGGCGGCCGGAGGCATCAGGTCGTTCGAGGACGCTCTTCTGATGGTCAAGGCCGGAGCGAGCCGCATAGGAACGAGTGCGGGAGTCGAGATCGTCAGGGGATCATAGATGCACCTTTGAACGGGAAGGAGCGATGAAGATCATGGTGCGTCCAAGCTGCGATATGCAGGTGGAAGTGCGCGAGGCGATGCGCGGGGGCAAGGGCAGAGTCCAGATCATGCATGTGTTCAAGCAAGAGGAACTCAAGGGCAAATGCAGGCTGTTTGCGAAGATCACACTCGAGCCGGGCTGTTCAATAGGTCTTCATGAACATGTCGACGAGGAAGAGGTCTTCTACATAATCAAGGGCCGCGGCCGCGTTGTCGACGGTGGGGTAGAGCGAGATGTTGCTGAAGGTGACGCGATCCTCACAGGTGACGGCGCGAGCCACTCGATCGAGAACATTGGAGATGAAGATCTCCAACTGATGGCAGTGATACTTCTGTACTAGGCTATGGGACTGGGCAGGTGGCACGGGTTGACTGGGGCTGAGCTGCGAGAGAGACTTGCTGAGGAGATACTGATCGGCGATGGAGCGATGGGTACGTACTTGGCGTCTCTCCGCGCGCTCGACGGCAAACCGGTCGAGCTGCTCAACCTGTCGTCGCCAGTGACCGTCGCGTCCGCACATCGCGAATACATCGACGCCGGTGCGAGGCTGATTGAGACTAACACTTTCGCAGCGAACAGGCTTCAGCTCCGGCGGTTTGGGCTGTCCGACGAGGTCAGGAGTGTCAATGTTGCGGGCGCCAGGATAGCACGCGAGGTCAGCAGGGCATCCCGCAAAGATGTCTTGGTAGGAGGTGCAGTCGGTCCAGTTTCGACCGGCATGAAGGCCTCTGTCTCAGACGAAGAAATGCGGAATGCCTACAGAGAGCAGATGGAGTCGCTGGTTGAGGCAGGGGTTGACCTGCTGATACTGGAGACCTTCTCGGACCTGTATGAACTGCAGATCGCTCTTGAGGCAGGCTTGAGCTTAGGCCGGGTGGCGGTCATCTGTCAGGCGACGGTGGCGGGCGGATTCGGCAGGGTCGAAACAGGTCGGCTCCGGCGGTTGGCAGACTTGGTGACCAAGGGTGCCGCTGTCGTTGGAGTGAACTGCTCAGGAGGGCCTTCGGTAGTCACCGAGGCCGTCTCGCAGCTCGCAAGGCTCGTTGATGCACCTGTGTCGGCATTCCCCAACGCGTCCATTCCAGAGATCGTCGGCGGAAGGCATCTATATTCTGCCGACCCCTCCTACTTCGGCAGCTACACTGCTAGGTGTGTGAGCGCCGGCGCAGCGATCGTAGGCGGATGCTGCGGCACGACGCCCCAGCACATACGCAGCCTCGTGCAGGCGATCAACGACATCGACCTGCCGGGCACGCCGCGGAGTTTCTCGATGACCATTAGTCCGAAGGGAACAGGCTCTCCCGCCAAAGAAGGCCTTGCGCCGTTCGTGGAGAAAGCCAGGTCCGGGCGTCCGGTTGCCGTGGTAGATCTGAACCCGCCAAAGACATGGTCGCTGTCAAAGTTGATTCATACCGCGAGATGTCTTGCAGACGAGGGAGTGGATGCTCTCAGCGTTCCGGAGAACCCTGGTGCGAGAGTCCGAATGGACAGCCTCGTAGCCGGGCACGTGCTGCAGCAAGAGACCGGAATACCTGTAATAGTGCACATGACCTGCAGGGATCGAAGCCTGATAGCGCAGCACTCCCGGTTGCTTGGGCTGACAGCTCTGGAAATCGGCGCGGTTCTGGCTGTGACCGGCGACTATGTCGGAGAACAGATGGGGCAGAAGATCTCGGGTATCTTCGACACAGGCTCCTACGGCCTGATAGAGCTGATACACGACTACAACTCCTCGTCCGATGCTCCATACCGGCTGAACATAGGGTGTGCCTTCAATGCGAACGCCGTGCGTCTCGATGCGGAGATCGGCCGACTGAGGCGCAAGCTGGACATAGGAGTCGACTTCGTTCAGACGCAGCCGGTGTGGGAGCCGTCCAGAGTGCAGGAACTGCGGGACAAGCTAGACGATGTGGAAGTGCCTGTGTTCGTTGGAGTGTTGCCCTTCGTATCTCTGCGCAACGCCGAGGTCCTGAACAACGAGTTCCCCGGCATGCGCATCCCTGACTCAATCCTGGAGCTGCTGCGCTCGACTCCGCACGACCAGGTGGCATCTGCGGGCCTGGATCTTGCACGGCGGGTGACCGAGGCTGCGGTTCGCTGTTTCAACGGCGTGTACATAATCCCACCGTTCAACCGTCTGGACGTGTCTTCAGCTCTGGTACGGCACGTCAGGAGTTTTGATTGAGCGACTTGGCAGCTTGGTTGTAATGCCAGTCTGTGTCTTTCAAATCAGCATGTCTATGCTATAATATATGGGATACCCGAGCGTCTGGCTTGGTGTGCGCTGTGATTCGAAGGGGTGGTACAATGCTGCGGACCCACACTTGTGGCGATCTGAGGCCTAAGGATATCGGACAGGAAGTCACTCTGTGCGGATGGGTGCAGAGTGTTCGAGATCATGGAGGAGTCATTTTCATAAACCTTCGAGACCGGTATGGCGAGTCTCAGGTTGTCTGCGACCCACAGAAGGACCCGGAGAGCCACAAGGTGGCAGAGAAGGTCAGAAAGGAGTGGGTGCTGCAAGCCCACGGGGTTGTGGACGCTCGTCCCGCTGAGTCCATCAACCCCAACATGGCCACAGGTGAGGTCGAGGTGACGTGCGACAGGCTAGTGATCTTGAGCACAGCCAAGACGCCTGCTCTGGAGATTGACGACAGCAAGGTCGCCAACGAAGACGTGCGGATGAAATACCGATACCTGGACCTGCGGCGACCGTCGATGCAGCGGAATCTGGCCATCCGCCACAACGCTGCCCAGGCCGTGCGCGAGTACCTGTCGAGCCTCGGTTTCCTGGAAGTGCAAACGCCGCTGCTGGTCAGGAGCACACCTGAGGGCGCTCGCGACTTCGTAGTTCCCAGCCGGCTCTTCCCGGGCAAGTTCTACGCGCTTCCTCAGAGTCCCCAGCTCTACAAACAGCTTCTCATGGTGAGCGGCGTCGACCGGTATTTTCAGCTCGCTCCCTGTTTCAGGGATGAGGACCAGAGGGCCGACAGGCAGCCGGTGCATACCCAGATCGACCTCGAGATGAGCTTCGTGGACGAGAGCGATGTCTTTTGTGTCGTCGAAGGCGTGGTCAAGGCTGCGTTCAAGGCCGGCGCCGACATCGATGTGTCACTGCCTTTCCCCAGGATGACGTATCAGGAGGCCATAGATCGGTTCGGCCTGGACAAGCCGGACACGCGCTTTGGGATGGAGCTGATCGACTACACCGACCTGAGCGCCAACTGCGGCTTCTCAGTGTTTGCACGAGCGGTCGAAAACGGAGGCCAGGTCAAGGGGCTCAACATCAAGGGAGGATCCTCGCTGCCGAGACGCGAGATCGACGAGCTCGGCGAGTTTGTCAAGGTGTACAGGGCGAAGGGGCTTGCCTGGATGCGGGTGACCGACTCCGGTCTAGAATCCAGCATCACCAAGTTCTTCACCGACGGTGAGCTCGAGGCGATCCGTCAGAGGTCGAAAGCAGAACCCGGAGACTTGCTTGTCTTCGTGGCCGACTCGCCGCGAATCGTCGCGGCTTCGCTGGGGTGGCTGCGCAATCACCTAGCTCGCAAGCTGGACCTGATACCGAGCGGAGTCTTCAACCTGGTCTGGATAACAGACTTCCCCTTGTTCGATTGGAATGAAGAGACCCGGCAGTGGGAGCCGATGCACCACATGTTCACCATGCCGAAGGAAGAGGATATGCCGTTCCTCCATAGCGACCCGGGAAGGGTAAGAGGACGCCTCTACGACCTGGTTCTGAACGGAGTAGAGTTGGGCAGTGGGAGCATACGGATAAACAGGTGCGACATCCAGCAGGAAGTAATGAAGGTGGTCGGCATGGATGCCGCCGACGCCGAGCGCAGATTTGGATTCCTGCTGCGAGCGTTCGAATACGGCGCTCCGCCGCACGGGGGATTCGCCATAGGCTTCGACAGGTTGCTGACCCAAATAGCGGGCATCGAGAACATGAGAGACATGATTCCGTTCCCGTACAACTCGGCCGGCGTCTCTCTGGTCGACGATTCGCCCTCTGAAATAGATAGCAGTCAATGGCGTGAGCTTCACATCAGGCCAGACAGCGTACAGAGGAAGTAAGCACTCCAAAGTGTAGAAGAAAACCTGTGGAGGTGGGTGTCGTGGGTCTTTTCCTCGGGATCGACATCGGAACTAGCGGTACCAAGGCGATTGTCGTAGACGAGTCCGGCGTTGTGAGAGGCACTGGGTCTGTTGAATACCCGCTCTATACCCCTAAGCCGAACTGGGCGGAGCAGGACCCCGAGGACTGGTGGAAAGGCACGGTCGGCGCTACCCGGAAGGCAATCGAGGCCGCAGGCGTAGATGGGAACGACATAGCCGGCATTGGCTTCTCCGGGCAGATGCATGGCGCAGTGCTGCTGGACTCGGCCGACAAGGTTCTTAGGCCGGCGATACTCTGGTGCGATCAGCGCACCGCAGCGGAATGCGACGAGATCACCGAGCGCATTGGAGCACGAAGGCTGCTGGAGCTGACCTACAACAAGGCATTGGCCGGTTTTACAGCACCGAAGATCGTGTGGGTCAGAAACCATGAGCCCGACATCTACAAGAACATCCGCAAGGTGCTTCTCCCCAAGGATTACATAAGGCTGCGCATGACCGGGGAGTACGCGACGGAGGTGTCGGACGCGTCAGGGACGCTTCTGTTTGATGTCAAGAACCGGACATGGTCACAGGAGATGCTCAACGACCTCGAGATACCGCGTGACTGGATGCCTGACTGCTACGAATCTCCGGTAGTGAGCGGGAAGGTTACCGCCTCTGCTGCAGCGGAGTTGGGGGTCAGGCCGGGCGTCCCGGTCGTCGGAGGAGGCGGCGACAATGCCGCCGGCGCGGTGGGCAACGGCATAGTGCGGTCCGGACTGACATGGGTGACTGTAGGGACCAGCGGAGTCGTCTTCGCACACATGGACAAGGTCGACCTCGATGAGGAAGGAAGGCTCCATACGTTCTGTCACGCCGTTCCGGGCAAGTGGCACGTCATGGGAGTGACACTGTCTGCCGGCGGGTCTCTGCAGTGGTTCCGCAATGTGCTGTGCCAGCCTGAACGATCAGTCGCCGAGCTCATCGGCAAGGACGTGTATGAGCTGATCACCGCTGAGGCCGCGACAGCTCCTATGCTGAGCGAAGGATTGTGCTTCCTCCCGTACCTTACGGGCGAGAGAACCCCATATCCGGACGCAAACGCCCGCGGAGTCTTCTTCGGCCTGTCGCTCCGCCATACCAAGGCCCATATGGCCCGTGCCATTCTCGAGGGCGTGGCGTTCAGCTTGTCAGACTGCCTCGACCTGGTCAAACTGCTGATACCGAACGTGAACGAGATCAGAGCGTCAGGAGGAGGCGCAAGGAGCGAGTTCTGGAGGCAGATACTGGCGGACGTCTTCGACGTGAAGATGACCACGACCAACGCCACAGAGGGTCCGGCATACGGCGCAGCGCTCTTGGCTGCAGTAGGAGTCGGGCATTACGACAGCGTAGAATCCGCGTGCGATCAGTGTGTGCGCACTGTGTCGCAGCTTGATCCGATCAAGGCGAACGTGAAGCGGTACGCTGAAGGAAAGGTCCTGTACAGATCGCTTTACCCTGCATTGAAACCCTCATTTGACATGGCTGCAGGCCTGGTGTAGCTCGTATGGAAGAGCCGCCTGCGCGCCGCACAGGGGCGTGCCGCGAGCGCTGACTACACTGGGTCGGGTCGGTAGATCGGAGGGATGACTTGTGGCTCTGTCGGTCGGCCTCGTCGGCATGCCCAATGTGGGCAAGTCCACATTGCTCAACGCCCTGTCGAACGCGCACGCAGAAGCAGCGAACTACCCTTTCTGCACGATCGACAAAAACGTCGGCATGGTTGA
>JAAYAB010000225.1 GCA_012719595.1 Bacillota bacterium
GACGGGTTCCTCCCGTTACAGAGGATAGATATCGGTCTATGTACCCGTATCGAACAATGGCGCAATGCAAGCGGAGTGTGTATGCGGAAGTCAAGGCTTTCGTCTCGGAAGAGGCGAAAGCCTTTTTCGTTACTGCGCTCCGGAGCGGCCATGGCACTCAAACACAAAGGAGGCAGGCAAAATGACTATCGACACTGAGCAGATCAAGAAGCTGCGCGAGCTGACGGGCGCAGGCATTATGGAATGCAAGCGCACCCTCGAGGAGGCCGGGGGCGACTTCGGCAAGGCCCAGGCCCTCCTGATCGAGCGCGCTGCAGAGAAAGCGGAAAAGAAGTCCGACAGAGAGACCAAACATGGGCTGATCGACGCATACATCCACGGCGACGGACGCATCGGCGTCTTGGTGGAGGTTCTCTGCGAAACCGATTTCCTGTCAAGAAGCGAGCTGTTCCGCAGACTGGTACGAGACCTAGCGCTGCAGATCGCCTCGGAATCGCCTCTCTTCATCAGCATCGACGATGTTCCTCCGGAAGTCATACGGAAGGTCGAAAACGAGGCGGAGAGCATCGCAAGGGCGCAGGGCAAGCCCGAACGCGTGATCGAGAAGATCAAAGCCGGCAAGGTGCGCAAGTATCTCAGCCAGGTATGCCTGCTGGAACAGAGGTTCATCAAGGATGACAGCATGACCGTCGGCGACATCGTGAGGACATTCGCAGGCCGGAGCGGTGAGAACGTGCAGGTCCGCTTCTTCGTGGCGAGAACTGAGCGAGTGATTCCAGCGCCGCACATGCCCCGAGGACCGGAGGCATGTGCGGCGCAGCTCACCAGGGCTATCTCTTCTGCCTCAGTCTGTCCACTGCGAAACCGACCGCGAAGCCGACAACAACACCAATCACAACGCCCCAACCTGTCTTGTCGAGCATCCTGCCGACTACCAAGCCCAGCGCGGCACCGAGTGCCGCGATAGCACGAACTAGACTCACATTACCACCTCCGCATCACGCGCCCGAATCTACCGCCTGCTCAAACCGCAGGACCCATTTCCCCCAGTCTATTGCGTTCTTCGACCTCAGGGTTATCCTGTAGATGTGGTCTCCCCACACATCCAGGAGCCTCTTGTCGACGATGTCTATCCGCTCACTTGTTGCACTCAACGCAGAGGCATCGTAGGTCATGACGACATCTTTCCCGCCGTCGACCTTGAATGCGATCACGCCAGGGTTACCCAGGTCATGTTCGCAACAGGTCATCAGGCTGATCGTGATGTCGTCAGTCAGCCTGCTGAGACGGAACTCGTCGACGATCTCGACGCACGCATCGTCACCCCGGTGCAGGGTGCAGCAGCGCCTCCACTCGGTTATCCCGGCTTCATTCGGATACGTACCGGCGATGTCAAGGCAGAAACGGGCTGATGCGGCGTCGCACGAGTAATCGACGTTCTCAGCTCGAGCGTCTCGTCCGGGCCGCTGTTGCACTCCATTCACTGTTGGAAGGTTGTGATACGCCGACTGCATAGTCCAGATCTCGTAGCGTCTGGGGCTGAAGGTCTTAGCCGTGTAGTCTCCGACACCCGGATCGATGATGACCGGTTTGCCGTCGGAGTAGACCATGAACTGCCCGACGTCATTGTGGTTGTGGCTCTCGGCATTGTGCCCGCCTTTAGCTGTCAGGTACAGGCCTCGAACGTCGCCTCCCCTCTCCCTCGCAACCATCACGTGGGTGTCTTTCAGCAATGCATCGCGCTCATAAGGCGGCTCAGCCGACGATGAGGTCATCTCGCGGGAGCTGAAGACATCGCAAAGGGCCCTGAAGACGTGGGTTCCGCCAAACCAATTTCCCTCATAGTAGCCCAGTGCCATGGAATAAAGGCCGAGGGCGGTCAGCGCGCTGTCACCGATCCGAAGGCCATATCTGTATACGAGCCCTGCCGGTATGTTTACGATCGCGCTCGCGTCGGCGAAGCTGACATAGTAACGGTCCGCTATATGAACGCGGTTGATATAGCGCCCGATCTCCTGAATCAGCGGCTCTGAGTACACGTCCACCGCTCCGCCGGTTGCGAGATGAAGAAGCTCCAGGCAGTCAAAGAGAGCCGCTCCCGCTGCCCCCCAGTACGAGGGGCCCTCATCGCAGCCTCCATCCTCTGGATATCCCTCAATAAAGCGGTCGAGGCTCCTCATACACTTGCGCACTGCTCTGAGCCTTACATCCGGGTCCTCCTCAAGCACTAGAAAGGCTGCTAAGCAGTTCGCATTGCACCATGGATTCCAGTTGTTCGGGCGCCCGTGTTTTTCCGGTTCGAACCCCAGCCACCAGAAGTCCTCAACTTCAAGGTACGGGCGGAACACTCTGTGAGCCACTTCTCTTTTGATCCTGCGATCTATTAGACGGCTCTCGCTGTCGAGGCGGTCCTTGAGGAAATAGCTCACCCATGCCAAGAGCGAGGCCGTCTCGGCGGCGAACAGGTCTATGTAGGGGTATTCGGCCTCCACGTCCAGCAGTTTGTCCTCTCTGCCTGTGGGGGTAAGGGTGATATGCGCAGGAATCGCCCACGAAGACTCCTCGCAAATGCACCAAATGCCGTCAATGATCTGGTCCAAGAAACGCCCTCGGTCCTCTACGCATTCGGCGAGCAGCAGGGATATCAGGGCGGCGCGACGCCGGAAGAAACGGCCCTCATACCTTCCTCGTTCACCCTTGCGCACAAAGTCCATGTACCACGAAGCTGGCAGAGGTTCCCAAGCGAACTCCAGATACCGCTCTCCCTCCTCTATGATCCTTTCCTTCACTCGATCAGGAAGGCGTTCCCACTCGGCTCTCTCGGAAACCGTGGGGAACGGCCTGAAGTCCTTTCTTGACACGAGCAACCCTGACAAACGTGAACCGGCGTATCTTTCCTCTAGCACTCTAATCGCTCCTGCCTTTGATGATTATCACCGGTGACAATCACGAGTCACTGATGACAATCACAAGGCAAGGCAGGCTCGAAGCCGAGCCCAACCTTGCCCATGATTCAACAGCTGCAACAGCCGCAATACCGGCTGAGCGTGACCCACTGTTGTCGCCGCACCTATCAGCTCTCCAAGATGTACCTGTTCAGGATGGTCTCGAGCAACTCCTGACGGCCAGACGTGAGCTTGATCTGGTCGTTCTCCAGAGCATACTCCGCCAGCTCCTTGAACCCAACCTCACCATTGACGATCTTGAGGCCTATGCCTGTGGTGTAGCCGCTGTAGCGCTCTGACACGAACTGCTCCAGTTCACCGGTCTCAAGCAGTCTGTGAGCGATCTTCAGACCGAGAGCAAATGCATCCATGCCTGCGATGTGTCCGTAGAAGAGGTCAACCGGCTCGAACGATCCTCTTCTCACCTTAGCGTCGAAGTTCAGGCCGCCCGGAGCCAATCCTCCGTTTTTCAGGATTTCATACATCGCGAGGGTCGTCATGTACACGTTCGTCGCGTACTGGTCAGTATCCCATCCGAGCAGCTCGTCGCCCTGGTTCGCATCGACGCTTCCGAGCATGCCGTTGATTCGGGCCAGGTGAAGCTCATGCTGGAATGTATGGCCGGCCAGGGTCGCGTGATTGGCCTCTATATTGAGCTTGAAGTACTTCTCCAGACCGTATGTACGCAGGAACCCGATGACACTGGCCGTGTCGAAGTCGTACTGATGCTTCGTGGGCTCCTTCGGCTTGGGCTCAATCAGGAACTGGCCTTTGAATCCGATCTCCTTGGCGTAGTCGACCGCCATGTGAAAGAACCTGGCGAGGTTGTCGAGCTCAAGCTTCATGTCAGTGTTGAGCAGGGTCTCATATCCTTCCCTGCCTCCCCAGAACACGTAGTTCTCTCCCCCGAGCTCGTGTGTGATCTCGAGCGCTCTCTTGACTCGAGCGGCGGCGTACGCAAATACCTGCGGGCTCGGCGAAGTCGCAGCTCCGTGCATGAACCTGGGATGGTCGAACAGGTTCGATGTGCCCCACAGCAGCTTCTTGCCAGTCTGGGCCATCAGGTCCTTGAGGATCTGCACGATTTGGTCGACATTTCTGAATGTCTCCCTCAGGCTGCTTCCTTCGGGAGCCAGGTCAGTATCGTGGAAGCAGAAGAAGGGTATCTGCATCTTTTCCATGAACTCAAAGCTCGCATATGCACGCGCCTTGGCGATATCCATCGGGTCACTCAGGTTGTTCCAAGGCCGTTCAGCAGACCCGCTGCCAAACATGTCCTTTCCGGTACCCGTCATCGTGTGCCAGTAGGCCATCGAGAACCGCAGGTGATCGGCCATGGTTTTCCCGCCGATGACCTGCCCGGGATCATAGTATCGAAATGCCAGAGGATTCTTCGACTGCCTACCTTCAAACTCGACTCGCTTCACTTCGGGGAAGAACTCACGCATGACCAAACGCCTCCTTTGCAACCTGCCATGATATTTCAACACGCTAGGCCGCAATCCTGTCGCCATCTTCCAGACTGATTCTCTCTAGGGAGTCCATGCCGGGTCCCTTTGGGACGACTGTCTGGAACCTGCGCTGCTGTCGGCTGTCGGGGTCAGGCTGCTTTGATCGGAGGTCTGAGACCGACTGCCTCGATCGGCAGTCTGGGTCTGACTGCTTCGGCTGGCAGTCGGAGCCTGACTGCTTTGGCCGTCTGCCGAGATCTGACTGATCTGGCCGGACTGCAAGGTCTGTCTAGCCGAGCTGGACGGCGTGAACAGCCGCTGATCGCCCAGGCTGTAGACGATCTGGATCTTCGTCATGCCAAAGACCAAGTGCGACACAAGCGTAACCAAGCCGTTCAGAGCTGTGGACGGGTATACAGCAGTAGCTCCCATTCTCGACAGCAACCCGTAGAGTGCTGTCCATTCAGCAGCTCCAAGAGCGGCGCCTTTGAGAAGGTAGTAGTCCTTTCCCATGAGAGTGAGCCAGTATGCGCAGGTCACTCCCAGTCCTGATGCGATCATATTGTCCGCTATGTTGCCCAGGATTCTACCTAGCGGTGACTCCGCTTGATTCCCCCTGATGAAGATCCCTGCTGCCTTCTTCGCACCGGTGTCATTGAACCCGAGTGTTTTGACCGCGATGCGTTCAACCGCGATCTTTGCGACGTTGCCTCCCAAGCCTCCGATTAGCCCCAACAGGAATCTGTCGTTGATCTTGCGCATGCTCTCGCCCCCGGGGGTTCGAAATCCTACCACTCCCAGCTTGCGCAAGACAGGCACTTGGTATTCCGCCGGCGCAGAATGCCCGGCGGTTCGGGCACAACTACAACTCTTACCACCCGCGAACGATCGTGTCGGCCGCGAGAAGATACGGGATCGTCAGGTCGTCAATGGCCCGCCTCGACTTGGGGTCAATGTCAAAGCTGTCCCACGGAGAATAGGAGCCCGACGCAACCCTATCCCATCGCTTCTCCTTGAAGAAGCGCTTGGCCTCCTCGAGCGTGTCGAACCAGAGGGGGCCGCCGCTGATCCCATGGGATGTACTTTCCTGGTACGTGATGTAGTACTTGCTCATACCCAGGTCTAGGTAGTCACCGGGTACGTTTACGTTCACCATCAGTTCGACGAGGGACTTGGCATCAATGCCTAGCTTCTCTGCGACAGAAGGGTTTGAGTACAGGTTCCGATCCGTCTGAAGGACTACCAGGTCTGCACCGGCGGAGGACCCACCCCTCGGTCTCAGCCAGGACACGTCCTGCCATGACCTGTACAGCGACGGCAGCAGGCCATCTGCGTTCTTGCTGCAGAAGACCCTGTTACCCATCGGCGAAAGGAACGATGATCGGTACCCGCACACAAGCGGAGTCACTATGTCGTCAATCCACTGCTTGTCATAAAACCCTTGCAA
>JAAYAB010000226.1 GCA_012719595.1 Bacillota bacterium
GAGTATGCTGGTCAGGATCCGGTAAGGCAGAACGAGGCTTAGGTCGCCCGGAGCCGCGTCTCTCAGGGTAGGCTTGACAGTGCCCTTCTTCAGCCGGTCCTCGGTCGATCTTCTGCCCATCAGCAGATCGCCGAGCCTCTGCACAAGCACCCCTCTGCCCAACAGGTTAGCCAGATTGGCCACGTATTTTCCGTAGGCGATGGGATCGTCAAACGGCTTGGTGAACCTCTTGCTGACCAAGAGTGCGAAGTTCGTGTTCTCGGTCTTTTCATAGGCGTGGCTATGGCCGTTCACGGTTACAAGGCCGGAGTTGTTCTCCAGTGTGACCTTCCCGTTAGGACACATGCAGAATGTGCGCACCTGATCCTCAAAGGTCTTCGAGTAGTACACGAACTTCGACTCGTACAGCCTGTCCGTGATGTCCCGCATTACAACTGCGGGCACCTCGACCCTGACGCCAAGGTCAACCGGATTGACCTCTGTGGGAATCCCGAGTCTCTTCGCCTCCTGGGTCAGCCACTCGGAGTTCCCCCGGCCGGGCGCGACTATCACGTATTCCGCGCCGAACTCCTCTCCAGCGGCCGTCCTGATTCCCCGCACCTTGCCCGCCTCGTCAGTCAGAATCCTATCGACCTCTGACCTCAGATGCACGGTCACCCCGTGCGAGACGAGATACCCGTACATCCTCTGCAGAACCTCTTTGCTGTACCCGGTGCCCAGATGTCTGATCTTGGAGTGTATCAGTCGGAGCCCCGCGGTTACCGCTCGATCCGCGATGTCGCTGACATCACCTGTGCCATATACTTCGGGAGGTGCGCCGAACTGAAGGTATCTCTGATCGACCTCGTCTATAAGCGCCTCGAGTTCGTCTCCGACATAGCTAGACAACTGCCCGCCAACCTCCGGCGACAGAGTGAGCTTGCCGTCAGAGAACGAGCCGGCACCTCCCCATCCTTGCACAATCGCGCAGTCAGCGCATTTGGCGCACAGATGGGCAGCATGCGCATCGAGAGGGCACACTCGATCCTCAATGCCCTTCCCCTTCTCGAACATCGCGATGCTTCCGACGCCATTCTGAACCAGTTCGAAGGCAGCGAAGATGCCTGACGGTCCGGTTCCGACTATGATCACCTGCGCGAACTTGTCCAAACCCATCCACCTCCGAGAGTGCTGCTGGGAAGGCATCCCCACCCATTATAGCACTTACGGAGCCTTTTGCCACATGCCCGGCACCTGGCCTTTTGTCAGTCGCTTTCGGACGTGCCTGACCTATGTCTACGAATTGTCGAACGCAAGCGTCAATAGGACCAGGACGAGAAAAAGGACGAATGGACTGGACATCAGAGCCGACAACGGTTGAGCAGATTTCTTGCCGCCAGGTTTGCTATCGCGGTTAGCTTGCAAGAGAAGCACCAGAATCAGAAACAGGTCATACGCGTCAGCGACCTCCCGCACCGCTCTCAGGAGTCTGCTGCGGAATTCCGCTGCACGTGCGTTCTCGGAGCCGATCATGCCCACATCTCTCACCCTCCAGTCGGCGAGAACACTGAAGGTCTCGCACTCCTAGCATATGCGTGCATACACGCGCTCTGACACGCCGATTGGCCTTGAGATCTTGCCTGTACGCACGTTGAATGACATAGGGCAAAGGTGGTATAATCGGCTAGAGAGCACTCAAATAGCTTAGGGAGGAAGAGGTACATGAGGAA
>JAAYAB010000227.1 GCA_012719595.1 Bacillota bacterium
AGGTAGCCTCGTTGTCTCCCATGGCGTAGATGAACCGCCCGAACGTCGTGCGATGCAGAAGTATCCCGAAGACTACTGCCAGCACTGCGAAGATGACTAGTTGGTTGGGCACCGGGGTCCGGCCCAGGTAGCCTTGCCCCAGCTCTGCAAACCGATAGGGATAGCCGGTTATGGCTTTGTTGCCCAACAAGACGTATGCAATCCCCCGAAACAGCGAGTATGATCCGAGTGTCACCACAATCGCCGGCAGTCTGAACCTGGTTATCACGAGTCCATTGAACAGACCGCCGCACATGCCGGTCGCCAGGCAAAGGAGGACAGCCAGCCACATCGCCACGCCGCCTCGGTATGCCACTCCCATCACTGCAGCTGACATGGCCATGGTTGATGCCACAGACAGGTCGATGTTGCCGCTGATCACGACAAGTGTCATACTTAGGGCTATGATCCCCTTCTCGGTGAAGTGGAGCGTCGAGTCCAGCAGGTTCCGCAGGTCTAGGAAGTGGGGCGACAGCCTGGAGTTTATTGCAAACACAAGCACCAGAAGCAGCACGAGTGTCCACTCCCACTGCCTAAGGAAGCGCCTGAATAGAGATCTCGCGGTGATCACCCCGCTCAGCCCCCCTTACCCTGGCTATGCTCTGCTGCACGCTACGAGCTATTAACTCGTCCAGCACAACTGCTAGGATGATGACTAACCCCTCGATACCCAGCTTCCAGAACGGAGAGATCTGCATCACGTTCAGTGCGTTCTCTATGATCCCGAGCAACAGCGCTCCGAACAAGACGCCTGTTATGCGACCAGTTCCTCCAAAGGTGCTCACTCCACCGATGACCACGGCAGCGACAGTGGACAACTCAAAACCTGAGGCCGAATCGCTCTGCGCTGATGCGTACCTCGATACCCAGAGCACTGCCGACATGCCGTACAGTAGACCTGTCACGGCGTAGACCATGAACTTGATCCGATCAACGTTGATGCCCGCCAGCCGGGCCGCTTCACTGTTGCCGCCGACTGCGTAGATCTCCCGTCCAGGTTTGGAGTGGCTCATAAAGAACCAGAAGCCCACGAACACAAGCGCAGCTATGAGAATCAGGTTAGGTACCCCCAGCACAGCACCGCGGGCCAGACCGATAAAGCTCGCAGGCATCTCGTGGGCATTCACCCAAGCCCCGCGGCTGATTATGAACGTCATTCCACGGTACATCGACATGGTGCCTAGAGTCGTAATGATCGGCGGCACCTTGCCCTTGGACACCAAGACACCGTTCACACTGCCAAGCATCAGTCCGATGAGTGCTCCCATCAGCAGGGCAATGATCGGGTGTATCGCAGCGCCATGCTTGTAAGTCATCCCCACTATCATTCCAGACAGTGCAAGGCCGGAGCCGACCGAAAGATCGATGCCTCCGGTGATGACAACCATCATTTGACCAACTGCAACGATGAGCAAGATTGCGACATCGAGGGCGATTTCTGAGAAGTTGTCAAACGACAAAAAACGCGGGCTGTGCATGGTAACTGCCACCACTAACAGCAGCCCAAAACCGATGATGCCTAGCTCTCTGATTCTTGAGAGCAGCGCGAGCGCCCTCCGTTGCTTGGTCCTTGCGTGAACCATACTGTTACACCTCTTGACACAGTCTAACCTTGACACAGCTTGACCTTGACGCAGTCTGACCTCGGCACAGTTTTGCAGAGAGCATCGTGTCCGGGCTCTTTCACAGTGCTTTGTGCCCGGACTCTTTGACGCAGTGCGTCATGTTCGAGCTCTGCCGATTGCAGCCATCAGTATCTGCTCTTGGTCGGCCTCGCCCCGTGCGAAGCGGCCAGTGATGACGCCTTCATGCATGACGATGATCTGATCAGACATGCCCAGGATCTCCGGGAGTTCGGATGAAATCATCACGATTCCGAGCCCCTGCGCGGCAAGCTCGCCGATGAGGCGGTGAACCGCAGCTTTAGCCTGGACATCTATTCCCTTCGTCGGTTCGTCGAGTATCAGGACCTTTGGGTTGGTGGCTAGCCACTTGGCGAGAACGACCTTCTGTTGATTGCCTCCAGAAAGCTGGCTGACCCTCTGTAGGAGACTAGCTGTGCGTATGCTCAAGAGGTCCACGTAGTCTCCTGCGATCCTTTGCTCCTGCCTCTCGTTGGTCAGACCGAGGAGCACATGTCTCAAGATCGACAGAGTGACATTGTGCACGACACTCATCGGCAAGACCAGCCCGTGCTGCTGCCGGTCCTCCGGCAGATATGCAATACCACTCCTGAGGGCGTCTTCAGGGCACCGTATCTTGACGAGTTTGTTGTCAACCATGATTGACCCGCTGTCAGGCCTGGCTATGCCAAAGATGGTTCGGGCCATCTCTGTTCGTCCCGCGCCGACGAGGCCGGCGAAGCCCACTATCTCACCGCGGTGCACTGTGAACGAGATGTTGTTGAACTCACCGTACTTGGTCAGGCCCTCAACGCGCAGCACGGCTTCCCCGCGCTCAATCTCCTGCTTGGGATACAGACTGCCGACGTGTCGTCCGACCATGTGTTGAATTACTTGCTGCTCTGTGGCGGCGGAGGTGTCAAGCGAGGCGATGAACTGGCCATCGCGGAGCACAGTGAT
>JAAYAB010000228.1 GCA_012719595.1 Bacillota bacterium
CTAGCAGCAACAGCATGAGCAGGATGAACATGCCGTACTGCTCCAACCTGGCGTAGTGGTACGCCAGCTTGCCCCGCAGAAAGCCGAACACGATACGCGAACCGTCAAGGGGAGGGATCGGCACGAGGTTGAACGACGCCAGTGACAGATTGACTATGACAGCTCCAGCGAGCGCGCCGGCCAGATACGGGCTGCCTCCTCCATTGACTGCCGAAACCACCGCTGCGCGGAACGGAATGGTAAACGCAAGCGCGAGAAGGATGTTTGTCAAGGGCCCCGCTAACCCCACCAGTATCGCCCCAAGGCGGATATTGCGGAAGTTTCGGAAATTGACGGGAACAGGCTTTGCCCAGCCAAAGCCGTACCCGGATACCAGCGTCCACACGATCATCAGGGCGCCGAGTGGGTCCAGGTGGGCCAGCGGATCGATTGTCAGCCTTCCATACCTCTTTGCGGTCGGATCGCCCATCAGATAGGCGGCATACCCATGAGCCACCTCGTGCAGCACCAGCGAGAGGAGAAGGATTGGAAGCATCACGAGAAGCCGGAGCAATGTGCTGCCCACGTGCGGAATCCTCCGAATTTGGCTTGTGTCGCTCTAGTCATAATAGCACATAGCGTTTTTTGCAGTCAAACGCTGGCTCACGGCCCCATACGCCAGCCTGCGCCTTCTGATCATGTCGACAAACGCTTCGAGCCGAGTCACGACCCCGGCTTCGCCTGTCTGTTCGTCTACGACAAGGCTCATCGAGGCGATTCCATGGTCTTTGCTGACTCGGTGAAGCACGCTCTCAGCCACTATCTCAGGCATGCACGTGAAGGGCGCCACCTGAATCACCCCGTCGTACCCCTGTCTCCCATACTTGACAGCGCTGGCGACCGTCTCTCGACCATGGCCGCCTACCGTATGGCCGAGATACGGTCTGGCGAGTTCTCCGGGCCTGAAGCCGCCAGACATGTTCAAGAAGTCCAGCAGGACATTGAGCTTCAGCCAGTGGCTGATGCTGAGGGGACGCTCGACGATGACACCGAGCTCCCCGAGTTTGCGCTCGACACAGTGATTGGCGAACGGTTCGAGCACTACATAGATCTCGCCGACGACCGCAACTCGGACAAGGCTGCCGGCGGCATATTCGGCCTTGTCTGCGTCCACGAGGCTGTCGATCGCGGCCAGTCCGTCCTCGCAGGCCTGCCAGACGCCCTCCACCGTCTCTGCTGCATCGACCGCTTCCAGGGCCCTGCCGAGTGCGGCGGAAACGGCTCCGCGCTCGCGTTCCAGCGCTCGCGATCTGTTTGCCAGCGACTCCAGCCTGTCTATAGCAACGATCTTCGACCACGCAAGCCTCGCGGCGTGCAGAGCCTGAGAGAGCGTCACAGCTGGGAACAGGCTCTTGAACGACTCAAGTATGTGTCTCGCTCTGCCTTGGGGCGGATCTATGACCACCATCCGAAAGTCATATCCCATGTCGAGAAGAATCTCTTTCTGCAGTTCTCCGTAGAACCCAAACCGGCACGGCCCGACGCCTCCGGCCATGATCACCGTGTCCGCGCCCAGGTCGAGCGCTTCGGAGAGATTCCCTACGGATATCTTCAGCGGAAGGCATGCGAATTCGGGACAGTGCTTGACGCCGATTTCCAGCGTCCTCTTGCTGGTGGGAGGTGGCACGACGACGTCACACCCCAAACCTGTGAAGAGAGCCTTGAGCGGAATGAACAGCGTGCCCATGTGCGGAAAAGTCAGTCTCACATGCAACCCCTCTCAGCCCTGGTCAGCATATCTACGAAAGCCTCCAGCCTTGTCACGATCCCCGCCTCGCCCGTATGCTCATCGATGCTCAGATTGAGTACCGGGACCGCCGACCGCCTGCGGCACTTCCGAGTGAAGAGGTCGTAGATCATCGATCCAGGACCGCATCCGAATGCCTGAACGATGATGATTCCTGAGATCGACGGGTCCGACGCCATGGCCATCCCCGCGCCGTAGATCCTCTTCTCATGTGTCCAGAATATGTGGCGCCCGAGTTCAGCGAGATGCGGCTCGACGGCATCCTGCAGTACGCTCTCGGGAAGTATGGCCGACGCACCCATCTCCCGGAGCCGGTCGACCAGACCCATACTCAACACGCGGTCGATGATGATGTACGGATGCGACAAGACGCCGATCCGAAGACCGGCTGCTTCCTCGCAGTCAACTGCTTTCCGGCGGCCATCCGCCTCTGTGGAGCAGACGGCCGCCGCCCTTGAGCAAGTGCGCCAGACCGACAGCGAACGCGCAGGGTCTTTAGACAGGAAGGACGCTGCCCTGACGACTGCTTGCGTCATTGCGCGAGCAGACTTGGACAGGTCGATCGTGGGATCTATGAGGCGCACTGAGTCCCTCAACGCAGCTCTCACCATGTCCGGGAGACCCAGGAACTTGGGGCACATGTAAGTTCTCTGCTCGAGACTCACCAGGCGGGGTACGAACAGGTAGTCGCACCGTTTGGCCATGTAGGCTGCATGTCCTAGGTAAACCTTTACAGGAAGGCAGGCGTCCTCGACTGAGAGCGAAACTCCGATGTCTACGATGTCCTTGGCAGTCTCCGGTGAAACAGCCACCGCTGCCCCGAGCGTCTCGAAGAACTTGACCCAGACATCGCCGCAGTCATAGTGCACGAGGGCTCGCGGCATCCCAATAGTCAGCATTGAAGTCCCTTCCAGCTCCGACTGTCTACTCCATCATATTCCTCAGCGCAGAAAGAACCTTCTTCTCGATTCTCGAGATCTGAACCTGCGATACTCCTATGGCTGCTGCCACTTCCGCCTGAGTCTTCTCCTCAAAGTAGCGCATCAGGAGTATTCTTCGCTCCCTCGCAGGCAGCCGCTGAATGGCCTTCTTGAGGGAGACGCTGTCGACGACATCGTCAACCCCGCTGCGTTCTGCAGCCACAGTGTCCTGAACGTGATAGCCGCTCTCGTCGTCCCTTCCTGCGCTCTCATCCAATGAAGTGACGGGTATGGCCGCCTCCATGGCGTAGACGGCTTCCTCAGGCGACACGCCCACAGCATCTGCGAGTTCGGCAATCGTAGGCTCCCTCTGCAGATCGGCGACAAGCTTCTCTCTCGCAGCCATCAGCCTGCTGCCCAACTGGCGCACAGACCGGCTGACTCTGATCATGCCGTCTTCTCGTATTAGCCTCTTGACTTCGCCTGCAATCACGGGAACCGCATACGTCGAAAAGCGCACGTCATACGTCAGGTCAAAGCGGTCTATCGCTTTCATCAGGCCAAGGCATCCAACTTGGAACAGGTCCTCAAACTCACAGCCCGCAGGCGCGAGATGCGATACGACACTGTAGACGAGCCGCATGTTGTGCTGCACCAATTTGTCCCTAGCCGAAGTATCACCGGCTTGAGCCATGGCTATGAGTCGCTTGGTTGTTCCCTCATCAAGGAGACCAAGCCTGGGCAGGCTTATTTTGGCCTCAATGGCTGACATACATACTCTCTCCCGGAAATTCCGGCGTGCAAAAGCTACGCTGGGCGCAGCTGGGTTCGCGCCCACTCGTGCACAAACGGTGAGTCATTCTTGATCTGTCCCGTCGTCGGTGCCACCCTGACCGCCAAAGGCTTTGAACAGGACAACTCTCGTGCCTTGTCCTAGCTGCGAAGTCACCTCGAACCGAGTCATCAGCGCCTCCATGAGAGTCATGCCCATGCCCATGCGTTCCGGATGAGTGGTAAAGGCAGGTTCTCTTGCTTTGTCTACGTCCTCCATTCCTTTTCCCTGGTCCTCAACAACCACCTCGATTCCTTCATCGTACAGGGTGCAGTCGACTGTGACGTACTTGCTCTCATCTCCCGAGTATCCATGGATGATGGCGTTTGAGACAGCCTCGGATACGACCAGCTTGATGTCCTCGATGTCGTCGACGGTCAGATCGTCCCGTTGCGATGCGAAGCACGCAACAGCAACTCGGGCGAATCCGACGTTATCGGGCCGGGCCTGAAATGACATCTTGACCCTGTTGATACTGTGCACTATTCTCCCCCCTGCAGGCCGACGACTGCATCATCCTGCGACGCGAAAACCGGGATTATGCGTGTCAAGCCCGTCAACTCAAAGAGCTTCCGCAGCTGCGGGGTGAGGCTGCAGACGGCGAGCTTCCCTCCCATCTGACTCACTGTGCGATAGCGCCCGAGAATCGCTCCCATGCCTGACGAATCCATGAAATTGACGCCAGACAGATCGAGAACCACGGTCGGAGCAGTCCGAGCCTCAAGCAGCGCCGGATCTACCGTCGCTTTGAGTTCTCCTGCAGTCTTGAGATCGAGTTCGCCGCAGAGGCTGACAACCAGACACCCACGATCATGCTTCGCTTTCACTGACATGGACACATCCCCTCTCACTGCTACCAGTCCGATCGTGGACGGGCCACTGTGTTACTAATACTTCGCCCCGCAAGTAATTCCTTCCATACGAGCTGAAGCTCTCATTCGCGAACGCGAAAAACCGGCCAATGCGGCCGGTCAGATACTGCGGTCGATTCGATCTTCTACCTGAATACCATTCCGAACAGCTTTCTCACCGAACGGAAGAAGAGTTTGACAGGGTGTCCTCTCTTCACCGCCTCAGTCGCCACAAGGTCGACAGATCCAAGGACCTGGCCGTCCTTGCTCACCACGAGTGACCCGACCACCTGACCTTCTGCTATCGGCGCAGTCAGCCTCTCTGTCCAAACGAGTTCCTGCTGCACGTCGCGAGATTCGCTCTTCTGCAGCACAATCGCAAAATCCGACCGCGGCGACACCGGCACAGTCTCCAGTTCACCCTTTGACACAGGAGCCGCACCCAGCACCTGCCCAGCCTTGGCTATCGGCACTGCCTGGTAGTTCGCGAAACCGTAGTCGAGAAGCTTCCGTGTGTCATCGTATCGCGCATCGGAGGTCGCAGCCCCCATCACCACTGATACCAGCCTCAGGTCTCCCCGCTTTGCAGTAGCAGTCAGGCAATGCTTCGAGGACTCGATGTATCCGGTCTTGAGGCCGTCACAGCCCTCGTAATACCTTACGAAGCGATTGGTATTGTTGAGGACCGGATTGCCGCCCCTGACCTGGTCAATCCAGATCGATGTGTAGTCGAGAACTCGCGGATAGTTGAGGAGCTCCAAAGACATGATTGCAAGGTCACGCGCTGTCGTGAGATTCTCAGGACCGCCGCCGCCACGGAGCAATCCCGTGGGATTCACGAAGACGGTGTTCGTTGCGCCGAGCTCCACGGCGCGCTTGTTCATCAACCCGACAAAGACCTCTTCAGCTCCGGACACGTGCTCGCCAAGCGCGACTGCCGCATCGTTGGCTGAGGCGATCGCGACGGATTTGAGAAGGTCGTCGACGGTCATCTGCTCACCCGCAGCAAGCCAGATCTGCGTTCCACCCATCCGCGCGGCGTTTTCGGAGGCGGTGACTACGTCGTCGGTTGATATCTGACCTCTGTCCAGCGCTTCCATGACCAGCAGCAGAGTCATGATCTTGGTCATGCTCGCAGGTGGTCTCTGGGTGTCTGCATCCTTCTCAAACAAGACCTTGCCTGTGTGGGCTTCCACCAGAATGGCGGAAGGCGCCGAGATATCCAGCGTCGCAGCACAGGACACATGGGCTGCACTGCAAACTGTTGCGATGCAGAGAACGGTCACAGCGAGGGCCGTCCATTTCGCAGAAGTCGAGAACGCAGCGTTTCGAATCCGCCCGATCATGGGCTATCCCCTCCCCAGTTGGTCAGCGCGCCCGCTTCATGTAGATAGTTATTCCTGAGAGCTGCAGAATATTCTGAGGGGATCGAGCACGACCGGTGGGACCGCGACCGGACCGTCCGTAACAGCAAAGGCATTCTCCAGCACCGGCCTGGCATCGCCCAGACGCCGCGGCTCACTGGTGAGCATCTTCGCAATCGGTTCTCCTGATTCCACACTCTCACCGATTTTCTTGTACACGATCACGCCTGCAGAGTGATCGATCGGCTCGTCCTTCTTCAGCCTTCCTGCACCGAGGAGCATCGCCGCGCGGCCAACGAGGAATGCGTCACATCTCGAGACAGTGCCCGCCCGATGTGAGACGATGACCTCTTCGCAAGCAGCCCTGGGCATGATGCCCGGGGTATCGCAGACTGTAGGATCTCCTCCCTGGTTCTCGACGAACTCACGGAACTTCTCGAGCGCCGCACCCGATGCAAGAGAGCGCTCCGCGAGCAATGCGCACTCGTCGAGGGTGCCGGCCGCGCCTGACATCAGAAGCATCCTCGCAGCCAGCTGCACGCACAAGTGCGACAGGTCGCCGGGTCCTTCGTTCTTCAGAGTAGAGATGGCCTCGTCGACCTCGACAGAGTTTCCGACCGCCCTGCCAAGCGGCTGGTCCATGGCGGTTATCATCGCGTCCATTTTTCGGCCCAGGCCATTTCCGATGCACACCATGGTTTCAGCGAGCAGCCGCGCCTGGTCGAGTTCGCGCATGAACGCTCCGCTGCCGCACTTCACGTCGAGCACTATTCCATCCGCTCCACCGGCCAGCTTTTTGCTCAGAATGCTGCTTGCGATCAGCGGAATGCTCTCAACCGTCCCAGTGACATCTCTGAGCGCATAGAGCACCTTGTCCGCGGGCGCCAGTTCCTGGCTCTGTCCTATCACTGCGATCCCGATGCGGTTCACGCTGTCGATGAACCTCTCTCTAGGCATGACGGGATCGAACCCGGGAATCGATTCGAGCTTGTCTATAGTCCCCCCGGTATGGCCGAGAGCCCGGCCTGACATCTTCGCAACCGGCACTCCCAGGCTTGCGACGAGCGGAGCCAAGACCAGTGTGGTCTTGTCGCCCACGCCTCCGGTGGAGTGCTTGTCGACTTTGAACCCTCGCACTGCGCTGAGATCGACCGTGTCGCCCGAGCACATCATCTCCCGCGTCAGTTCCCGGGTCTCCGCGAACGTCAGGCCTCGAAAGAAGATGGCCATGCACATGGCTGAGGCCTGGTAATCAGCCACTTCACCGCTCAGGAGTCCTCGAACAAAGAAGCGGATCTCTTCTGAGGTGAGTTCGTGCCCGTCCCTCTTCTTGATAATGAGGTCGACCGCCCTCATGCTACTCCTCCCCAACCGCTTCGCGCAGGAAGCTCTTCCCGTTCTTGCTCAGAACCTCGCCGAGCAGGGCTTCGCACACTGTTGCCGCTACATCGTAAAAGCCCTTTCTGATTCCCAGATCTGCGTTGGTGTCTCTGCCAGGACAGTGGACCAGGAGAGGAACGTACTCCCGCGAGTGATCGGTGCTCGCCGTGGTGGGGTCATTTCCGTGGTCCGCAGTCACTATCAGCAGGTCGCCCTTGGTCAGGTGCTGCATCAGGAGACCAAGAGCCCGGTCGAACTCGGCCAGGGCCTTTGCATATCCGTGTGGATCGTTCCTGTGACCCCACAGCATGTCGAAGTCGATACAATTGGTGAAGATCAACCCTCTCCGCACGCTCTCCATGTACTTGATCGTGTCTTCCAGGCTCTCCAGCGTATCATGGGAGTGCGTGGACGCGCTCAGGCCTCTGCCGGAGAAGATGTCAGAGATCTTGCCTACCCCGACAGTCGGAACGCAATGATCGGACAGAATGTCTAGAACTGTGGGACCGGGAGGGGCTACCGAGAAGTCCTTTCTCCCGGCCGTCCTCTGAAACGACCCTGGAACGCCTGTGAACGGCCTCGCTATGACGCGCGAGACTCTGTACGGCCCGTCAAGAATCTCTCTTGCGTGTGCGCAGATCTCATAGAGCTCCGGCACAGGTATGACATCTTCGTGCGCGGCGATCTGAAACACGCTGTCAGCCGATGTGTAGACAATCGGCTTGCCTGTCCTCAAGTGCTCCGCGCCCAGTTCCTCGATTATCACCGTGCCCGATGCCACCTTGTTTCCCAGAACGCCTCTTCCTATCCTTGCAGAAAACGAGCGGATCACCTCGTCAGGGAAGCCATCAGGAAATACCGGAAACGGCGCGTCGAGCTTAAGACCGGCGATCTCGAAATGACCGGTCGTCGTGTCCTTTCCTGGAGACACCTCCTGCATGACCCCATGCGAGCCGAGCACGTGCCCTGAGGCGGGCACGCCCTTCACCGGCAGCCCGACTATGTCTGCCGCCCGCCCGAGGCCGAGAGCTGTCAAGACTGGAAGCTCAACCCCTCCAACCAAGCTGGCGGTGTTCTGCAATGTAGCGCTGCCTGCGTCGCCGTAATCGGCAGCGTCGGGCGCCGCCCCTATTCCTACTCCGTCCATCACGATGAGGATGACCCTCTGCAACTCAGACATGTGAACCACTCCGCTCATTCGGCCCTGGACTGCGCCCGCGGGTGTGCTGCCAGATATATCTGTTTGAGGCGAGACTTGTCCAGATGCGTGTATATCTGAGTCGTCGAGATGTCGGCATGTCCCAGCATCTCCTGAACCGACCTGAGGTCCGCCCCATGAGATAACAGATGAGTGGCGAAAGAGTGTCGAAGAGTATGAGGCGTGACCCGCCGGCTGATGCCAGCGGCGCGCACTCGCTTCTTGATCAGCTTCCACAGTCCCTGCCGGCTGAGAGCCTCGCCGCGGGAGTTGACGAACAGGGCCCTCGTGCCCGTCCGGGAAACCAGTGCGTTCCTGCACCCGGAGATGTAGAGTTCGAGTGCAGCTATCGCCTTAGATCCGACAGGCACTATTCTCTCCTTCGACCCTTTGCCGATGCACCGCACATAACCCAGTTCCAGGTGCACATCGCCCATCTTCAGCGAGATCACTTCCGACGCTCTCAACCCGGTCGCGTACATGAGTTCGAGAATCGCGGTGTCGCGCAGATCCAGTGGCTCATGCCTGCGGTTGAACGCAAGCAACCTCTCGACTTCCTCCTCAGTGAGCACCGTCGGAAGGCGCCTTTCGAGCCGAGGCGACTCGATGTTCATTGTGGGGTCTGACGGGATCCGCTTCGTTGCCAAGAGGTACCTGTAGAACCCTCTGACGGCAGAAATGGCTCTGCCTACACTCCTGGGCGAAGCTCCGTTCCTCCTGATCTCGGCAACAAATGAAGCTATAGCAGTCTGCTGTGCATCGGCAAGAGCAGTACCTTGCTCCTCCTCCAGGAACTGCTGGAGCTTGGCGAGATCTCTTCTGTATGAGACGACGGTGTTCTTCGACAGACCTCTTTCTATAGCCAAGTATTCGAGATAGCGCTCGATCAGCAAGTCTGTGTTCACTGCATCGCCCCCTGGCTCATGGAGACATATTCGCCTACTCCGGCGGGTACACCTTCCCACTAGACTGCGCCGGACCTGCGCACGAAGACAAGCCGAGAACAGGCTGAAGCGAGGAACAGAAGCTCGAGGGCACCTATGCGAAAAGCCGAAACGCTTGGGCGGGAAAACGAGGAGCTGGACGGCCTACGGACAGAGGAGCGAGGAACTGGAAGCGAAGGGTCAAAACACGAATGGAGCCACCCTTCGGACTAGAAAAGGCGATACCTGTGACTCGACCACAGCTGCAAGCACAAGAAGAATGGAACAGAGCAGGCAGACCACTGAGAATGACAGAAGGCGCTTCCACCACGGCGACGAACCGGAGCCTGCCACCGCCCTGACAGTCGACCAGGCGTGCCCGAGACCCGCGGACCCTGACAGGACCAGCCCGGAAACCACAAACAGATTGTGCGGAACGACCGACGCAGCCGCCAGGGCCAGCCCCCTGATCGACCACTCCTCGACCAGTAGGGCGACAGTGAATCCGGAGGCGAATCCCTGCAGGAAGATGACAAGGAGTATCGCAGGCGAGCCGATCACGGTGGCTGCCAGCACCCATATTATCGCAAGCTTTTGAAGGTTCGTGAGAATGGCGCTTTGGATCGGAACACGGACTCCAGATATGCTGTCGGCAAGTGATTGGCCGAACCTGCTCAGGTATTCGACGAGCTCCCCCTTTTCGCTCTGATCGAGAGTCTGTGCTCCCACACTGCCGAAGATGATTCCCATGACCAGCATTATCGAAGTCATGACCAGAGGAATCGCGATATCCCTGAACACAGGCTGCCGGTCGGCGATACGCCTTCTCCTAGGCCGCACCAGTCATTCCTCCCAGACCTGAAACAGCGGACCCAAGTTGAGGTACGCTGCGGGCGCTGTCCAAGCTTGCTTGTCTATACAGAGTATGCTGACAAGGCTGAGCATATGACTCCGGCCTAGCGCGGCCGCCAGCAGGTTCCAGGCTCAGGGAGGCTTTCCGCGCCCTCGCTGGCGGCTCTGGCAGCGAGCCACCCGCTCGCAGAAGCGACTGCAAAGTAGGCTTTGTCGGCATCGAGCGGGCGCCCCATGGTTGACACGGAGACCCCGGTCTCTTCGAGGAGGCGGAGTCCCGGCTCACCCTGAGATTCGACTATCCGGTGCTGCTCGGAAACGCCAAGTGTCGTCAGCGCCGACCTCAACTCTGAACCGACAGACGGGATCTCCACCGGGACCGGGATGTACGTCGGGCAGTACACACAGAACCTTAGGACCGACTCGAAATGATGGCTGAATCCCCTGTGCCGTTCCCGGTCGTCAGAATCGCTGAAGCGCGGAGTCAGGACAGCCGTGCCTCCGAGGCGGTACGCGGCGTTCAGTGCCTCGCCCTGCTCCATTCCGGTGTGACCGAGCGGTGTGCCGGTGCCGACTATCCCAGGACCCTTCGAAACTATGATTGCATCGGCTCGCGCCACGTGCCTGGCAGTCAGAAGGCCTGAGAACAGGTTGACTGCTTCATAGTCGCCACCAAACGCGTGACCCACGGTTACGGTCGCCTGAACGAGTCCCTGCTCCTTCAGCTCACGCACCGTTCGACTGAAAGCGATCGGCAAGGCGCCTCCGTCCGTCATCACATAGCACACAGTCAGTGACGGGTCGTAAGCCTTCACACCGGCCGCGATTGCGGGCAGCGCACTGTGCAGCTCAGCCGAGACTACCGGTGTGCCTTCGAGTGTCAATGCGGGATCCTTGAGCACGGCGTGGTAAGGACTGCTCTCTTCTTCGACTGATAGCACGGTCAGTTGCAGCGGTGTGTATCTCAGTCTGACTATGTGGCCCTTGCCGGAGTGCTGCGGAAGGGAGGCTGACAGGTTGACCAAGACAAACCCAAAGCCGCCTGTCCCCAGTCCCAGCTCGAGACCGACAGTGTTGACGATGACGAGATCGCCAGGCCGCGGAGTCGCCGCGAGGCCCGGGTACGCACACGCCTTCACTGTGACAGGAAGGCACTCTGTCCCTATGGGATCGTCACAGAGATCGACTGTCAGGACAACAAAATCGTTTTGGACGTCATCGACTGAAGCGACAACGCCGCGGCGCAGGCTGGTGGAGGTCACACTGTCACCTTCCCGGACTGCCTACTGAGGCCAGGCTTCTGTGAAACCTGATCCACGGTTACAGCTTGTCCAGGAAAGGTCATCTCAATCTAGACATTGAGAAATGAGATCCAACGTGCGGTGGAGAACAGGAAGCGCTTCTCGGACCGATTCGTCCGGCAGACTCGAGCTGAGCTGGTCACACGCCCAGTCTTTGATTGCGTGCAGCTGCGCAACCGGCTTGACCATTTCGGCAGGCCGTATTGCGGAATCTGAGGAACTCTCGTACGACGACAGGAACTCGAGGACCGAGGTGCGCAGAGAGGCCAGTGACGGCTGCCGACAACCGGCTACCAGCCTGGCTAGTGCCTGTGAAACGTCGATGCACGGGTCTCCCCATGCCACATCCTCGAAGTCGATGAGAAAGTACCGGGAGGCGCTTGCAAGTATGTTTGACGCCGAGATGTCCCCGTGGAGCGGAATGACCCGGCTGCCCTCACTCAATCCCTCGGACAGACACAGGCTCAGATCTATCAGACGATTGACTTCAGGTAGAACTGCGCTGTCCCGGAGTCTGGAGACTAGTGCAGCCAACACGAGCCTCGGACGGGCAAGTTCAAGGCCGTCCATGCGGTGTGTCTCATGCGCTGAGATTCCGTCGAGTGCGATCTGCTCTGCCGCGCAATGATACTCTCCGAGAAGCTTCCCGACTCCCGGCGGGTCGAGCGCGAGCGAGCCGAGCGGGTTCCCAGGAACATAGCTATGCATTTCCCAGATCAGACCGTCGCTAAAGACCAGCGTTTCGCCACCTACGGCTTGGATTAGCGAGTAGGTGGCGAATCCGCGTTCATTCAGCATCCGCACTAACTCATGCGTGTGCCTCAGGCGTTCAGTCCATTGCCCCGAGTCCAGCACGCACTTTTCTACGAACCGCGAGCCGGACGAACGAACCAGGAACACGTGTCCATGACCGGGCAGGGGCTCCAAGGCATCTACCGGCTCTATGCCGAAGTGCCTACTTGCTATCTCGCCGGCGAGTGCAGACACATCGAGACTCATCGCCATATCGCTGCCTCTCCGAGGTACAGCCTCCGCCACTTCACACGGTTCCTAGAGTCAGTCGTATCGACCCCCGGAAGATGTCGCCCTTCTCAATGAACTTCGCGCCGGTACAGCATGGGCACATCTTGAGGTTGAACGCATTCGTAACACAAGTGTATGGCTCGAGGCAAATGAATGGCGCATCCGGCGTCTTCCCGGTCCAGACGACCCAGAACGGATAGGCCTCGTCCACTTGGATCGTGAGCCGGAGGCCAGATCCCCTGTCCTCGACTACGGCTGCCCGATCGGTCACTCGGCCATAGAGGTCGTCCAGCTTGAGGGAAGACACAGGAGTGAACTCCCTCAAGTCATGCCCGCCGACCGGCTCAACTATCTCTTCCGTGGGGAGGCAGTTCGTCAAGACCCAGCGCTCCTGTGCGCGCAGCCTTACGAAACACGACTCCTTAGTGGAGGCGGGAGTCATTGGAGTGCTGAAGTACGGGTGGAAGCCGATCCCAAATGGAAGCCTGTCGTCGCTGGAGTTCTCGCAACTCGTAGAGACGATGATCTCGCCGTCCTTGATAACATACTGCATCGTCAGCGTGAAATCTTGAGGGTAGACCTCTCTGATAGCCTTGTGATCAAGCGAACGGACTGTCGTCTCCAGAACCGCTCCCTCAGAGTCGGATGCGAGCTGCTTCGACACCTTCCACTCGACATTGTGGACCAGGCCGTGGATGTGGTGGTCGCCGTGGTTTTTCGGGAACACGTAGGTCCTTCCGTCGACCTCGAATCGGGCGAACGCGATCCGGTTCGGCGGCATCAGCACTGGGAATCCGAATGCCGTGGGGGTCTCGAGGAGGTCGTTGACTGTGGGCGGCTCGTACAGGATTCTCGTATTCGATCCGACGCGCAGCGCGATCATGTTGCTGCCGACCGCCGGTACGACTACCGCCTGAATACCCGCTACTGAATCCGTGAGTTCATACGCGTCAAGCGATCCGAAACTGCTCTTTCTGACCTCGTACCTGGACATCGCGCATCACCTCTCATATGCATATCCAGTGGATTTCGTCACTTCAGCCCTGAAGGCGCTGATCATGGCAGTCGTGACCGGTCCCGGCACTCCACTGCCTATGACACGCGAATCCACTGTGGCGACAGGCATGACCTCCGCAGTCGTGCTCGTGATGAAGACCTCATCAGCCCCGAAAACGTCGGCCCGCGACGGAAAGGCCATGACGACTGGGATAGACATCTCTTCCGCAAGGCGGAGCACCAGCTGTCTAGAGATGCCCGAGAGTATGTACCTGCCCTCTGGGGCAGTGGTGATGACGCCGTTCTTGACGACAAACAGGTTCCCACTCCCCGACTCGACGACTCCCAGTCCTTCTCTCTCAACGAGCACGTCGTCGGCGCCTGCAGCCCCGGCACGCATCTTCTGCAGGACGCTCGCAACCAGGCTCGTCGTCTTGATGTCGCATCGGTGCCAGCGGATATCAGGCAGTATGGCGACTGATATTCCCGAGCTGTATACACTGCTGTCTCGCAAGCCATACGATTGGCAGTACAACACGAAGGTAGGCCTGAGACCGTCGGGTGGAGAGTACGCCCGGTCCGCCACTCCGCGCGTCACCTGCAGATACAGTATGGATGGGTCCGGTCCGCACTCGCGGGCGGCTTTCGCACAAAGCTCTCGGACTTCGTCAATCGGCTGCGGCCAAGGTATGTCGAGTTCGCGAAGGCTGCGGCCCAGCCGCTCCAGGTGTCCCTCAAGGAGAAATGGAACGCCGTTGTAGCAGCGGATCACCTCGTATACAGAGTCCCCAAACTGAAACCCTCTGTCCAGTATAGAGACACGGGCGTTGTCCTCGTCAACGCGAACACCGTTCAGGTAGATTATCCTTTGAACCATGCAATTCACCATCGATTCTGGGTGGGATGAACTAGGACCTCTGCACCCTCACACCTATTCTCTTCTTCACTTGCAGTTCCTCCTTGCCTTGTATGCGGAAACCGTGTGCAGGCCCTGGCTTCCTAGATGTGCAGGACATCGACCGGCAAGGGCGAATCCGATAGAGAACCACCGTCACCGCAGGAGGTACGACCAGTGGAACTGCTTCTTCAGATATTCACTAGTTTCCTACGAATCGGGCTGTTCACGTTCGGCGGCGGCTACGCGATGCTTCCGATGTTTGAACGTGAGATCATCGAAAGGCGCCGCTGGATCGATCACAATGAGCTGCTCGACATATACGCGGCATCCCAATCCTTGCCCGGCGCAATCGCCCTCAACTCCGCCACTTTCATCGGGTCGAAGGTCAAAGGCGTTCCAGGTGCTGTTGCGGCATCGTTTGGAATGGTCACCCCTTCGATCGTCGTGATTGTGATAGTCGCATCACTGCTCTCGCAACTCTCCGACATTCCACTAGCACAGTATGCCCTAAGAGGAATGTCCGCAGCTGTGGTCGCGCTGATCCTTCATTCGGCACTGCGACTTGGAATGAGGTGCATAAAGACGCCGGGAGGCCTGCTGGTTGCCGTGGCGTCGCTGGTCCTCATGCTCGCCTTCTCCATGAGCGTAGTCAAGATCATTCTTGGAGCGGTCTCTGCCGGAGCGATCTTGTCCTTGATCTCGACAAGGCGCGGGAAGCAGCGAGGAAAGGAAGGCGCCCAATGCTGATTACACCACTCTTAGTGTTTGCGAAAGTCGGATTGCTGACGATCGGCGGCGGACTGGCGATGATCCCCCTGCTCCAGGAAGAGATCGTCTCGAGGGGCTGGATCACGATCGACGAATTCACGCAGATGATCTCTATTGCTGAGATGACGCCAGGGCCGATAATAGTGAACCTCGCGACATTCGTGGGGTATCGGCTGGGCGGGATACCGAGTGCCGTCGCCTGCACGCTGGGAGTCATTCTGCCGTCGTTCGTCGTCGTCACGCTGATATCGTCTGTACTGTTCAGGCACAAAGACCACCCGTTCATATCCGGGCTGTTCGCGGTGGTCAGGCCGGCGGTAGTTGGCCTGATTGCGGGTGCGGGCCTCACGCTCGCGCGGCAGATTTTGCTGACAAATACCAAGACCGGCTCTGCGGCGCCCGGAGCCGAAGCGCTAGGCCTCCATGGAGTCGACTCGGCAGCGGTGGTCATATTCGTGTGTTCAATGACGCTTCTAGCAAGGACAAGGCTTCACCCTGCCAAGGTTTTGGCCGCTGGAGCAGTGCTGGGGATGCTCTCACTGGGCATTGCCGGCCGGTGAGGCCGTATCGATTCGGCGCTGCAGGCAGCTGACTCCGCAACAAAAGCACGCGGGCGAGCTGCGGGCAGGCGGTCAGCGCTGCCCGTAATATGCTCCTTTGCCGTGCTTCCTGAAGAAGTGGCGGTCCAGCAGATAGCCGGGAATCGGAGCAGCGGCCGGGTTGAGCGTCGCGGTTCCATGTGCGATCTTGGCGACTTCCTCGAGGACGACGCTGTTGACAACTGCGGACATCGGGGAGTCGCCCCAAGTGAAGGGACCGTGCCCGCGGACCAGAACTGCCGGGACAGCGTTCTCGTCAAGCTGCGCCATTGCCTCCATGATAACCCTTCCAGTTTCATATTCATACGCGCCGGACACCTCTTCTGCTGTGAGATGCCGCGTGCACGGTATATCTCCATAGAAGTGGTCTGCGTGGGTGGTCCCGAAGCACGGTATGGCGCAGCCGGCCTGTGCCCACATGGTCGCGTACGTGGAGTGGGTGTGAGCTACTCCCCCGATTTCTGGGAAGGCCTCATATAGAACAAGATGGGTCGGGGTGTCTGACGAGGGTCTGTAGCTGCCCTCGACTACGTTGCCGCCGCGGTCGACTACGACCATGCTGTCGACCGTGAGGGCGTCATAGTCCACCCCGCTGGGCTTGATGACTATCAGTCCGCTCTCTCGGTCTATCCCGCTGACGTTCCCCCATGTGTACAGTACAAGGCCGCTCCTCTTGAGCGCGAGATTTGCATCAAGAACCGACCTCTTCAGTTCGTCGAGCATCTGGAGCACCTCTCAGTGTTAAGTCGCGGTTGCCGGCAGAAGACTGCCGCCCTGCGTCCCATACTTCTCCAGAACGCGTGGCGTTCCTCCTCTGACGCGCCACTCTGCGAGCGTACTCCAACAGGTAGCGTCTGGCCCTTGTCTGTATGTTCTTCTCGTCGAACAGAAACGGTTTTGAGTTCATCTCAATGAGCCAGGTGCGGCCGGAGGTGTCGACACCGACGTCGAAGGAGGCTTCTGCGAGGTGCAGGCCCAAGGCCTGCTCGACTTCGCGCGCCGTTTCGCAGCAGAGCCGCCGTATCAGAGACACGACTTTTTTCATAGTTTTCTGGTCACCGCCGCAAGCCCTTGCAATCCCCTGACTGAAGGAGAGACGCGACCCTCCGCGGGGGACATGAGTTGTGATCTGGTTTGGCCCGGCTACCCGTGTGCCCGCGCCGGTCAGATGCCACTGTCCGTCGCCGCGCTTCTGCACCATCACACGGAAATCGAACGGCCTTCCTTTGTACCGGGTGAGATCTATCCCCTGCTGTATGAGGTACGTCTTGCGTCTCAAGTAGCTGCTGACCGCACTGGCCAGCTTCGACTTTGAGAGGCGTCTCTCGTTGATCCCGCGCTTCGTTCTGTTGCTGCTGAACAACATATCCTTGCCGACGAGGCGCACGACGCCTATTCCGTTTCCGAGCGTCCCGTCGCTCTTTTTGAGGTAGACCGTCTTGTACCTCGAGAGCATCTCCTCGAAGTCCTTAATCGAACGAAGCCGCCGCGTATCCGGAACATGTGCAGCGATCGTGCTCGAGCTCTTCGCGACGCGGTAGACCTCATACTTGTTGAGATACCTTGTGTTGAAGAAAGGGACGCCCTCACGCCTGAACACATCGAACATCAGGCGTACCCGGTGGTCCAACTCCAGTTTGCGCGTGGGCACTCGGTTGTAGACGACGTCGGGAAATCTGAACGAGCGCCTGACCCATTTCCGGCTCTTGGGCAAATACGTCCTCCCGAATATTCGCATCGAGTTCACGTCCACATCTTCTGGTACGAAGACGAACGCTGTGAATCCGTATTTTCCCGCATCTCTGCAGAGGCTCCTGAAGCGAACGGTCTGATTTCCAAAGGGCGCATGCCTCGGCACGCTGCCCCGCGCGAGGCATGTTGCGACTCCAAGGACTGACCTGGGTCGTTGTGATGAGCCGCTCTTGGCTATGGCCATGATTTCGACGCCTCCCGATCACTCTTGACGGCGCAGCCGGCCGTCTCGGAGAGCGTTCCTATAGAGGTAAATCGCGTACTCCATAGGTCTCCTCACCGAGGCTTCCCGCGCTCTGTCAGTCGTCGATGGTTTCACAACATCCACATGAGGCTTGCCGTTGACCTCGATGAGCCATAGGTTCAGGCGTCGATCGATCCCGATGTCTATGCCGAGTTCTCCGACCGGGCACTGAGACGTGCTCTCGACCGCACGTGCAATCACCTCGCCTGCCTTCCGCACATCCCTCAGCACGCGCTGCGCCTGCTTCGGTCTCACGCGCGCCAGAACCTCGTCGAGGGGGACTCCTGACCCGCCTCTGCTGATGTTGGAGGCGTATTCTCCCCTCCTGGCTATCCTGGCAAACATCTTCGTCCTGAGCCACTTGCCGGACATGTTGCGCTGCATGAGGAGCCTTACATCGAAAGGCGATCCGTCCACGTCAAGAAGGCGCAGATCGGGTTGGATAAGGTAGCGCCTCCCCGCGATGAGCCGGCTGATGCGGCCGTAAATGCGATCGACGTTGGGGGCCTTTTCGCTTACGGGTTTCTGGCGCCGGTTGCGGAACCAGCACACGACACCGTTAGGCGTCTGCTCGACCACTACTATGCCTTCACCCAGACTGCCGCTGCTCGGCTTGAGATAGACCGAACCAAACCGCCTCAACCACGATTTTAGCATGGGACGCCCCTGGAACCTCGCGGTTGTAGGCACCATGTGGCGGACATCGGGGTGCCTGGACAACTCCGCATACACGGCCCACTTGTCCATGAAGCCCTGATTGAACAGATGGACCGACTTCTGCCGGAGGGCGTAGTTGATAACACGCCTGGCCTGCTGCGAGCGCTCGTGCGCCCTGCTGGGAATGCGGTTGAACAGAACGTCGGGGAAAGGAAACTCTCTGATGTGCCATCTGCCTCCTCTGCGGAGCTCCGGCACCCTGCCGAAGACGCGCCGCGTGCGGAGGTTCACCGCGTCGAAAGGAAGGACGAATGCGATTAGTCCGAGCTCCTTTCCTGCAGCGCAGAGCTCTCTCAGGTACTCCGTGTCCCGGCCGAACGAACGACTCGGTATCGCCGACTTGCGCTGCGGGGCTGTAAGCACGCCCACGTAGGGACCGATTCTCAGGCGGCGCTGAGTCGCGGCTACTCTGACCACGTCACCCGAGCTGATCCCCAGGTCCTGCGCGATCTCCGAACTCAGTACCATCGACTTGTTTCCAACCTTGTCGCTGACTGACACCTGTGCTACTCCGGAGGTCAGTCCCGCTCTCAATGCGAAGCGGCCGCTGCTCAGCTTTAGAGCTGACGCGGTCGCTTTTCCTATCAGCACCTGATCTGGAGTGTCCAGTGCATGAACCTCAACGGTCACTCTGTGTTCTGTACGAGACAACGC
>JAAYAB010000032.1 GCA_012719595.1 Bacillota bacterium
TCAACTGCGAAACGTCGCTTTGAACTTCCGCCCCCACGTACTCCACGCAAGACACACGACCAGTCCCGATCGCGCAACAGCGCGATTATTGCAGGAATGTAGTGATATCTTGTTGAATTTACCTAATTAGGTCAAAAACGCGTCTCTGGCGGCTAGTTCTGCCACTGCGAATCGCACGACAGGACTAGCCGCTCAATCGACCACTGGAAAAGGAGGGCCAAGGATGAGTTGCACAGCCGGAAAGGCGAAGCGCTTGCGTGATGCCGACGCAAACCAGACCGTGGCAGACGCGGTGAGACCAGGCAAGAAGGAGACAATGGTGGGGTCCGATTTCGTCGCTGCCGAGCCGATCAAATGGCCCGTGCAATGCACGATAGGTCGAGGACTGCAAGATGCGATCGCATGTGAGACGCAGATCGGCTTCGTGAACGGGGCTCGGGGCATTCTGAGCTATCGCGGGTACGATATCTTCGACTTGTGTGCTCAGTCGACGTTCGAGGAAGTGTCGTTTCTCATCATCAACGGCTATCTTCCTTCTGCAGACGAGCTCAAGCAGTATAAAGAGACTCTGGCATCGCTCAGGCCTCTCCCCCGTACGCTAAGGGCACTGGGTGCGCTTCCTATTGAGAAAATGACCCCAATGGCTGCTCTCAGGGTGGGCATAGCTACCCTGAGACAGGTAGTGACAGACGTCGATACTCAGTCACCGGACCCGTCACATTCCATCGACACCGACGCTGACACGGTGCCGGATGTTACGCCCGACAGTAATGAAGACTTGGAGGTAGACCGAGCCATACCTGCCACCACTACGCTTGGCCGCAAGGATGCCTACAGGCTGGTTGCAGGAATGGCAACTATTGTGGCAGCGATCGCGAGGCTCAGAAAGGGCCTGTTGCCTGTCGAGCCTCGTCCAGACCTGAGTCATGCGGCGAACCTGCTCTACATGATCACAGGTACGGTTCCTGATGAGCAGCAAGCGAGGATCATGGACATCGCTCTGATCGTGCATGGAGACCACGGAATGAATGCATCCACCTTTGCCGCCATGGTTGTCGCGTCCACACTGTCTGACCTGTACGCATCCGTTGAGTCTGGCGTTGGCGCTCTCAGCGGGCCGCTGCACGGAGGAGCGAACGAGCAGGTTCTGTACACGTTGGAGTCCATTGGTTCCCCTGAAAGAGTGAAGGAATGGTTCAAGGAGGCTCGTGCGAAGAAGAAGAGGATAATGGGCTTCGGACACCGAGTCTACAAAACCTATGACCCGAGAGCCAAGGTGCTCAAGCCGTTGGCGGAGATCGTCACACAAAACGACCCTAAGCTCTCGACGCTATTCGCGACTGCCCAGGCACTCGAACACGAAGTGATAGAGGAACTGGGCGATACGAAGAACATCTTCCCGAACGTCGACTTCTACTCGGGGATGATCTACAAGGCGCTTGGAATCGAGCCTGCGATGTTCACGCCCGTATTCGCCGTGAGCCGGGTCGCAGGATGGGTCGCTCGGTGCCTCGAGTACGTCAAAGACAACCGGATATTCCGACCCAGAGCGATGTATACCGGAGAGACGTCGCGACAGTACGTCCCTCTGGAACGGCGTGGCTCGACCACGAAGGGAGCATGACCTCGAGGGGCGCAGAGCCTCAAGACGAGCAAGACCGCCGAGTGCCTACAGAGCTTGCGGCGGTCCTGTCGTATCAGACTAAGCGTCAACTGAGTGTCAGTCGAAGACCTTGACAAGGGCTCCAAACAGCTCTGCGTTCTGCCGTATGCGGGTCTCGCTTCCGAGCACGCAGATGTACTGCTGCTTCAAGACATCTTCCACGAAATCAGCCATCGCCCTTATGTCTTTCTGAGTCGAGCTCAAGACCTCGTCTCTCTCCCGCTGGATGGCGTCTTGAGTAAGCCCGCTGATGAACCGCGAGGCGGCCTGCTCGCCCTTCATGGACGGGGTCAGTGGGATGTCCATCTGGCTGATTGTGCCGATTATGTACTTCGTCATCTCTCTGTCGTCGGCTACAAACTGTCTGATGTACTCAGGAGCA
>JAAYAB010000229.1 GCA_012719595.1 Bacillota bacterium
GGTTCAAGGAATCTCAATCCTGAGTATCCCATCTGTTGCCACCTCGTTGGGTTTCCCTTCTGCAATTCGCTGCGGGCTGCCTTCATTCGGTGCGCTGCGGGTTCGCCCATGCGGGCCGCAGCGGGTTCTAGCACGCAGTCCGCTGCGAGACCCTATGCGATCCTCTGGGTCAGAGCGTCCACAGACTCCCGATCCTTGGAGAGCTGCATCTGCGTGGTCACCAGGCGGTGATAGAGCCCGCCCAGCTTCATGAGTTCGTCGTGCGTGCCCATCTCCCGGATCCGGCCGTCGTCCATCACTACTATCCTGTCTGCGTTCCGTAGGGTTGACAGGCGGTGAGCAATGGCGATCGTTGTCCGCCCCTTGCATACCGTCGCAAGGGCCTCCTGTATCTCTCTCTCGCTCTCCGTATCCACCGAAGATGTAGCTTCATCGAGTATCAGTATCTTTGGATCATAGAGCAGGGCGCGAGCTATCGAAATCCGCTGCCTTTCGCCGCCCGACAAGCCTGACCCGCTCTCGCCGAGCCTGGTGTCGTAGCCGTCAGGCAGCCTCACTATGAAGTCATGGGCATTTGCCGCGCGGGCGGCCTGCATGACTTCTTCAATGCCTGCATTGGGTCGGCCATATGCTATGTTATCCCTGATAGTGCCCCTGAAGAGGAACGGCTCCTGAAGCACAAGACCTGTCTGCCCGCGAAGACTCTGCTTTGTGAAGGAGCGGATGTCGTGTCCGTCGATTTCGATCGTGCCGTAGGTCGTGTCATAGAACCTGCACAGCAGGTTGATTAGCGTGGTCTTGCCTGATCCGCTTGGCCCGACGATGCCAATCATCTCTCCCGGTTTCACAGACAGGCTTACATCTTTCAGCACCGGGTAGCTGCGATCATAGCCAAACGTGACATTCTTGAACTCGATGGCACCGGTTATCTCGATGTCCCTTGCCTCGGGGCTCTCCACCACCGCAGACGGAGCGTCCAGAATGTCGAACACTCGGTGCGCTGCCGTAGCGAAGCTCGTGAGCCACTGGCTCATGCTGCTGATCTGGTTGAGAGGGCCGTAGAACATCGCAAGGTAGCTGAGGAACGCGGTCAGCGTGCCGAGGGTGACTTGCCCGCTGATGACATTTCTGCCGCCTGCGTACCATATGATTAGGTGTCCGAGACCGAAGATGAACCCGACGATCGGGTGGAACGTCGTAGAGGCTCGGTCCACGGCCATTCTCGCCTCGCGCTCCGTGCGGTTGTAGGACTCAAACACCCGGCTCTCCCTTCGCTCCTGAGAGAAGGCCTTGACAACCCGGATTCCCGAGAGCATGGCGGACAAGACTCCGGACAGCCTGGACCTGCACTCCCAATAGCGTCTCCATCGAGGGTGCACGTAGTGCCAGTAGACATATGTTGAACCCATGACAAACGGAACCGGAATCAGCGTGTAGATCGCCAATCCTGGGTTCATGGTAAACATGACTGTTCCGATACCGATCAAGAGGAGGATGTTGACGAAGAAACCATGCGTGACCTGGTAAACTACTCCCTGCAGTTCGTTAACATCTTGGGTGACTCTTGACAGCAGCTGTCCTACCTGGTTTCTGTCGTAGAAGTCGACGGACAGATCCTGGAGTTTGTCAAGCAGCCTTTGTCTGAGGTCAAATGAGACCCGCGTGGCAACCGATGCCGCGAGCCGGCCGTTCACCATGTCCACGCAGATCCTCAGCAGCTGGGCGAGCGCAAGACCTGCGACGAGGAGAGCCAGCCACGTGACTGGACCGTTCGAGCCCAGCAGATCGGCAACACTGCGGAACCAATCCGGAGGAGGCTCGTCGCCGAACACGTTGTCTATCAGGATTTTCTGAAGGCGAGGAGGAATCAGCTGGGTTGCGATTCCGACTATGGTGAGAGAAAGCATCGCGGCGCCGTACGGCCAGTACACCTTAAGCAGACCGAACAGCCTGATCATGACCGCCGACTTGTTGACGCACCGAGGACACACGCCGCCCGTCGCCCAGGTGGCCATGCCGCACTTCTCGCACCTGCGATCGTCTTTGTTGTCGTTTTCAGTGACCTGAATCGGAAATCCCTTGGCCCGTTGGTCTAGCTTGGCTGACACCTTCGCAAATCTGTCGGCATAGAGGTTTGAGAAACGGATTATCTCGACGAACTGACCATCTATCTCTACTTCGACTATTCCAGTTCCGACCCTTACATCGAGCCTTGCAGACTGAATAGAATCCAAGGGGATGTGCTGCAGAATCAAGGGCACTCTCGCCTGTGTGCCGGCGGAACGGCCGTGCGAAGCCCCCGAATCGTGGCTGGGTCCTCCGTCGGAAATCCGGAAGATGGATTCGTCCGTGACGACCAGCCATTGTCTCGAATATGTAGCATTCTGATCCAAGTCTGTATCGGTGCTGATTTTGATGCTCTCAGGTCGGACCCCGTTGCGCTCGAGCAGAGCTAGGATCTCGTCAGGAAGTGGCATTGTGAGTGACATTTCTATCCTCCGAGGCATCGCTGTGCAGTGGTTATGTTGTGCTATCGCCTCCATTATACGGCTCGCATTGAGGGAATCAACTGCACTTTTGCTCTGTACTCCCCATGTTTCGCCTTTATGGGCGGAATGGGCGGCACTAGACTGCTTTGTTGCTTTTTCCTCAATTACCTGCGGTTTTTCACGGTCTAGATGTGCCGGCCTACAGATCGGTCTTGGTCGGTCAGGGTAGGGCGCCTGAAGGTGGGTCGGACGTCTAGCGGTCGGGTAGGGCGCCTGAAGGTGGGTCGGACGTCCAGCGGTCGGGCAAGGCGTCCGAAGGTCGGGGCAGGCCGTCTGAACGGCCGCCCGGGAGTTGGGCAGGGACCTCTGGAGGCAGGGCGGGACCTCGGGGTAGGCTGGGATCTCAGGAGGCAGGGCAAGACCTTTCGAGACAGGTCGAGACTTGTGGAGGCCGTTTGCAAGACTGGGCAGTATTGCTAAGTGACTTTTAGCTGCGATGTTTGTAATCATCAAGTGCCGTCAAAGAAAATTCAATTCAGGGTATTGACATTGTTAAGGTACGGATTTAATATGTTGATAACCGGATCAAAGAAATCAAGGTGTGCTGCATGCACTGCGATCGACAGGAGGTGACGATATTGATGACACCGTCGTTTGTCCCCTCAGATGAGCTCGCAAGGATGCTAATGCACTACAGACCGAGGACGACGGTGAGGAGAGAAGAAGTCGTCCGGCTCAACCGCATCTTCCATAGAGCGGGTCGGGATCGAAGCGAGCCTTGACGCGGAGGAGTGGCACATGAGGAACCAGATGATTGGCAAATGCCCAGTCTGTTCGAAAGAGCTCGAGGTGGCACGCCTGCAGTGCCCGCACTGCGGTACCGGCATAGACGGCCGATTCCAAATCTGCCGATTCTGCCAGCTCACCAGGGAGCAGGAGGAGTTCGTGGGGATCTTCCTCAAGTCGAGAGGGAACATCAGAGAGGTCGAGAGGGAAATGGGGATCTCATATCCTACGGTGAGATCCAGGCTCGACGAAGTGATTCGGGCTCTCGGGTACAAGGTTGAGTCCGATGAGGCCGAGATTGCGAGAAGCCAGAGGAGAAAGGAGATCCTCGAGGCGTTGAGCGCAGGCGAGATAAGCTCAGACGAGGCCATAAAGATGCTGAAGGCATAGTAAGCCATAGTGAGCAAGCAAGGCCGGGATCGACCGGCAAGTCTCAAACAACGAATGAGGAGAGGTGCAAATCATGGAAGAGATAAAGAAGATTCTCGAAATGGTGAACCAGGGTAAGGTTTCTGTCGACGAAGGGGCAAGGCTCATACAGGCCTTGGGGTCCGCAGACAAGTCCACTCAGAGCACGGCCTCGGCCTCGAAGCCGAAGTTCGTGAGGATCAAAGTGAACTCCTCCGACAACGACGTGGTTAACGTGAACATCCCCCTGTCGCTGGCGAAGGTTGCCATGCGATTCATCCCCAAAGAGGCGAGAGCAGAACTCGAAGCAAACGAAATCGACATCGATGAGATCCTCGAAGCGATCATGCAAGGAGCCGAAGGCAATATAGTCGACGTGAGATCAGGGGACGGAGACGTGGTGCAGGTATATGTCGACTGAGCCGGTTGACGCGGCCAAGGCCGCAAAGGGTGGGACGCGAATGAAGGGCCTGCGATTGCTGGGGCGTCGTCCCAGCACCCTGATGTTGGTAGTCGTGAAGCCGGCGTCATCGAAGTTCCGGATCATCGTGCCGATCCCGGTGGCGCTGGTCACGGTCTTGGTTGAGACCGTAGGGTTCTGGAGCTACGTCCTGGGCAAGCTGGGCGTCCGGCTCTCGAACGTTTCCGTACCGGAGGTTCGGAAGGCGACCAGAACTCTCTCTAAGTTCAACATCAATTGCGACAGCGAGGATCTCGGCTCGTTGATCTTCGCCGTGTTCAAGGAGATCGAGGGGTTGTGGATGGAGTTGATCTCCCACGGCTCATGGACTCTGGTAGACATCCGAAGCTCGAGCGGCGACAGAGTCCATGTCCGGTTCATCTGAGTGTTTGGAGGTGCATGTCGATGAAATTGGCCGTGCGCTGGGCAACCAACCTCGTTGGTCTGCTCGTAGCCGCTTACCTGGTAAAGGGGATCAACTACGATACCACTGCCTCACTGGCTCTCGCGGCGCTGGTGCTTGCTGTCGTGAATGTCACGATCAAGCCTCTGTTGGTAGTGCTGTCTCTGCCTGTGCAGGTCATCACCCTGGGTCTCTTCACCTTTGTGATAAACGGGCTGATGCTGATGGTGGTCTCTGCATTGGTCCCCGGGTTCAGTGTCTCAGGTTTGTTTGCCTCGATACTTGGATCGATAATAATCAGCATAGTCGGCGGATTGCTCTATCACTCGATTAAGGCTGACTAATCAGGGATTTTGTCAGAGTCTACTGAAGGGAAGGTGACACCTGTGACAGATGATCGAGTAATGGAGATACTGAAGAAAGTGGAAAACAAGGAGATATCTCTAGACGAGGCTGTGCGTCTGATCGAGGATCTCGAAGAGTCTGACGAGGTGGGCGACTCGGGCAAGGTGAGTGGCTCGAGCGATCCTGGCAATAAAGACTGGCCGACTGCGTCGAAGATATCAGAGGATATCTCACAGGCTTCGAGTGAGGTGGAAGAGGAACTCGGCGAGACTGCTCAAGAGGTCAGTGAGGCCGCGCGAGAGGTCAGTGAGGTTGCTCGAGAGGCCGGTGAGGTTGCTCGAGAGGCCGGTGAGGCTGCGCGGGAGGCTGGCGAGGCTGCGCGTGAGGTTGGCGAGGCTGCTCGAGAAGTCGGCGGAGAGATCCGTGAGGGTCTCAGAGAAGCAGCGCGAGAGGTCGGCCAGGAGCTTGGCGAGGCTGCACGAGAGGTCTGGCAGGAACTCCGGGAGGTTGCGGCAGAGGTCAGGGAAGAGCTCAAGGACGCTGCACAAGAGGTCAGAGAAGGGCTAAAGGACGCGCGGCATGAGGCAAGCGAGGCGTTCAAGGAGATCGGGGGTCTAGATGCGATCGTCGACGGGCTCAATGCGGTCTTCTCCGGCCTTGGAGAAGGACTCCGGGCCATGTTCCGCGGCGGACGGGGAGGCGACTTTGACGGTTACCCGAAGTTCGAGTTCGCCGAAGTAAGAGAGGGCTCCTTTGCGACTGAGCTGCCACAGCTTGATTTCAGTCACCACAATGGAAACGTCATAGTCGATTCATGGGACAAAGATACATATAGGCTCGAGGTCACAAAGATCGTCAAGGCTCCGGACGAAGAACAGGCAAGGAAGCGCGCAGAGCAATCGATAGAGGTGACGGACTCTCGTGGCAGCCTTGGTGTGCGTATGCGGGAGAGGGAGACCAATGGAGTCAGCGTGACTGTCAGGGCCACTTTGCCCTCACGCCTCCGATACGCAGGGAAGTTCTCATTCCACAATGGGTCTGTTTCCCTGGAGAAGCTTCAGATGAAGGACTGCGTGCTGTCCATGCACAACGGCAAGCTCAACCTCAAGGATCTGACCGCAGATAATCTGGTGCCTACCTTCCACAACGGCAAAGCGAATCTTGAGAATGTAGACGCGCGCGTGTGCTGCGTCACTATGCACAACGGAAGGGTACGTGGAGATGCGAGATGCTCAACGCTCGCTGTGACCATGCACAATGGCGATGTCAATCTTGGGGTGTCAACTCAGAATGAGCTGACTTTCGCGGCTACGGCTCACAACGGCAGGATAAGCCTGCACTTGGAGAAGGCCGAAGACATTGGGTATCGGGTGGAATACAGTTATGTGAATGGAAAGGCAAGCGCAGGCGAGCTGGCGGAGGTTCTGGAGGAGATCGAGTTCGTCAAACCCAAGTACGGTGCCGGACACACCAAGTGGGTTGGACAGTCTCGCGACTATGAAAGCAAGCCGCGCAAGATCTCCGCAAAGTGCAGTCTGCACAACGGTTCGGTGTCGATCGGGTGGGGAAGTCCGGAGAAAGCAAGCTCTGATTGGTAAGAGGTGTGTGTGAGTGGCTTCTGAGAAGGCTGGTTCAGCGGGGCGGTCGCCATTAGGTACCCTCGTACGACTCCTGAGATTGGGAAGACCGTACTGGGCATGGTATGTCGGTCTGGTTCTGCTCACAACGGTTCTGTCAGGACTGGACGTGGCACTTATGGAGGCCTTGAGGCGGCTGATCAATGCCGCCACCGAAAAGAGCATGGCGCTCTTGAAGAGCGGCCTCATCATGTCAGTCGCGGTCTTCGGAACCTCTGAGATCCTTTGGTTTGTAGTCTCGTACTATGGAGAGCTCCTCGACCATGTTTCCATAATGAGACTCCAGTCGAAACTCGTCGAAAAGATGACGAGAGTCAGGTTGGGAGCTCTTCAGAAGTACCATAGCGGCGATCTCATTTCGAGGATAGCCGACTCAGCAGGCCAGGCTCAATCCGGCCTCAACAGCAGGGCCAGACAGATGCTGCATCAGGTGTTGTCCATCATCGTTACCATGGCCTACCTTACCCACCTCGACTGGGGTCTGTCGGTGGGAACGCTCGGTCTGTCTGTACTCCTGCCTGCGATCGTAACACCGCTGTCCAAGGTGCTGCGTGAGACGTATAGTGCGAGGCAGAAGGTGTATGCACAGAAGGATTCGTTCATCCAGGATTCGGTCCAGGGTGCCGAAGTGGTCCGTGCGTTTTCTCTGGCAAACCGGCTTGCTCGTAAGTTCAGGGACATATATCAATCCATACTGGGATACAGCAAAAAGGCGCTGGTGCTGAACCTGATAGTTGGGCATACGCAGTACCTGGTCATCGTCGGCGGGATCATCTTCGTGCTTGGGTATGGAGGACTTCAGGTTGCCCGCGGAACACTGGACCTTGGCGGCCTCGTCGTGTTCCTGTTCTGCTTCGAGAGGGTCGCGTGGCCTCTCTCCCAGCTCGTGAGGGCCTGGCCCGAGTTTCAGAACTCGATCGCACAGGCGGACAGGGTATTTGAGCTGCTAGATCTCCCAGATGAGCACTATGAACAGGAGAGCGCCGATCTGCGTGATAGAGTGCGGGCAGACCGCGAAGCACGCGTAGAGTTCAGAGATGTCCGCTTCGGATATGAGGAGTCCTCGGAGGTCCTCAAGGGCATATCACTGGTGGCTGAGGCTGGACAGGTCACTGCTCTGGTCGGTCCGAGCGGGAGCGGCAAGAGCACAGTCCTCAAGCTGCTCCTTCGCTTGTATGAACCATCTGATGGCTCGATTCTCTGTCAGGGAATGCCGATCGACCGCATGACCGTGGGCGACTGGCGCAGCCTGACGGCATATGTGTCCCAAGACCCATTCCTGTTCTCTGGAACTCTGCTGGAGAACATTCGATATGGGAAACCGGGTGCCACTGAGGACGAGGTGATCGCCGCCGCTCGGGCTGCGAACATCCACGACTTCATAGTGAGCACTGACGATGGCTATCAGACAAAGGTGGGCGAGAGAGGCGTCCGGCTCTCTGGAGGCCAGAGGCAGCGAGTGTCCATCGCAAGGGCTATCTTGAGGGATCCGCTCATACTCATCCTCGATGAGCCGACTTCGTCTCTGGATAGTGAAAGCGAGCTCGCAGTCCAGCAAGCTCTGGATACGCTGATGAAGGGGCGAACGACGCTGGTGGTCGCACACAGGCTTTCGACTGTGCGACATGCCGACAAGATCGCGTATTTGGAGGATGGAGTGATCAAGGAGACAGGCACGCATGACGAGCTGATCAAGCTGCGAGGCAGGTACTATGAGATGCACCAAGTCCTGCTCAGCGAGCCGGGAGAGCGAAGCGATCAACCTCATGAGGTGCGAAGGGAGGCGATGGCATGAGCAGTTCCCAGGCAGAAAAGACCCGATCCAATGGCAACATGCAGCCTGAGGCACAAGCAAAGCAATCACGTAAGCCAGTCGGGGGCTTCAGGGTATTCTTGCGGCTACTCAGGTTCGCCCGCCCGTACGCTCCGCTCATGATCCTGGGCATTGCGCTGATGTCTGTCGACGTGTCGTACAACGTGGCCATTGCCTGGATTCAAGAGACGTTCATAGACACCATCAACTCAGGCGATGTCGACAGGCTGATGTATCTCGTCAAGATCTGCTCGGCAGTCTCGGCTGCAGCTATGGTAATGATATTCCTCGGTGAATACCTCAGGAACTGGACTGTCACGCTCATGGACAGAGATGTGGCGCTTGCCGTCTACGATCATGTGAACCGGCTGCCGTTTGGTTATGTGCAGAGCGTGCATTCGGGAGACCTCGTCTCAAGGGCGAGCAGCGATGTCGGGCAGGCCACTCAGGTGATTGGCAACAACGCATACAGCCTGATATCGAACATAGCCATGTGTTTGCTGGCGTTTACCTACCTGTCCAGGATAGACTTGCCGCTCGCGCTCCTGGTAGTAGGCGCTGGTCCGATCATATTCGGTGCAGGCAGGTTCTTTGACCGAAGAATACGTAAGCTGTCAAAGGACATACAGGACCAGAGTGCCAATCTCAGAGGAATGCTCCAGGAGATGTTTCAGGGAATGCCTGTCATCAAGGCATTCGGGCTTGAGGATTCCTTTGTGCGCAAGTACAACACAGAACGTGCGACTGCGACTGACATGATGAAACGGCGCTCACTCATGAGCGCTGCTATGTGGCGAGCGGTCAACATCACCAACGAAGTCTTCCTGGTAGGCTGCGTGACACTCATCGCCCTGGCTGCGATTCGTGGGAGCCTGACAGTCGGGGCAGTGCTGGCGTTCACAATCCTGATGGGGCGAGTTCAGTGGCCGTTTGTCGGGCTGTCGACGACCTGGGGTTCAGTGCAGCAGGGCTTGGGCGCGGCTGACAGGGTGTTTGCAGTGATGGACGTTGCGACGGAGGTCGATTCGCCCGCACCGGGTGTTGCAGCTGCCCAGAGCGCTCCACTTTCCTACGCTGAGTCGGAATACGCGCTCGACGTAAGAGACGTCTCGTTCTCCTACTCGTCCGGAGACAGCCTGTTCGCTGGACTGAATCTGCAGGTCAAGCCTGGGGAAATAGTGGCGCTGGTAGGCCCGAGCGGAGGCGGCAAGACGACTCTGGCTCAGATCTGTTGCGGTCTGAGGGATGTCGGCCAAGGCGACGTCAAGGTGTTTGGGATCTCGCTCAAGTCTGACCTCAACTCCGCCAGGTCTCTGGTTGCATACGTTCCGCAGACACCGTATCTGTTTGCCGGCACGATTCGCGAGAACATAGCCTACGGCCGCGATGACGCGACGTTCGAAGAGATCGTCGAAGCCGCCAAGGCTGCGAATGCCCACGACTTCATCAGTGCGTTCGAGAAGCAGTACGATACCGTCATCGGAGAGCACGGGACATCACTCTCAGGCGGCGAGAGGCAGCGCATTGCCATTGCCAGGGCGTTCTTGAGGGACGCTCCGATCATCATCCTCGATGAGGCGACTTCGTCGCTGGACAACGAGTCTGAGAAGCTGGTGCAGGAGTCGATGGATCGGCTGATGAGGCAGAGGACAGCTCTAGTCATCGCCCACAGACTGTCGACAGTCAGAAACGCTTCGAGGATTGTCGTGATAGACAACGGCCGCATAGTAGAAGAGGGCACTCACTCTGAGCTGATCCGCCGCAGAGGGCTGTACGCTAGGCTTTATCATATACAGTTTCGAGACTAAACACAAAACCGCCAGTCGGCCAGGCTCTGGCGGTTTGTGTCCTGCTCCTGTACTGCTATTTACATGCGTCTATCATCGCACGGATGTTGTTGAGCGGCGTCTCCGGGGGAAGATCGCACCCGCTGCTGAGAATGAAGTTCGGGTACTCTGACATCGAGTCCAGCAGCTCTCGCGCTGCAGCATATACTTCTTGAGGAGTCGAGTGAGCTACCACTGCGACGGGATCCAGGTTTCCGATCATGACCACGTCGGGCGGCAGCATCTCCATGGCAGCACGGAGATTGACATCCGAGTCCAGACTGAGTCCCTGAGCTCCCGTGTTGCACATGTCCGGTATGATATGAGTGCTGCTCCCGCAGATGTGCAGTATGCCGATGGTGTCCAGCTCGTTGAAGATTCTCTTCACATACTTGCCTGAGAACTGGCGGAACTGCGTTGGAGACAGGATGACGCCGGTCGGCTCCAGCACCGCGATCATGTCAGCGCCTGCTTCCACCAAGGCTTTGCCGTACCGGATTATCCGCTCGGTCGCGAACTCGAGTATCTGCTCCAGTGTTGATGGATCGTCGATGGCACACATCGCTGCTTCCGACTCACCCATGAGCCTTCCGGCCAGCGAGAACGGGCCGATGACGTATCCGCCGCACGGGACATCTATCGCTTCTTTCATCCGCCGCATAGCCTCAACGAACGCCATGACCCGGCCGTCTTTGAGTATGTCGATCTTGGCGAACTGGTCGAGGTCACGCACAGACTTCACAGGGTGATCTTCTACGCTTGGCGACTCGTGGAGGGGATACCTAACCTGAAGACCTAAAGCATTCGCCTCTACTGAGAGATCCATTACCTGGAACAATGCGTCTGGACGGAGGTGTTCATAGAGCGCTTTGGCGGTCTTTACCTGTGCATCAGAGTTGAACAGGATTTGCCGTACAGAGAACCCGGTGAGCTGCACTCCAGGGAAACCCATGAGAGGCACTACCTTGCGTCTGTCGCACTGCGCTGCAAAATCAACGAGTCTCACAACGCAACCCCCATTTCATCTGGTTCAGATCACCTACGATTTTACCTGCAAACGAAGGCAATCACTATGGACTGGTTTGCTACCTTTTGTTGCTTTCTTGCTTGGGTGGCAGTTGTGAAGGATGTGGCTGTGTCCTGTGGAATCACTTCTTGAGTTGCGATGATCACCTGGTGTGGAACCGCTTCTTGATGCTGGATCGCCACCCGGTGCGAGACTGCTTCTTGATGCGAGATCGGCACCTGGTGCGGGATCATTTCTAGATGAGGGCACCATATCATTTGATAAACTGATCGTTTCAGGAGGAAACCGCCACATGGACGTAAAGGTGGAATGGAAGGGTGGACTAAGGTTCGAGGGCACGGGGCCGAGCGGCCATACTGCCGTGATGGACGCCTCAAAAGAGATCGGAGGCGAAGACAGCGGGCCTCGCCCGACTGAGATGCTGTTGTTCGCATTGGGAGGATGCACGGGCATAGATGTCGTGATGCTGCTCAAGAAGATGCAACAGCAGGTTTCCGGCGTCACTATGAGAATAAGCGCGCAGAGAGCCGAACAGGACCCAAAGAGGTTTACAGAGATACATGTCACCTACGAGATCACTGGTACAGACCTTGACGAGTCAAAGGTCCAGCGCGCGGTAACGTTGTCGTCCGAGAAGTACTGCTCCGTGTTGCACTCGCTGAACGCGAAGATCACCACGTCATACGAGATTGGTCTTGGGGGCTGATGTGCGGACTCGGCGCATGCGGGACAGACCGCGTGCGGGCTCGGCGCACGCAAATGCGGCCCCCACGAGGTGGAGGTGCGTTAAAATGGCGCAAACTGCGCGGACGATGCCGGAGCGCGCATCGTCCGGCGGGATTAAGGCAGAGGGACTGACAAAGAGGTTTGGGGATCTCACGGCTGTCGACAGCCTAGACTTGCATGTGAAGCCCGGCGAGCTGTTCTGCTTCCTCGGTCCCAACGGAGCAGGCAAGACCACGACCATCAGGATGCTCATCGGAACCCTTGTTCCGACATCGGGCCGTGTATTGCTTGACGGCATCGATGTGTACAGGGAGCCTGTCAAGGCGAAGCAGATCATTGGATACGTGCCAGACGAGCCGAATGTCTATGAGAAGCTGACCGCTCTTGAGTTTCTGTGCTTCATAGCAGACGTCTACAAGCTCGACAAGGCGCGCGCGAAGAAGCGCGGCCTTGAGCTGCTCGACATGTTTGAATTGGCGGATCGTGCGGATCAGCAGATGGGTGGCTTCTCCCACGGCATGAAACAGAAGATGGTGCTGGCTGCGGCCCTGCTGCATGAGCCCAAGATACTGTTTCTCGATGAGCCTACCGTGGGGCTCGATCCGAAGAGCGCGAGGATGTTCAAGGATATCCTGAGAGGGCTGTGTGACAGAGGAATCACGGTGTTCATGTCAACACATATACTGGAGATTGCCGAGCGGATGGCGGACCGAGTTGGTATCATCCAAAGCGGCAAACTCAGGGCGGTCGGCTCTGTCGAGGAGCTCAGGACGGCTGCTCGCAAGAGCGATCAGAAGCTGAACGGGACGCAGATGACTCTGGAAGATCTGTTCCTTGAACTTACGGGCGGGTCCGAGTACGAAGAAGTCTCGCGGTACCTGGAGGGATAGGCATGAGAGACTTGCTCGTTGCCTTGATGCCCGACTGGCTCGGCTTCAAGAACTCATTCCTCAGGCTCGGGGGTAAGAAGCGGATCACTCCCCTCATCGGAGTTGCCTTTACCGTGTTCTTCACGGTGTTCATCGCCGCGGGAACGGCACGGGTGACCGCCTTTGCCAGAGAGATGTTTGCTGACTACCCAGGCCTTCTTCAACTGATAGAGATGAACGTCCTGTCAGCCATATCGCTGGCCTCGTTTGTGCTGCTCCTCATGACCGGCATTCGAGGCATCTACAGCAGCTACTACGAGTCAGGCGACATGGCTTTCCTCCTTTCGACTCCGTTGAGAGTCGAGGCGGTGTTCTTCTCAAAGCTCTTGAAGAGCACCATGTCTAATCTCCTGCTTCTGGTGCCATTCTCGGGCTCCATCTGGATCGGATATGGCATCGCTCAAGGGGCTTCGCCTCTGTTCTACGTGGTCGTACTTGTTTCGCTGCTGCTGGTTGCAGCGATGTTCACAGCGCTCAGCTCGGTCCTGGTCATGGTGATAATGAGGTTTGTCCCCGGCCAGAAACTCAAGCAGATCATGCTAGTCGGATCGCTCGCAGTGTCGCTGGTCTTCGTCTTTGGCACCCAGTATCTCAACTCGACCCTGAACCTGAGCGACAATCCAGCGCAGACCCGCGCTTTCCTTGAGTCTGCGGGACGATGGAAGCTTGACACGACGGGATATCTCCCGCACATGTGGCTGACCAAGACCCTGCTGACGTTCTCGGGCACACGTTCGTTTGGACTAGGCGAGTCGTTCGTGCCGCTGGCGCTCGCGGGGCTGGTGTCTTTGTTTGCAGCATCGGTTCTGGCCCGTCACACGTTCCTGACGGGGTGGTCGTCGAGCCAGGAGTCAGAGGGGAGGAGGAGACGCGTCGAGCCGCTCGACATGGCCGCAGCGGAAAAGGGTGGAGACGCTGCAGCGCGGTCGGCCGCAGGTCGGTCCGTTGTAGGTCAGTCTGCTGCCGGACGGTCCGCCGCAGGTCAGTCTGCTGCGATGCGCCGTGCAGCGTCCTCGTTTGACGCTCCCCCGGGCCTGTTGCGCGGCATAGTCCGCAAGGATATGAAGGTGCTGGCTCGCACCCCTACCGTGTGGTACAGCATGGCAGTTGCGATCATCGTCATGGGCTTCATGGCGTACAATGTCACGCAGAACATGGGCGCCCAGGACTTGGCGAGCGAAGGCGATATCACCGGCATAATACTGCTGTTCATGACCATGGTGATGGGCGCGTCCATCAACGCGCGCTCGGGTGCGTTCTCTGTCAGCCTCGAGGGCAAGTCGTGGTGGATGATCAAGAGCATGCCCGTAGAGCCCGGAGCATATTACCTCGCAAAGCAGGTGTACGGGTTCCTCGCCAGCTCTGTCATTGGCGTCTTGGTGGTGCTCGGCATGACCGCCGCCCGGCAAGTGCCGATTCCGCCGCTCTATATCTCGATTCCCACAGTGCTCGCCGTCGGTTCGGCGATCGCTGCGGTGTCCCTCTTGTTTGACATACTGTACCCCGACTTCGATTTGGGAGGCGCGCTTGCCTCGTCGTCGGGCAGACCGCGCAGCGGCGGCTCCACTGGCAAGCTGATGGCCGTGATGCTGGGGTCAATGGCCATAGTGGTGTTTCTCGGCGCGGTGTTCGCGTTTCCTCTGTACTACAGCGACATTGGATGGACTGCCTGGATGAGCCCTGTTGTTGCCGAGGCGTGCGCCGCGGTTGCGTTTGTGGCAATTGTCCTGGCCGCCAACTGGTTGTGCTACAGGATCGGATCCCGCAAGCTGGCAACGATGTTTGTAGGAGTTGAGTGACGTGAGGCTCTCGGAGCTCTTGGCCGCACTGAGGATTGCTCAGGTCTTGGGTCCTGTTGACATTGAGGTCACGGGATTCTCCATGGACTCGAGAAAGGTCGAGCCCGGCAACATGTTTGTGGCCCTGACTGAGCCTGAACTCGCTGACAGGCGGCAGTTCGTGGGAGCCGCTTGCGAGGCGGGTGCGACGAGCGTGCTTATAGAGGAGCCCCTTCCCTATGAGGCCAGGCTGCCAGGACTGACTCAAGTGGTTGTGCCGAACGTGCAGGTAGCTTCGGCATTGATGGCGGCCAGGTTCTACGGAGAGCCTGCCAAACGGCTCTCAATGGTTGGCATCACTGGAACCAAGGGAAAGACGACGACAACGTACCTCACTGTCGCAATGCTCGAGCGCGCAGGGTTGTCGACCGGATTGATTGGTACAGTGCATATCAGGTACGGGGGCACCTCTGAGAAGTCCCCGAACTCAACCCCTCATGGCATCGAGCTTCAAAAGATACTGGCGCGTATGGTGGATGCAGGAGTATCGGCAGTCGCCATGGAGGTTTCGTCACACGCCCTCCGGCTCCATAGGGTCGCCGGAATCCCATATCGTGTTGGCATCTTCACAAACCTCGGCGGTGACCATATGAACTTCCACAGTTCGGTCGAGGACTATGCGCAGGCGAAGAGCATGCTCATGTCGTCGGTGACGGTCAACGGAATGACGGTCGTGAACATCGACGATCCGAGAGGGGAGTACATGAGGGCATCGTCGCTCTGCGAGTGCTATACCTATGGTCTGTCCGAGAAGGCCGTGATAAGGGCCACCGACGTGAAGACATCGCTGGCAGGCTCGAGCTTCGTCTTGCACTGCCCGTCAGGCACTCGGGCTGTGAAGACTCACCTTCCGGGCAGATTCAATGTGTACAACGCGCTTGCAGCAGCCGGGGCGGCTCTGGCGATGGATGTCCCACTCGATGCGATAGTGGAAGTTCTCGCCGAGGCTCGAGGTGTCCCGGGACGCATGGAGCCAGTGGACACAGAGGGGCTTGGATTCCGAGTGATAGTCGACTACGCTCACACTGCTGAGAGCATGGAGAACGTCCTCCAGACTCTGCGAAACCTGAACCCTCAGAAACTGATCACCGTCTTTGGATGCGGCGGCGACAGGGACAGGACGCGCAGGCCCAAAATGGGAAGGGTCGCTGTTGCTTACAGCGACAGGGTGTACATCACTTCCGACAACCCGAGGACCGAATCGCCAAGGGCGATCATCGATGACATACTCGCGGGCCTGGTGGAGGATCGGGTCGATCCGAGCGCTTATACGGTTGTCGAAGACAGGGCGGAGGCGATCAGGCAGGCAATAAGGGAGGCCCGCGTGGGCGACATAGTAGCCATTCTGGGGAAAGGGCATGAGGATTACCAGATCATCGGGCACGAGAGGATTCACTTCGATGATAGGGAAGTTGCTCAACTAGCAGTGGAGGAACTCCGGAGGGAGATGGTCAAGTGAGCACTTCATGGAATAACTGGCGTTGCCGATGGGGCGTCGGCTGTGGCATCGGCTGGGTCGTGTTCGTGGTTGCCATTATCGTGTTCAACGTAGTCGTCGGCGGATACGCGACCAAGTACGTCCTTGACTACTGGGGAAGCTATGTGCGGGGTACGCACGTAGACATGCCTTTGGTGCCCTGCATGCTCGCGGGCCTGTTCGTGGCGGAGGCGGCTGTGCCTGCAGCAATCGCGACCTTCATTTTATCAGCATTTTTGAACAACCCAGCGTATTGAGTGTACGCGGGCTAGGCGGAAGGGGCGTTCAGCGTGATTGACAAGATCTTAGGAGTCGAAGCAGTATCGAGCGAAGTGCAAGCGACGGTCAGCAGCACCGCCGAGCTGCTGGGTCAGTTGTGGGACAAGTTGGTGTTGTTCTCTGCCAGAATCCCGGTCGCCTTAGTTGTGCTGTTCATCTCCTGGCTGGTGATCAAGAGGTACAGAAAGATCCTAAAGGTTATGCTGTCGCGAGGAAAGATGGACCCGATTCTGATCAACCTCGTCCTGTCGGGAGCGGTTGCGGCAGGATGGATCGTGTCGATATCGCTGGTCTTCTCGATCCTCGGCTTCAATTCCATTGCGATCGCCCTGTCCGGATCCCTCGGCCTGATCGCCCTGGGTTTGGCCTCCTCTGCGAACAACGTCGTATCTGACCTGTATGGAGGAATATCTCTTATCGCGGAAAGCTCGATAAGGGTAGGACGGAGGATACGCGCGGCGGGAGTAGAGGGTCGAATCATCGACATGAAC
>JAAYAB010000033.1 GCA_012719595.1 Bacillota bacterium
TGAGACCAGCCACTGAGTCTGTCGCGTCGTGTCTCCTCCATGGGCGGCATTCGGAGGGTCGAATCGAACCACTCGGGCCGGTGCCGTGACGCCGTCCTCCAGCTCAATGCCGGTGCGCAGCTTGTCCAGCGATCTGGGATCCGGCCTTCCAGCCACTGTGACAAGGTAGGTCTTGACCACTCCATATCTAGGATGTGTCAGTCTGTATGCCAGTTCACCGTCATTGGTGAGTATCAGGAGGCCTTCTGAATCCTTGTCAAGACGTCCCACGGGATACACTCGCTGCGGGACGGAGCGCAAGAGGTCAGTAACGACAGGGCGGCCGAATCGATCAGCAACCGATGTCAGTACGCCTTTCGGCTTGTTGAGCGCTACGTAGACTGTCTTTCGTTCCGGCCGGACCGGCACGCCGTCGACAGCGACACGGTCTCTGTCCGGGTCCACTTTCGCACCCAGCTCAGACACAGTCACGCCATTGACAGTGACCCTGCCCGCGAGCACGATCTCTTCACAGGCCCTGCGGGACGCAACCCCGCAGCGCGCGAGATACCTTTGGAGTCGCTCGGATGCACTCATCTAGAACACCTGCGGCGGATGCAACCAGTCGGGGTGTGCTGCGACGGAACTGCGGCTGCGCTGCATCCAGGCTATGGCTGGAGCTTCTTGATGGCTTCGTTGGAGCCCATGACGACGAGGATATCGTTCTCATGGATCTTGTCGTCCGCTCTCGGCGAAATACGCACTGCGTCGCCGCTTCGGATCGCAATAATGTTGATCGCGTAGTCGTACTTAGCCCGCAAATTGAGTTCTCGCAGAGTCTTGCCTGCAAACTCAGGGCGGGCTACGATTTCAGCTATGCTGTAGTCCGGCGAGAGCTCGATGTAGTCGATCAGGCTGGACGACACGAGATTGTGTGCGACTCTGACTCCCATGTCCCTCTCAGGATAGACTACCCGGTCCGCACCGACCCTCTCGAGCACCTTTCCGTGCAGCTCGCTCGTTGCTTTGCATGCGACGTATCTTACTCCGAGGTCCTTCAGTATGAGTGTGGCAAGTATCGAAGCCTCCAGGTTCTCTCCGATCGAGACTATAGCCACGTCAACGTTTCGTATCCCCAGAGACATCATGGCACTCTCGTCCGTAGCATCGGCCTGGACTGCGTGAGTCACGAATCCCTCGACCTGTTGAACCCGCTCCTCGTCTATGTCGATCGCGAGAACCTCGTGCCCGAGGTCGGACAGCGTCCTTGCCACGCTTGAGCCGAAGCGGCCGAGGCCGATCACGGCATACTGCTTCATCCTTGCTCACCGCCAGAACCAGAGATCCCACGCGGCCGCCCCGACAACCACGGTCGTCAGCCCGGAACCCAGGACCGCGGGGTTGCACAGTGCTGGTTCAACTATGAGTTTACTATTCACGCACATGAGGTGTCAATTGACCGGAAAATCACGAGAGGTGGCAGGCCCAGTTAGGCCCGTGCAGCGGCCCGTCTGCGCATGCCCACGGACAGATTAGAAGCCTCAGTGCCGACCAGAGGAGTTCAGTCGGGCTGAGGCTGGAGGCCTGTGGTCACTGCCTCACTGAGGCTGGGTGCCTGTGATTATGGTCTGCGTCTTCTGTCCCCTATGGAGCATGCTTTGAATCCGATCGAGAATGGCCGGGGCGACGTCGATTAGCCTGCTCGCGATCGCACCATGGACCACCGGCAGCAACTTGACATCGCCTCTCGAGACTACTAGAAACGCTGTCGGCTGAAGCGAGACACCCTCCCCGCTTCCTCCTCCGAACGGGAATTTCGACTGCTGTCCTGAATCGCCCCCACCGCCCCCGCGCTGCTCCTTGCCGCCGTCAGATGAGAACTCACTGCCTCCCGCGGCAAAGCCAAAGGACACTCGTGACACCGGGACGATCACGCTGCCGTCAGGCGTCTCCACAGGGTCACCCAGGATTGTGTTGACGTCTATCATCTCGCGGATGCTCTCCATGGATGTCTTGATGAGGGTCTCGATGGGATGCTCAGGCATTTTCAGGCCACCTTTCCTGATGCGAATCGCCGGCGCAGCAATCTGGCTGCTTCCCGACGGATAATATAACCCAAGGATATCCTGAATATGCAGTCAATCGCGAGTGTCACGGTGGCTGTCTCGTAGAGAGGCTTGACGTCGATCGAAGGATAGGCACCCGGAGAGAACCGCATGAACTGTCTGATTGCGGGACTCAGCACCCCCAGGCACGCATACACCGCACCCGCGGCAAGCGCCGTCGCTGAAGCTTCGTCCAATCCGAGGCCCAGGCGGACGTCGAGCTTCGTGCAGTTGTACCCGGGCTTTCCAAACGCGTTGGCCGCGGAGCCGAGCACCAGCCGCACTATCCTGTTGCGAAGTGACAGACCTGAACCTTCGCGGCCGTCCTTAGCCTCCAGCGCCCTGCGCAACGCGTTCCAAAGCGATTCCGGTTCACCCTTGGCCGGAATCGCAGGCTTGAGTTCTTCGGAAGACGTGACTGGCAATCGCAGCACGCCTCCAAAAAGCCCGATCACTGTGTTCATCCTGAAGCCCGAATGGTCCTTGAGAATTGAGATCGAGATGGTGGCTGGAAGTTCAAGAACTGCAACGAACGCCAGGAGGATAGCTGCGATGAGGGTCAAAGCCAACTCTGGCACGCTTGACCGCTCCCATCTAACACGCCGCTGATGAGCACCAGTCCATGTGACACCGCCCATCATCTACCATACCCTTGGCGCCAGATGGCTATTCGTCAGCTTCGCCGGACGAATCCCTATCCGAACTGGCGGCTACCTGCAGCAGGTCAGCCGGAGTGTCGACACCGGTCAGCGGAGGAAGGTCTGCCAGTGAGTCGAGACCGAAGGCTCTCAGGAACGCGTCAGTGGTGCCGTAGAGCAGCGGCCTGCCCACGGTTTCTTTCCTGCCCTTCTCCTCTATCAGTCCGCGGGCGACGAGATTTGCAAGGATGCTCGCACACTGCACGCCCCTTACAGCTTCGACCTCGGCGCGGGTGACGGGCTGTCTGTAAGCAATCACCGCAAGCGTCTCGATCGCTGCAGGCGAAAGACCGCGGCGCTCCTCAAGCCTGCCCAGCTGCGAGACGAAATACGCGTTCTCGGGCACAGTCGTCATTTGGTAACCGCCGGCCACCCTCACAACCTGCATCCCATGGCCATGCTCCTTCAGTCTGTCGGCTACCATCTCGACGAGACGGAGCGAGGTCTCTTCGTCGATCCCCATTGTGGCAGCGATCTCACTGGCTTTCAGTGGAGTTGAAGAGGCGAAAAGGAGAGACTCGATCACCGACATCCTCTCCTCAATGTTCACGTGAACGTCCTCCCTTTCTTCGAACAGATACCAACAGTATGTCGCCGAATGGAGCACTCTGCTTCGCTGCGATCTCGCCCTGTCTTATCAGCTCGAGCATGGCCAGAAACGTTGTGACTATCCGTTCTCTCCGCGGCGCGGGCCCAAACAGGGCGAAGAACGACACGCTGCCCTGCTGCTTCAGGAGACGGCGAAGCCTCTGGATCTCGGACATGACTGTGATGCGCTCTCGAGCAATGACTGTCGGTTCGTCCGCCGTCTCGCTCTCGGCCGCTCTGGCCAGCGCCGCAAGGAACGCCTTTGCGAGCGCTGAGGCCGTGACTCCTCCGACGTCCGGCACGCGCTCGTCCGATCCGCGGACGATCTCGTCCACCTCTCGGGTAAAGACGTGGCTCCAATACTCCGACCTCTCCCGAAGTGCTGACGCGGCCTCTTTCAGAGCACGATACTCAATCAGACGCTCAACAAGCTCTGATCTGGGATCCTCTTCCTCGTCTGTATCCGCATCGTTCCGAGGTCTCGGGACCAGCATCCTTGCTTTGATCTGCATGAGGGTAGCCGCCATCACAAGGAAGTCCGCGGCCTGCTCGACGTCGACGAACTCGGCGTGCTGGAGGTATTCCACGAACTCGTCAGCGATCTTGGCTATCGGGATATCATAGACATCGATCCGGTGCTTGTGGATCAAGTGCAGGAGAAGGTCGAACGGCCCCTGGAACACGTCCAACTTGATGTGATACTCATTCATAGCAGCATCCCATACCAGAAGAAGAGGTGCTGAAACGGGATGCCGGACCACCGCATGACCCATGGACCAAGGAAACTGACGATCGGCCAGATAATCCGCCAGAGCCATCCTAGCAGCAACAGCATGAGCAGGATGAACATGCCGTACTGCTCCAACCTGGCGTAGTGGTACGCCAGCTTGCCCCGCAGAAAGCCGAACACGATACGCGAACCGTCAAGGGGAGGGATCGGCACGAGGTTGAACGACGCCA
>JAAYAB010000230.1 GCA_012719595.1 Bacillota bacterium
GCGGGGAAGGTCATTGCTCCGAGCGCGGCGTATGGAACATAGTACAGGAAGGACTGCAGGAAGCGCGACTTCAGTCTTCCTTTGACGAGGATCATCGGTGCCACGCGAGGGAGATATGTGATGATCGCCATGAGGATCACGGCGGCGGCTATCCTATCCATCGAGGGCATCCTTTCTGGGGAAGACGAGTGCCCCTATGATGCAAGCTACAACTGTGGCAATGGTTATGCGCCACCCTGGAGACACCGCATTCAGGCAAGGGGTCCAGGTTAACGCTGAGCTAAGTGCAACCGCGATGATGGTTACGGCCAATACGGCTCCAGACTTCTTGGCGCTAGGAACAACCAGAGCTATAAACATGCCGTACAAGGCGATTCCCATCGCATTGTGCAAGGTCTCAGGCAGAGCTGAACAGATCAGAGCGCCCAGAGCCGTCCCGATCGCCCACCCGAAGTATGGATAGAAGATCAGGCCTAGCATGTAGCTGAAAGGAAGATCGCCAGACTCTAGTGAAGCGACCGCAAACACCTCGTCAGTGATGCCAAACGACACAATGGCCCTCTTCGACAGGGAGGTCTTTGTGACAATCTTCTGCGACAGGGAGAGCGACATTAGAAGATACCTGATATTGATCACAAACGTGGTGGCAGCGATCTCGAGAAGCGGGGCTCCTGCAATGATCAGGTTTGTGCCTGCGAACTGCCCGGCTGAAGTCAGGTTGGTCAGCGAGATGACAGTGGCAATCAAGGGCGAAATGCCTGAGCTGGCCGCCATGAGGCCAAAGGTGAAGGCTACAGGGATGTAACCAAGGGCTATGGGGATTCCTTTCCGCAATCCTTGTCGGAAGCCTAATGATGCTTCTCTTTGGTCGGTTTCATCGACGGGCTTGTCCTCGGGAGTCTCACGTGCTGGAAGAGTCATCGCCGGGCCTCCAGACCGTTGTCTGCACGAAAAGGCTGTTTAAGGAGTAGTCTAGTGCGAAAACGCAGCTCTGTCAAGCCATTGCGCTAACGGCTGACAGCCGCCATCTTGGTCGAGGAGAGTCGGCCACGGGGCGGCCTTGGGCAAGCAACTTGAGTAAGCAAGGGGAGGTGTCCAGACCAATGTGGATGGCAAATGCGCTTGGTGGCGTCTTGGTGTTCTTCTGCGGATTGATCACCAGGCTGCTGAAGGCAGGCTATCTAGTAGCAGGGTACAACACGATGCCTAAAGAGGAGAAGGCCAAATACGATGAAGAGGCGTTGACGAGGTTCGTCGGGAACCTGCTGATGACCGCAGCGGCGACCGTCCTGGTTCCGCTTGTGGCCGTTCCTTTCTTGGATAACCCTGATCGCCTGATCATGGCGACGTGGGTCATGTTCACGGCAGTGATTCTCGGAGGGCTGGTCTACGCAAACACAGGGAAACGGTTCATGATACGTCGGTAGTAGGCGAGGCTGAGTGCTATTCCGAATCCGCAGGCTGGTCTAGCAGTCAGGCAGGATCGTGTAGCAGTCATGCAGCATGGGTTAGCAGTTTGAAGGGGTGGAAGCGAGCATGGACGAATCAGGCTGCAAAGCGCAGTATCGGTTCATTGACCTCTGCAAGGCCGATTCCACTACAAGAGAACAAGCGGCGCTCGTCCTGTTCGAGGCCTTCAAAGATCGGAACATGGACTCATGGTCCACCATGGACGATGCTCGCAAAGAGGTCAACGAGTGCGCTATGAGTGAATACCTGTGCATTGGCATCGCCGAGGGCACGAGACTCCTCGGTTGGGCCGGCCTTAGGCCCATGTACGAGCTGACATGGGAACTGCACCCTATGGTCATTCATCCTGATCACCAGAGGAAAGGTCTCGGGAGGCTGTTGCTTCGCGAGATCGAAGAAGAAGCCCGGCGGAGAGGCATCATCGGCATTGCACTCGGAACGGATGATGAAACCTTCGAGACGAGTCTTTCAGGGAAGGAGCTGACCCCGACGAACATCTACGACGAGCTGAGGAATCTCACAAATACTGGACGACACCCATTCGAGTTCTATGCGAAGTGCGGTTACTTCGTCGTCGGCGCTATACCGGATGCGAACGGGCCTGGCAAACCAGACATATGGATGTGGAAGAAGCTATAGGCAGATGGCTGGGAAGACAATGGGATTGGCGCTGGACGCGGCCTTGAGAATGCCCTTACGAAAGGGAGTCGACTGAAGTAGACCATCGCCCCGGCGCGCACTGCATGGCGGCGACCGGGGCAGAAATGACCGCTGTCTTGATACATCGCAAGAGTTTTCGCTATTATTGAGGTAGGCGATTGGTTTCAACACTGCAATGAGGTTTCGGTGAGGTGCTGCCTTGGACGCGCTGAGGGACAAACTAAGAGAAGTACTGGCATCGGTTTTGCCAATCACGATTACTGTGTTGGCACTCCATTTCACCATAAGTCCACTGGAGCCAACCATGCTGTATGCCTTTCTGATGGGTTCGGCACTGGTCATCGTTGGTCTGACGGTGTTTCTTTTTGGCATTGACCAGGGACTGGATCCAATAGGGCATGGCATAGGAAACACGTTGGTTCATTCAAAGAGCTTCGCCGTGATCATTACCATATGCCTGGTCTTGGGGTTTTTCATCTCCTATGCAGAGCCGGATCTTCGTGTCCTCGCTAACCAGGTAGACGGGGTGACCGCCGGGCAGTTCGACAATATACTGATGGTTGTCGTCGTGTCGATCGGGATCGCCACCATGATGACGCTGGGGCTGCTGCGAATACTGAAAGGCGTTCCACTTAAGTATGTCTTCAGTATTGCCTATGGTCTGATTCTGATCCTGTCGCTGTTCTCGTCTCGCGATTTCATCGCCATTGCGTTCGATGCTTCGGGGGCGACGACGGGTGCGGTCACTGTTCCGTTCATGTTGGCTCTGGCAGCCGGCATCTCAGCGATGAAGTCCGACAGCAAGTCCGCCGAAGCCGACTGCTTTGGGCTGGTAGGTATCGCGTCAACAGGTGCAATTCTAGGGGTCTTGGCGACAGGACTCATACTAGGCATAGACAAACTGCATGGAGCTTTGCCTGAGCAGGATATCTCCAGTTCGGGTCTGCTCGAAACGTATTCCTCCAAGATATTGCCGCTCGCCTGGGAATCACTGATGTCGCTCCTGCCGATCATCGTGGTCTACGTGCTGTTTCAGGTTTTCTCTTTCAAGCAGCGTAGGAGCCGTGTAATTGACATCTCGCGAGGCTTGTTCTTGACATTTCTGGGACTGGTGATATTCTTCTTGGGTGTGAATAGCGGGTTCATGGCAGTTGGAGTGCAGACGGGCATTCAACTGGCCTCAATGGACTCATCGATTCCGGTCTTGTTCATAGCACTGGTGCTCGGGCTTACAACGGTGCTGGCTGAGCCGGCTGTGCACGTCCTAACTCATCAAATCGAAGACGTCACAGGAGGGCATGTCAGTCGGACTCTGGTCTTCGCCTTCCTCTCTGTTGCAGTAGGGCTGTCGATCTTCATGTCCGCTTTGCGAATTCTCGTGCCGGGCATTCAGCTATGGATGTACCTGCTGCCGGGCTTCGGCATAGCAGCTGTCTTAGCGTATTTTGTGCCTGAGTTGTTCGTAGGCATGGCCTATGACGCAGGCGGTGTTGCTTCCGGTCCGATGACCGCTACCTTCTCTCTGGCCTTTGTCCAGGGCATAGCAGCTCAAGTGCCTACAGCTGACTTGGTGGCGGACGGATTCGGCATGATCGCCATCGTGGCCATGATGCCGATCATCGCTATTGAGTTGTTGGGCGCGCTCTATCAACTGAAGACGCGTAAGTCAGAGACGCCGATGGTCTCTGGACCTGAGTCGGTAGTCGCCGAACCTGAGCGGGTGATCCCTGAGTCTGAGCCGGCGGTCTCTGAGTCTGAGTCGACGATCGTTGAACCTGAGCTGGCGGCCCATGAGTCCGAACCGACGGTTCCTGATTAGGAAGTATTCGGAGGTAACTATGGATAACGCAAGTTGTGCCCTGAATGCCAACGGTATTCAGATGCTCACATTGATCCTCAGCGAGAGTCAGTGCAACAAGTGCGTCCGTCTCATCAAAGAGCAGGGGATTCGTGGCGGAGTTCACCTGATCGGAAAGGGAACGGTTAGCAGCGCCATTCTGAACCTGCTGGGGATCAAGAGCCAAAGGAAAGACGTCATCCAGTTGCTTCTGACAGGGGAGAGAGCACAGGAAGTCGTGGACTTCTTCGATGAAGCACTGCAGCTCTCAGAGCCTGGTCATGGCATCGCCTACACTACACCCGTCGATGGCGCGGTGGGCGTTCCGGAACACGAAGTGAAGCATGAGCAGGTCTCCGCAGGGACAGCTCAACGTCTGGAGAGAGAGAGTATGTTCAAGAAACTGACTGTAATAGTCGACCGTGGCATGTCGGGCGATGTCATGGACATCGCATTGAAGGCCGGCGTCCGCGGCGGCACAATACTGCACGGACGTGGTGCCGGTGCAGAGATGGCCACGAGCTTGTTTGGTGTGGAGATAGAACCGGAAAAAGAGCTCGTGATCATTCTGACGCCAAACGACCTCGTCGACAAAGTGGTGCAAGCGTTGACCGAGGGGCTGCACCTGGATGAGCCTGCAAAGGGGATCCTGTTCATAGAGCCGGTACTCGACGCACGAGGCCTAGTTGAGATGAGAGATCGAAAGGCGTAGCTAAGCAGTCAGGCTAAGTGGGCTTTTGGCACCAAACAGGGCGCCCGCATCCCTTGCAGGGCGCCCGAATTCCTTATAGAGCGCTTGCATTCGGTGACATGCGGCTGTGGACCCGGAGGAAAGCAATGGCGACACGCAGAGATGAACTCAGACGGCAGTGGACGGAGTTAGCTCCGGCTTGGATCAAGGAGGCCAGGGTGGGGAGAAACCCGACGCGCAATGGCTTGCTGGATCCGCCGATGCTTGA
>JAAYAB010000231.1 GCA_012719595.1 Bacillota bacterium
CTGCATCCACGCGTACTTGTACTGCAGCATCAGGCTGCGTCTCGTTCTGATCATCCGGTCGTCGCCTGTGCCCACCAAGCCGTCTGTCCAGGTGTTGTCCAGTTCGGACGCGCCGACATCGCTCCACACGATGTGAGTGCCTGGATCTTTGACCTTGAGGTAAAACTGGTTTCCCCACTTGAGCTCATCGAGGATATCGTCATCCGAGTACTGATGCCAGCGCGCGCCCCAGGTCCTCTTCGCCCAGAGCATGCCTATTGCATGCCACATCGTGTGGTTCACCAGCTTGCGAAGGTCTCCCGCGTCGTGCCATCCTCCGATGCAGTCGACGTGCTCGGCTGTGTCGTCCCGCACTCCATCGTCGCGATGGCAGGCCTGGTGCCAGCCTTCGACACTGTCGCCGCACCGCTGTATGTGGGAATACAGAAATGCCTCATAGGCGGTCCTGAGATAGAGGTCCTTTCTGATGAAGAACGGATGGGACCTTCGCCCCCCGACGATTAGCTGATACAGCCCGGGAGTCTTCACCCGAGAGAAATCCATGATTCCGACCGGGCCGAAGTCGCCTCCGACCACCTTGATCTCACCCTTGAAGACGTCAGGGCAATAGCACTCCTTGTTAGTCTTCTCACCGCTGAAATACGTGGTCTCCATACAGTGAACGACGAACTCCTTCTCGGGTCCGGGGTTCACCAGATATGCTCGCTTTTCCGGTGCGTCTGTGAGATAACCCATATGAGACACTGCAAGGACGCTGGTGGACATTCGCTTCTACTCCTTTTTGGTCTCTAGGCCCTTCGCCGCTTTGGCCGCCCAGTCCGCATTCTGAAGTCATAGGACCCCGCAGCTACCTCGAGGACAACACAACCGTCTCTGCAATACGCCCGCTGAATGCCTTCTGCTCCGGGCTTGAGCGCGCCATCGGAGAAGACAACCGTGTTGCCTTCGCAGACGACAGGATCGACGGAGCTCTGCAGAGGTATGTGAACAATCGCTGTTGAGCCGGTTGGTATTGTCACACTCACGGAGAGCTCGTCCTCTGATCTGTTCCATGAGGAGCTCAGCTTCCCCCGGGCTGTCATGACAGACGCCTTTACCCATGTCAGATCCGGGTCGTCAGGTATGAACGGCTTGATCGTGAAGACGCGATGACCCTCAGGCGCGAGCTGAGGTGAGGGCGGTCTGATCCCCGCAAGATACTTGTAGAAGTACTCGTCGATCGTGCCAAACATCACGTGGTTCAGCGACGGAGCGCTCGGCGCACCGATTCCGCCGTCAAATGTCTCCCACAGAGTTGTCGCGCCGTTCTTCACCATATAGCCGTAGCTGGGATAGGTGGTCTGTTTGACGACTCTGTGCAGAACGTCAGCCATGCCGTACTCCGGAAGAACGTTGACCGCAGCCTTCATCCCGAGAATTCCCACATCGAGGTGGTAATCGCTCTGGACTATGCTGTCGACAGCGCTGCGCAAGATACTGTTGTGCAGTTCGCCAGGCACTATCCCAGCGTATAGAGGGAATAGATTCTCAGTCTGAGTGCCGCTGCCGCACTTCCCGGAATCAGCAGCTAGGAGCCGCCGGCAGAAACCCTCCTGCACCTTCTTGGCAAACTCAGCGTACTCAGCTGCATCCTCCTGTCTCCCCAGGATGCCCGCGATGCGCGAGAGCAGTGAGGCGCTCAAACAGAGGAGAGATGTGGATGTGACCTTCTTGGATTCCTCATTGGCCTCGTAGGTGCTGGGTACAGCCCAGTCTCCCCGGGCCCACGAGACTACACAATCGCTGTCGCAGTGAAGCTTGAAGCACTCGAACCACGAGCGTATACCTTCGTAGTGTCTTTCGAGGATGCTGAGGTCTTCGAAGTAAAGGTACATGTACCACACGACAAACAGGTAGGCCGACGACCATCCGGGAGGACCGGGAGGGTACTTCTCAAAGCCGCTGAGGTGAAACGGAACGAGGTCGGGCACTCCTCCGTGTACAGTTGTCAGTTGGGCGTCAGCCACGTCCTCGAGCCATTTGACGTAGAAAGGCGCTGAGTAGAAGTTGGCCATTCCCAGCTCGGCGGCGAGGTGTGCATCTCCGGTCCATCCAAGCCGCTCGTCCCGCTGCGGACAGTCTGTCGGAATGCCAAGCAGATTGCTGACATAGCTCCACCAGGTGTTTGAGTGAATCTGATTGAGCAGGGCACTCGAGCAGCTGAAGTGGCCAGTGGGCTCGACGGCCGTGTGGACAACCCTTCCCTGCACGTCAGAGACAGTGGGCTCTCCGGGGTATCCCTCGACCTGAACATACCGGAACCCGTGATAAGTGAACCTAGGCTCGTAGACCTGCTCTTCCCCTTCACGAGCTATGTATGTGTCCGCAGCCCTTGCGTTTCTCAGGGACCGCGTGTCTACCAAGCCGTCCTCGCCCACGAGTTCCGCGTATCTCAAGATGATCCTCGTGCCGCTCGATGCCCCGCGGATTCTGAGCCTTGCCCAGCCTGCGAAGTTCTGTCCCATGTCAAAGACATAGACTCCAGCGCGCGGGTTGCTCATTGCCACAGGCTCGATCGTCCTGGTCACCTTCATACTCGGCATCAACTGGGAGTCCAGCACGCCTCCCGGGCCTTCCACCTCCAGGGCGCCTGACCACCCGCTGTCGTCAAAGCCGACGTCGCACCAACCAGGCTGCTCGAACCGCGTATCGTATTCTTCCCCGTCAAACACGCTGTTGCCTGTGACCGGGCCGTCGCTGGCCTTCCAGGTATGGTCGCTCACTATGGTTTGAGTGGATCCGTCGGAGAACAGAATGGTGAGCTGAAACAGCAGTTGCGGCGAGGCAGCATACTTCCTCGCCTTTTGCCAGGGCGGCGTAAACCACCCATTCCCGAGCATGACCCCTATGGCGTTGTCGCCGGCGGTCAGCGACTCCGTCACATCATAGGTCGAGTACAGCACTCGCCTCGAGTACTCGGTCGTTGCGGGATCCAGCACCCTATCGCCAATTCTGACGCCGTTGATGTATAGCTCGTAGTAGCCAAGCCCCGACACATAGGCATAGGCCTCTTTCACTTCGCGGTCCAGGCGGAACTCCTTTCGGAACAAGGGAGCAGGGCTCGCGCTGCTGCTCTTCGCGCTGTCCTTCCTGCTGCCGTCCTGCCCGTTGCCATCTTCGCCGCCGCTCTTCGGACCGCCCTCCACATCAGCAGCTATCCACTTCGCTGTCCAGTCCGATTCGCGAAGCAGCCCCATCTGAAAGCTGGCGACTCTGCTCCATTCACTGCTGCGGTTGGCGGCGTCGAAGACACGCACTTTCCAGTAGTATCTGCGCCCGCTTTCCAAGACTTTCCCCTTGTAGATGACGTGCGCGCAAGCATCGGACTCGACTATGCCTGAATCCCACATGTCTGCAGCATCGCTGTTCAGCATGTCGCGGTTCGATGCGACCAGCACTTGGTACGCTCTTTGACGCTCGCCTCTAGCCGGAGATGAGAAAACCCACGAAAACCTGGGCTGAGCCACGTCGAGTCCCAGGGGATCCTCGAGGTACTCACAACGAAGCCTGTCTACAGTTTTCAACACAGCGATCACTCCAGCAGCTAGCCAGAACACCTGCACCCTAGGACCGTGATAGGTCCTCTGATTCCTGATGGTCTTGGTGTCCGCAGAAGTATGTTCATGAGTGTATTTGTGACTCGCAGCTCTATGTGGTTGATGCCTTCCTTCGTGTAGGGTGTGATATCCATGGCCCATGGCCGCCAGACTAGGTCGCCGGCATGAACCCCGTTGACATGCACCTCCAGGTATTCATGGACTCCGTCAAACTGAAGCGACACACTGGAGAAGCTGCCGTCCAGCATGAACTCACGCGAGTACACAGCCGACCCGGACAGGAAGGGATAGCCCTTGTCTGTCCAGAGACCAAGGCTGAGCTCGCTGTCCGGCTTCTCGATCCTCTGCTCGCCTGAAGACCCGCACACCTTGAACTTGCCGAGCAGAACAGGAACGCTCGTCATCAGGTGCGGCTCTCCCGACCAGGCTGAGTGGTTGATGGCGATCTGTATAGTGTTGACTCCCTGAACTGTCAGATGGCTGATATTCCACGTCTTGAACCGCTTGTCTATGTAGTGCCCTGTCGGCCCGCCTGCCGTCTTGCCGTTTACTCTGACCTGTAGATCCATGGATCCCATGAACGCCCCGCGGTTCTCTACGTCGTCAAGCATGAGCTTGAGGTCAGAAACGCCTTCGCCGATGCTCACCGCAGTCTCGTACCTGTATGACGTCCCCATAGCGCCTGGTCTGATAGAGAATGCCCAGTCGGTGAGCGGCAGCGCGTTCGGCGACTCCAGTGCAAGCCGCCAGCCATCGGTGGGAAGCACGGCTATCACCTGGGACCGCTCTGCGCCTCCGATGCCCGCATGCTGCCCGGAGCTCTTAGGGATCCTGGGCCCACCAGCCCTCTCGGAAATCCCGATCTGAACAGCATCACCAACTGCTTCGGGCAGGCCGCACGCCGCTCCCCTGCGGATTCCCACCATCAGAGAGTGTCCCGGTTCGAACCTGTGGTCGAACTCGGTCGTGTTTCCTCTTAGCTCACACGCGAGGAGGCGGGAAACGGCTCCGGTTTCGCAGTCGTAGACTACCGCTTCTCCAGTCGACTTCACGCCTATGCGCGCCTCTATGGCAATCTCGTTTGAACAGTTGGCGAAGAAGTACAGGTCTTCATCGTCAGTCTGCCTGTGGTGGTAGTAGATCTTGTCGTTATCGACGCCTCGGATCACAACGTCAGGTTCCAGGCAGCGGCGGAAGGCCTCGAAGGCGGAGACGACAGTCTCATCCGACGGTGCTGAACTCCTAAGGCTGCTGATGTCAATCCAGTTGTACATTTCCGTCTCTGTGCTGCTCCACTTCCCTGCAATTCGCTGTATCCCCTCAGGAGTAGTGAAGAACCACACAGCTCCTCCGGCTCGCGCAAAGTCCCTGATCCTTGCCAGGCGCTCGTCAGCGAGACGCCCCAAAGTCGGCACGACCAAGAGCCTGAAGGACTCCTCATTAACGCGCAGAGAGCCAGTCTCCAGCTGAGCGTCCATGAGATGGTGCTCTCCCATGATGTCGTAGTCGCAGTGCTGCTTGAGCAGCAGCGAGCAGGCAAGGTCAAACGCGTCGCTGATTGCCGTGTCGTCTTCTTTCTGAAGCCCTGCGACATAGGATGACTGGAACTCACTCAAAGGGTAGAGGACTGCAACGTCAGCTCTGTGACGTCCCTCCGAAAGCAGGTAGGAAACGCGCGCCACGTAGTCTGCGAAGTGCCGAAAGTACCTCCAGCTCAGGTTATGCATGTGGCACGGCGGCGCGTCGAACTTCCTGTATCCCTCAATGCTGTAGAAAAAGGCGTGAGGACAGAGGCGGTTGATCCCGAGGGAATACTGCCAGTTCGTGATCCACTTCATGTCCTGCAGAGTCATGCCCCACAGGCCTATGCCAAAGCTCTCACTGATAACTGGCACCTTGCCGGAGAGATGGGCAGATGAGGCTACCAGCTTCTGTCCTTGGACGTTTGTCTTGACCTTGGGCAAGTGTGCGGCAGTTCCAACCATAAACTCAATTCCGGGTTGTTCGGCCGTGCTGGTCAGGTGATCCACTCCGGGCATGTCCATGTGCTCAAGAGCCTTCATGATGTCGCCCTGGAAGACGGTGTTGAAGTACAGACCTTCCTCGAGGAGCACATGACCTGTGAGTCTCAAACCGTGTCTGTGACACCAATCCTTGTATGCGGCGAAGTAGCTCTTTTCATAGAGGCTGGCGACCAGCGCCCAGAAGTCTCTCCTGACCTCGCCCGATCTTTCGCCATGCCCGAAGAAAATGGCATCTAGGACTTCGTCCAGACTGTACCCGTGTCTGTTTTCCAGAGCTTTCGGGATCTCTTCGCTCCAGGCAACCACGCGGCCGTCGCCTCTCATGATGTACCAGGCGAGGTCCTGGTGCCATGGCAGCAGAGTCGGCTCATCTGTGAAGAACCCTTTGATCGTCTTTCCAAAGTGATCGCCCAGGTGCTCCCTGTACTTCTCGTGGGTGATTTCGATGAATTCCTTGACAGCTTCTGGGTTGAGGTAGTTGATGCCGAAGTGCTTTCCGCCCGGGCTCTCGAGGACTCTCTCCACATAGACAGCCACTCCGGCCGAATCCTGCCCGGAATACTCGATCGACAGCACGCCACCCGGTTGCCCGTCATGCTCGACCGGCAGCGTATTCCCCGACTGCCCGCCATACTCAATCGCCGGCGCACCACTCGGTTGCCCGTCATAGGTCAGCGGAGTCGAGCCTTCAGGCGTCAACAGCCTGACGCCGAGCACGTCGCCGCTTCCTATCTCGATCCGGTTTAGGCCCGCAGTCAATGGCTTTTCTATGCACTCAACGTACCGGTTCCTGTATTTCCGCTGGCTGCTGACCTTGAGCCCGCCGATGCCGCTCGGAAACGGGTTCTCGTCGTAGATCCATACGTGCATCGAGAGCTCTGCGGCCTTTTCTACACACGCTCTTACTAGGTCAAACCACTCTTCGGACAGATACTCCGTCTCTAGACCGAAGCGCGCGTGTATGAAGAATCCTCCTATGCCGTGCTCATGCATGTCCTCGATCTGTTCCAGCAACTCGTCCTTTTGCAGCTTCGAGTTCCAGAACCAGAACGGCATGACCCTGTACTCCGACGGCGGATTCTTGAACTCACTCAGATTGACCACGGATCTACCTCCCGCTCGGTCCGACCCCAAGCCCACGTCTAGCCCACGAGGCCTGTTCGATCCACGCTCTCTACGAAGTACCTTTGCAGGAAGGCAAAGATGATCAGGATTGGGAGGATGAACATCACCGACCCGGCATTGACTATCGGAGAGCCGAGCTGAGTGATGAAGTCCTGTCTCAGCTGTGAGAGCGCCATGGGCAAGACGTTCGTTCCCGCCATGTAGATGCTCGTGTAGAAGTAGTCATTCCACTGCCACACGAACGAGAACAGGAAGACGATCATCAGGGCGGGCGGAGCGCACGGAAGCATCACGGAGAAGAACGTCCGGATCGGCCCGGCTCCATCGATGTAAGCCGCTTCCTCGAGGTTTCTCGGCATGCCTGAGAAGTACTGCCGCATGATGTAGATGAACAGCCCGTTCCTCAGACCCGTCGCAGTCGCCGAAGTCATCAGGAACGGCCAGAAGCTGTTGAGCAAGTTCACGCCGGGTTCCGGCAGCAGCCCGTAGAGGTTGAAGAACCTGAAGTTCATGTACATGGGTATCATCAGCAGCGACGGCGGTATCACGAGAGTCAGTATGGCTCCGGCGAATATGAGTTCTCTGCCAGGGAACCTGTACCTTGCCAACCCATACCCCACGAGAGTGCACGACATCAGCGACAGAGCCCCGACCGCGACTGCAAGAGCAAGTGATCTGAGCAGCGCCCAGCCATATTCCATTTCGTAGAACGCATCCCTGTAGTTGTTGAGCGTCGGGCGTCTCGGGATCCACCTCACGGTATTGTCGTAAATGTCTTCGCCGGACATGAACGACGATGATATCTTCGAGACCATCGGGAAAACGATGATGTAGCACATGCCTATGAGGAGGACTGCCCGTATCACGACGAATAGCAGCTCCCCGACAGAGGACACTCCGATGCGCCTGTTCATCGTTCTTCGTATCCAGCTCTTAGCGTTCGCGATGGCGCCAGGCATGTCGCAACACCTCCATTGCTCTGCTATTCGTGGTAGAAGACCCAGCGGGACACAACCACTACGATCACGGTGATCAAAAACGAGACCAAGGCGAAGTACATGAAGGCCATGGCAGTGCTGACCCCATATCCCGCTCCGCCGAACGCCGTGGCCCGGATCTTCTCGATCATCTCGTTCCGAGGCGATCCAAAGAAGTCAACTGTGCTGTATACGATGTTCGTCAGAATCAGAGGGCTCAAGAGCGGGAAGGTGATCTTCCAGAAGCTCTCCCATCTGGTTGCGCCTTCTACGTCAGCGGACTCGTACAGCGACTTCGGAATGGATTGGAACCCCGCGAGGAAGATCAGAATCTGGATCGCCGAAGCTCTGATGATCCTCGGAATGCCGTAGACGACATTGACGATATATTCCAGCATGGTCTCAGGAATCCCGATCTGCATCAAAAAACCCGCAAGAGCCTCCCGGCTGAAGACTCCGGTGCCGACCTCGGTGCCCATCACCAGAACCTGGTTGCGATAGTCCGCCTCCTCGATGCGCATGATCACACCGGATCCGAAAATGACTGGCAGGAGGAAGATGACTCTCACCAGCGTCCGCCCCTTGAAGCGGCTGTTGAGGAGAGAGGCTGCAAAGAGGCTGAAGATCAGCACTGCACCGACGTCGCCGAGCATCTTGCCGAGAGTCTCGACCAGTACCCTCACGTACTTGTCGTCCACAAACAGGGCGTACCTGTAGTTGGACAGCCCGACGTATTCGAGGTCGTAGCCGCCGCGTCGTATGACCAGATCGCTAACGCTGAAGATAACCGACTGAACCATCGGGTAGAGGAAAAACAAGATAAAGCCCACAATGAAGGGAAGCGCGAAGACATACCCATACATGCTCATCTTGGAAGTGAGCGAAAGGCCGAATCTCCTACCTCTCCTCATAGACCGCTCCCCCCTTATACACGGCATAGCTCATGCCTTCGACGACGAATGGACCGCCGTCCTCAGTTGCCGCACTGGCGTTCGAGATAGCCTGACTGACATCGACTGCCGTGGCGCCGTAGTTGACGACGACGGAAGTTCCATCCTCGTACGTGACCACATAGACGCCATCTGCCACCGTGCGATGGTCTATGATCCTCTGGTTGCGGAGATGACCCATCGCCTCGTTGATCTCGTTGTAGAAGTCAATGGCCTGGCCGATCCAGCTCCTGTAGTTGGCTGAGTGCAGGTAGTCGTAGTTGGTCCCCTTGATGGCCTCAGGCTCTCTGAACATCCACTGGAAGTACGGCGCAGCCCCGAACTCGATGGACCTCAGGAGCGCCTCCCGGTAGTTGTCAGACAGGTTCAGCGGCGCACTGGCGTAATCCACATAGCCGTGGAGGACCATCTGGAGGAACGGGACGGACCGGTCGACAATCCGGTAGCGTGTCGATGTATCCGGCACATCTATGATCGCGGAAGCGAAAGGAATCGCGTATTCGTTTCCGCCTCTCACCATCAGGTCGATGCCGCTCTGGTTCAGAGCCGCAAGCGCTGCCTCCTGCAGGTCCGCTGCCTGCTGTCTGTCTATCAGCGTCTCCTCCCGGTCGCGGAAATCCGGGTTGACCTGCTGTCCTATGTTCAGCAGGCAGATGCGGTCAATGTCGAGCCCGCCGAGCTGGGGAACGAGTCGGTTGACCAAGGGGCCAAGCCGCGACGGCGAGACAACGTAGCCGGCCGGCGTGTCCTCGTTCCTCAGGTATCCCGACGGTTCCTGCCTTGCTATGGTCGCCGCCTTGCGCAGGAGATTACGGGCTGCATCTCGCCGCGGCGAGAAACCGTCGAACAGCTTCGTCCTGTGCACGTTTAGGAGCGAGAAAGAGGGATAGACCCTCGCACCGATCTGATCAGCGTAGTCGAGGAAGCGGCCGAACTCCTCCCTGGTGCCTATCGCCTTCTCCACCTCGAGACTCGTTGGGAAGTAGTGGTTCAAGCCTCCTTCGGACCATCCAGTGTACACGATGCTGAGATTCTGAACACCGCCTGCAGCCAGCCTATCGACTATCCCGATTGCTTCTTCGATGGTGGTGAGCGGCTCTACGACGTATCGACTGATGCCCAGAATCGGGCGCCGCACGTCGATCGCGCCCAGGATCTCGAGGAAGAACGGCAAATCCGAACCGGCCAACTGTGAGAGCCCGTGTTTTCGCTCTAGGTAACCTTGGTAATACCTCGCCATCCCGGCGTAAGAGGAATCGTCTCCGTAAAGGAAGACATAGCGGACGACCATATCCGTACTGGCTGGTCTCACCTGGTAAACATTGATCCCGGTCTTGGAGCTAGTTGCGATCTCATCCTCCATGACCTGCCTCATCGCAACTGCAAAAGGTATGATCACGAACTCAGCCCAGGCGCAGTTGTACATGCTCGACCTGCCGGACACGTCCGCCCGGATGGTTGCGATCGCCTCGCCCTCCTCAACTATGGCAAAGAACGCCGCATCGTCCTGTTTCATCCCAAACACAGGGAGATGAACCTGTCTCAACAGCGGGTCGCGCGTGGCGCTGGAACTGTCGACGCCATAGACCGGACTCGAATAGGGCGAAGCGTACGTCTTTCCGTTGTTGAGATCTATGAGTGCTCCGGAGCCGTCGGGAACCAGCATGTACCCGCTCTTCTGTTGGTTGGCCGCGCCGAAGTAGCGCAGGAGAGCGACCGAATGAAGCGGCATCGTGGTAGTCGGGCCGCGTTCGTTGAACACCGGCCTGCCTTCATCGTCGACGGCGATCCGGCCGCCTGACGATTTGTAGGTTGTCGGCTGCTTCATCGGGTAAGCAAGTCCATCCGCGGGCACTCGTACGAGGAGGCTGTCGCCGTCAAGAGTGTATTCCACTGCCACCTGGAATACCTCATAGCTCGGCGACACTGGCCAGAGGCTGTTCGCTATGTCGTCTATCTGCCTGTCCTCGGGGGTATAGCCGGCCTGCTTTACGATCTTGATCATGTCTTCGACATCCCACGCCATCACAGATCTCTTTCGCAGATACACTTGTGACTCGACCAACTGGCTGAAATGCTCGAACTTGAGGTAACGCCTTTCGGTGATATCCACAAGCTTTCTGCTCTCCACGATCGTGTCGGCGAGGTGGCCCACCAGTTTTGCCAGGTCTGAAGCGCTCACAGGCTTTTCGGTTGTCAGCCTGTAGTCTCCGAACACCTCGTTCAGGTCCATATTCGAAACCGTCACATGTTTGTAATCGGGATCGGTGATCTTCTCAAGTGAAATGAGCTCGTACTTGCTGACGAGGAACTGCCGGTCCTTCTCGTTCTCGATGTTATTGAGGATCTTTTCCTCCATCCGCTCCTTGCTGATCATAATGGGCAAGTAGTCGCTGTCTTTCCACTCGGTTCCGAATGTGTATTCTACACGGACGCCGTTGTCTATAGGCAACACCTTGTACTGACCACTTGCGACGCTGTGCGAATAGCTGTTCATGAACCTCTGCTCGTCATTGGGCATGAAGTAAGATATCTCTATCTGTGCACTCAGACTGTCCTTTGCTGTTCCCTTTGCCAGGGGATCGCCGGCCCTGTCGACCTGATTCGAGTACCACACCCGCCCCGTTCGCTTGTCAAAGACAGCTATCTCTGTCGTCTTCTCATTGATGAAGAGCGACAGGTATTCGGTCTCAGCGACTGCCGTGAATGCTCGCAGTTGATCCAGAGCCGCCGCATACAGCTGATCAGACGACTCATCGGACTGATCCGATTGATCCAACTGACCGGAAGCTTCCACGGCCGCCCCAGGCATCAAGGAGGTCGCGACAAGGCATAGCGACACTGCGGAAAGGCACAGAGACAGCGCGAAGAGCGATATTTGGAAAGCAAGACGCCTGGAGACTGGCGGCCGGATGCGCATCTAGATCAATCCCTCCACTGTCTCGAGCTAGAGTCTGAACGTAACTTCTGTGTATATATCCGACACGAAGACCGCAACCTGGCTGACCACGACGTAGAGCAGCATTCCTATGAAAACCACTACTCCGATGCCGATCACGGTCAGGACCGAAGTCAAAATCGTCTTGTTGAACGTATAGTCGTGAGTAATCAAAGTGCCTGAGAGCAGCAGCACGCCCGCCCATGAAGCTCCGGCAGTCAACACCAGTTGGTACAGGAACGCCTCCTCGAGGATCAGGCAGTTGCTCAGGACCGTCGCGGGGACCAGGACCACGACGAGAGGAGCGAGGGCGTACGCTGTAGACACAACGATGTCTTGCATCGACCCTTTTCCGTCGAGCAATGTGGTGAGGCACCAGTTCACCCAGCACCACAGGATGAACGGGACGACGACGCGGGCTGCCTCTGCCAGAGCACTGAACCTGGAGATATCGACCTCATTGAACAAGAAGCCTGCATACTGGCGGATGAAGACGTATGCTCCGGTCTCAAGTGCCACCAACAAGAAGGCAGAAGCGACATTTCCCCTGCGTTCGTGCTTGAGCGCGTAGAAGCCCTCCGCAGGGTGGAACATGACAAACACTGAGTAGCTAAGCCCGTTGAGTGTGCTCCTGACCGAGACAGGCATCTTGGTCCAGACGAATTCGAGGCGCCTGGCTATGGGCCGGAACACAGTCTCCCGGAGCCGGACAAAGGACTGACTGGCCGACCACTTGACGAGCAGATACACTAGGACAGAAACGATGATCAACGCCGTAAGGACCCAGCCGAGGTTCTGGGCGATAACCTCCTTGCGGAGCTCCTTGAATGCCTCGGAGTATCCGTTGCGGTCGTTGCCGTTCCTGAAGTTGACCATAGCCTGCGTATAGTCGTCTGCAAGAAGAAGCGCTCTTCCTATCCCGCTGTACGCGAGGTCGTAGTTGGCGTTGCGTTCCAGCACCGCTCGCCAGGCCTTTACTGACAAATCCGTCTGACCGATGCTGTAGTGGTAGATCGCACGATGGATGAGCTGCACATACTCAGTGGGCTCGAATACGACGATCTCATTGAGCTGCTGGTCGAGCACGATCATGTTGCCCATCCACTGCTCGATCGCTGCCGGAACAACAAACGTCCCGACCGCGTGCCCGAGGCCGCCAAAGACATACAGCAAGTTGCCTCTTCGATCATAGGTGAAGACTCTTCCGCTTGTGCGGTCAAGGACGCTGTACATCCCTGCTGGCCTGGCCAATATGTCGACAAAGTCCGACGGGGTCTCCTGGTACTCCACCAAGTCCCCCTGAGGCGGGAAGAACCCCTGCTCCACCAGAACATTGATGCCGTTCGGACTAAGCCTCTTGATGATATTCCGCTCTGTAGCGTAGAGAAAGCCCTTGTCGTCTATGTCGAGAGTCCGGTAGTTTGCGGGCAGGAACAGAGCCAGTCTTTCCCTCTGCTCTCTCGTAGCCAGGCGGCTCCACAGAACGTCCGCAGCGCTCGGAGTCACCCTCGGCGCACCGATGAAACCTCTGAAGACTCCTTCAGAGTCGAACTCCATGATTCCGTCATATACGTTTGCAGCAAGCACAAATCTGCTGCCCAATGGACTCACGACGACACAAATGGGTTTGAAGACGAAGCCTTCGGGGATAACGCCCTCCTCTGTAGACTTCGGATCGGCGATCACCGAGAGCACGTTTCCATCTGCATCGATCTGGACTACCCGCGAGTTCTCCGTGTCTGCGACGTAGATGCTGCCATCGTCTGAAACGAACATGCCCCTGGGCCTGTTGAAGCGGTCGGCTCTTCCTTCGTTGTTCAGTCTGTCGATGACCCTTACCACATTCAAGTCCCGGTCGATACACACGATTCGATTGTTGCCAGTATCTACGATGTAGAGGAAGTCGCGGTCAGAGACGAACAGGTCAGCAGGATTGCGGAAGTCGCCCACGCCAAGCTGACTGCCACGAATCACTCTCGCCGGGAGGTAAGCCTGAGGAGAAGGCACGCGGCGGCCGAAGTAGTCGTAGGTGTAACCCAGGTACGGCGTGGACGCGCGCACCGAGCCACCAACCACGGTGGTCAACAGGATTAGTACGGCTAGGAGACCACAGATCAAGTGGTTCTTGCCAACTGACACGTACCTATCCCTTCCTTCCCTCAGGATTGCTTCTCGGCGACACCGAACTGGTATTTCCCTGAGCCCACGTCCAAGAAGATCTTCCCGTCCTCGCACCGGCTCGACATTATCCCTTCGACATCCGAAAGCTGCGTCCCGCTCTCGGTTATCGTGGCAGTTTCTGGCCCCGGCAGGACCACTGTGGCAAACGCATTGGCGGGTATCGACAGCTCCATTTCCCACCCACTCTGGGTGCGGCGCCAGCTGCACGAAACCGTGCCGTACATGGTCTTCAGCTCTGTCGCCGCATGCTCAATCGGAAGCCCAAGCCTCGGGTGAACGATCACCCTGCGAAAACCTGGAGCACCTGCTGCGACTCCGCCGATGCACTCATACAACCATTTGCCGACTGAACCAAACGCATAGTGGCTGAACGAGTTCATCGCGGGATCCTGGAACCCGCGCTCCTCGGTCCATCCGTCCCACCGCTCCCAGACGGTTGTCGCTCCGCACTTCACCATGTATCCGAGCGATGGGAAGGTCTCAGCCGAGGCGATTCTGTACGCCACGTCATCGAGTCCTGCTGAGCTCAAGACAGACAAGATACACGCGGTGCCGACAGTGCCGGTGGAAAGATGCCAGTCGCGCTCCTCCAACTTCCTCAGCAAGTGGCCGAATGCCGCATTCCGCAACTTCTCAGGCATGAGATCCATGAATAGAGCCAGCGCGTAGCCGGTCTGAGTGTCTCCAAAGACTCGGCCGTCCTCGGAGACGAACTCCCGGGCAAACGCCTCTCTAACCTTGCAGAACAGCTCCTCGTATCTGTCGGAGTCCTTGAGCAGTCCGATCGCGGACGCCATCTTCGACAGCAGCCGCGCGATGTAGGCGAAGTAGGCTGTGGATATCAGGTTCTTAGGCGTCTCGCGGCCGCGGTCCAAAGACAGCCAATCGCCGAAGCCGTAGTCGGTCCCGACGAACCCTTCGTTGCGCGCCAGCAAGTACTCTATCCACCTGCGCATGGCAGGATAGTATCGCTCTATCACTCTGGTATCGCCGTACACGGAGTACAGCGTATAGGGGATGATGACACCCGCATCGCCCCAGGCCGGAACACCATAGGGCACGTCTCTGACGACGGGTGCGACACTGCAAAACGCTCCGTCTGCAGATTGCGCCTCCGATATGTCTGCCATCCACTTGGTGTAGAACCGAGCCGTGTCCATGTTGAGGCTGGCTGTACCTGCGAAGAGCTGTGCATCTCCAAGCCAGCCCATTCGCTCATCTCTCTGAGGACAGTCGGTCGGCACTGTCAGGAAATTCGCCTTCTGCGTCCACAGGATGCTCTGGTATATTCGGTTGATCAATGTGTTCGAGCATTCAAACGTTCCTGTGCGGTCCAGCGATGCGCTGACTGCGCATCCGACGACATCGATGATCGAAAACGGCTCAGAGCATGATACCTCAACATATCTGAACCCGTGCTGAGTGAACCGCGGCTCGTAGAGTTCTTCGCGGTCACTCCTGAGGGTGTAGCGGTCCACCTGGCGTATGCTCCGGAGGTTCTCTGTGTAGATGTTGCCCGAAGCGTCGAGAACCTCGGCATGGTTGAGCACGACGGTAGACCCAGCGCTCCCTCTGAGCCGGATCCTCACCCACCCGGCGAAGTTTTGGCCGAGATCAACAAGGTAGCTCATGTCGCTCTTCTTCTCAACAGATATGGGCGCTATGGTTTCAACGCAGCGGATGGGCGGCGCGATCTGCGCCACAAACCTGCCTTGGAAGGCGTCATCAACTACGGTTGCGGAATGCCATGAAGAGTCGTCATATCCTGCCTCGTTCCAGCCAGGGAGCTCGAGGCGAGCGTCATACACTTCCCCTCTCAGCAGGTCCGTATAGAGAATCGGCCCGTATGTCCACTTCCAGCGGTCGTCCGTCACGATCCTCTCGAGAGTGCCGTCCACGTACTCTATGTGCATCTGCAGGTAGAAGGCGGGGTTGCTTCCATACACGCAGGGGCCGACATGTGCGACGTGGCCTGAGTACCAGCCGTCGGCCAAGATGGCTCCTATGGCGTTCATGCCCGGAACGAGGAGATCAGTGACATCGTAGGTCTGATAGCACACTCTTTGGCGGTAGTCAGTCCAACCGGGTGCCAGGACATCGGCACCGACTCGCCGGCCGTTGAGGTGCAGCTCGTAGACGCCGAGGGCGGTCGCATAGACTCTCGCCCGCCTTACGGGTTTGGCAACTGTGCATTCCCTTCGAAAGAACGGTACAGGCCTGAACAAGGCGCCTTCATCAAGGACGTGAGGCCGCATCGGGTCGGCGCCGATCCACGAAGCGACGAACTGCGACTGGTCCAGGAGACCCATCTCAAATGAGGCGACGCCGCTGTACTCAGATGGCTGCCCCTTGCTGTCCCAGACTCTCACCTTCCAGAAGTAGCGCCTAGTCGCCTCGAGGTCCTTGCCTGAGTATTCTACATGGATGGACTGCTCTGAGTTGACCTTGCCGCTGTCCCAGGCGGTGCCTCTGTCCAGTGCAATATCGCTCTCTTCGTCAGCCACGAGTACCTGGTAGGCCGACTGTGCTTCACACCGCCTGTCAGAAACTATCTGCCAGCTGAATCTGGGGCGAGGCTCGTCTATCCGAACGGGCTCGTGTGCATACTCTGTCATGAGTCCGGTGATCCGAAGTCTCGCATCCCCCATAGGATTCCTCCCGACGTCATCGCTGTCAAGCGGTCTCAGTCAGGTCGCGGGCCGGAGGTCTCTGACCTCCGACCCGCGACCCATCCTAGTGTTTGGGTAGATCAGCCTGGAACCTTAACTGAGTTTACTGTCCGAACAGGGTGTCCAGCCTGCTCTGCATTGCCGGCTTGATCTCGCTCATCGCGACCTTGGCACCCTTGACGCCGTTGAGAACCTGCTCAACTGTGTCATGGAACCCGTGCCCACCGAGGACGCCCTCCATGAAGAAGTTCGCCTCGCCGGTGAAGTTCTCCAGGGCCTCCAGGAGCACTTCTGCAGACTGACGGTTGAACGCGTACTTCAGCATGTACTCATCCATGCTGCTGTCGGTCTCACCCTGGAAGATGTACGCGTCGAGGGCCATCAAGGCCTCCGGGTTCTCTACGTCAGCCGACATGACACGGCCCTCGATTGCCTGCTGCGGGTAGGCATGACGGTCTGCTCTCGGGCCCTTTGGCAACGGAGCGAGTGCGAACCGCTCTCCACCCTCAACAAGCTGAGCGCGTCTCTCGAACAGTCCATACACAGGAATGATGTCCATGGCCACTTTGCCGGCGAAGAGTGCCGCATCGTCGCCACCGACAATCTTGTCAACCGTTCTCCACTGGTAGGCCTGCTCGAGTGCCTCTATCGCAGGCTCCTCGTCAAATGTGAAGACTACCTTGCCTGACGCATCCTCTCTGGTGACGCTCGCGCCGTTGGTCACGCCCAGTATCGTGGGCATCAACACGTTGAGGAACTTGAGGCCGAACTGGTCTGTTGTTCCGTCGCCGTCGGTGTCCCTCGTGACGGCACGTGCGATCTCGGTCATCTTGTCCCAGGTCCACTCTCCGGCCTTGTACAGCTCATAGACGTCCGGCTGGTTCTCTCTCTCGAGCAGCTCTTTGTTGTACAGAACCATCCACATGTGGTGCGGATACGGGGTGTCAAGACCGTGGCCGAAGGTGTAGGTCTTACCACGGAAGTCGAGCGCCCTCATCAGCTGGGCCTCTGCGTCATTGAACTTGTCGTAGTAGTCGGCGGGCAGAATCTCGCTGACGGGGAATATCGCGTTGTTGGCCAGCAGGTCGTAGTAGGCGACCATGTTCTGGATGACCCAGATATCATTGGTCGCATCGCCTGCGAGCAGCCTTGCGATCAATGCTTGAGTGTAGTCCTGCTCCCAAGGATAGATGGGATGCAGTTTGACCTTCACGTTGAAGAGCTCTTCCGCCTCGGCTATTCTCTCCTTGACGTCAGCGAAAATGTTCCACCAGGCAACGTAGGTGACGGTTTCTCCACCAAAGTCGTATTCAGCTGCAAGCACCGGAGCGGCCACTGCAAGCAAGAGGGCAACCATAAGGATTGAGATGACGGTCCTTTTCATTGTACACCTGCTCCTCCTTTTTGCTCAGGATACACTTGTTCCCCGAGAGTCCGCTAAACCACTGCATCTCGAACTCTTCTTGTGTCGTTCCCCTGATCGGTGCCTCCTTTCGATCGGTTTTCGCGTTTCCTCAGCTATGAGAATCTCTACCGTAACTGTTACAGGATACTCTATCTGGGTGTTCTACGCGTCGATCACAGATTCCTTCCATGCGACACGGATTCATTTTCCGCTCTCGACATTCCCGCGATCTCGCAGCGCAACGCAAGATCGCCCAAACCGTCACAGGGAATCACAGCCACCCGAGCCGCCCCTCCCCCACGCGTTACCTCGACATCGACATATCTGTCCCCGATCGGCAGCCTGCGGACGGCAGCTCCATCCCAGTCCTTCGGCAAACAAGGTCTCACAACCAGCCGTTTCCTGGGCGCGTGCGGATCGATTCCAAACAGACCTCTGATCACTGCGAAGACGGATCCGTAGTTCGTCCAAGCCTGCACGAAGCATCCTTTGTCCGGAGAGAACTCACTCGGGTATCCGGGGAAACGCAGCTCGGCTGTCTTTTGCATCTTGCGGATATACTCTACTGCCTTCTCTGGACGCCCGGCAAGGAACTCGCCCACGATCATCTGGCCCGTAGTGATAGTCATCGACGCTCCGTCGGCGGATGCCGTCATGAGGATTCCGTACGGACCCGTGAACGCAGGACTCTCAAACAACTCAATCAGTCTGGCTCTGCGCTCCTGCGGTATGACATCGTCGAGCAGAAGCACAAGGGGCAGACTGAGCCCGAACGACCAGGCCCGCTCGGAGTCGTCGATGGCCGCTCTGCACGCAGCCTCGATGCTGTCGACCCTCTCCCTAAATGCCTTGCTGCCGTGCGGCCGATTCTTGATGTCACTGATGCGCTCGATAACCTGAGACGGTGTGGCGATCATGTCGCCGTAGACGCCTTCATCTTCCAGCCAGAACCTGCGGTCTATATCGCGAGAGAGCTGCAGGCGCACTTGTGCTGCTCTCTGTTCAGTTTCAGTGTCGCCCAGGTATTCCGCGATGTCTTCCAGAGCTTCGGCTGCCTTGAGCGTGTGGAAAGCAGTGTCCAGCATCTCTACGTTCAGATTGGCGACCTCTGCGATCCCGTAGCCTTCCGGCAACAGGTCCCCATCCTCGTCCATCTGCCCGAGCAGCCAGTCAAAACCTTGTCTGCACAGAGGGTACAACTCAGCGACGAAACCGTCGTCGCCGGTCCACTTCCAGACTTCCCTCACGGTCGCGATGAAGTGAGGAGTCTCCTGCGTGTTGCCCGGGTTTGCTACGGTGCCGTCCGTGACGACCTCATGAGGAACCCTGCCGAAGCTGTTGTCTCGCTGAGTCGCGCGTGCGAGAAGCCGCATCGTGCTGATGGCCAGATCAGCCCTGCCTGACACCAGCAGTCCGGGAACCGCGAAGCAGGTGTCGCACCCGAACCACCAGGGGTACTCAGGCAGTCCTGCACAGAGTCCGGCACCGACGCCCTCCACGCGTCGCTCCAGAAACTCGACTGACAGCTTCCCGAAGTCGAACGCCTCATGAACCACCCGATCCGGAACCGTCAGCTCGCAGATAGACATCTGTCTCTCTATTCTTGCAGCCTTGTCCTGGTAGAGCTTGACGTGGTTGCTCCTCATCAGCTCCAGCGCCTCTGCCGCCCTGTCCAGAGATGCCGCCGAACCCGCCAGGAACAGGTTGACGCAGGTTTCCCTGTCTGCGCCAACCTCGATATCGCAGCACAACTGCGTATACAGCCCCCCGTCTCCGGTTTCCTCGGGCACAGCCAGCTTCTCGGCAAACGAATAGCCGGTGACAGGACGGTCAATGCCTGCGACCAGGAACCCGGAGCGGCGCTCATCTGTAACAGCAACAGCGTCTATTCCAGGAAGGTAGAATCCAGTGTGAGATCCTCCAGACTCTCTGGAAAGACGAGACCCCCATACTGGAATCAGGTGAGCTTTGACTGCGAAGCGCAGGATGATTCGAAGTTGGGATCTGCAGTTCTCCCCACCCTGCTGCGTGAACACGTAGCGGACGACTGCGCCATCGATGTCGTCCGGCGCGAACTCGGTCCTCCTGATGCAGAGGCCGTGCAGGACTCCAGTATACGTGTGCATACCCCAGAACGGGCCGCTCACGTACTCGGTGCATTCGACCAGCCACTCTGACTCGCCGGTGTCTGCGTCTTCTACCTCGAGCCAGAACCCGTCCGCCAGCTTGACGGGATGGAGCCAAAGGCCTGACATCTCACCCGGGCTATGCCAGCCCATCCTGGGGAAACCGCCGCGCTGGCTCCCCACGAGATACGTGCGGGAGCTCGCGCAGGCGCACTCGCGATCCAGCTCATCTCTTCTCGTCCTGACGTAGCGGTCCAGCGATGTCGTATCCATCAACTCCTCTGCGCCATGTTTCTTTGCACGGAGAACGAGTTCGATCCTGCATTCAGTTCGACTACCTGGTCGCCCCATGCGAAGGTGCCGGTGACATCCAGTGGCAGAGATATCTCTGCACTCAGTCCGGCCTCGTCTTGACTCAGACTCACTATCACAGCGCCCTTCGGGTGAGGCATGGATCCGCAGACGCTCGTGAGCGACCCCATGCAGGGCGATATGCGAACGGTTCTGAAGCACGCCTCAGCAGGCCTGATCCCCAGCATCGATGCGAAGTAATGGTAGATCAGGTGAGTGCCCCAGGCGTGGCAGTCTGACCGCGTCGGCTCAGGCTCCTCGATCAGGGTCTTCAGCCCTCGCTGGAGGTGGTCGAACCAGGGCTCCATTCTCGCCAGAAGCCGGTCTGCCATCCCGAGTTTGTAGTAAGCTTCGAAGAGATAGTGACTGGCGAATATCGTCGACGGATCCAGACCCTCGCCTGTAGACAGCCGCTGTCTGATCTTCTCAGAGCGCCGCGCGCCCGCGGTCTCCGTGACGATCGCCAAGGCTTGCATCTGCTCGCTGAAGCCTCTCAACCCGAGGTCGTGAGCGTACAGTCCCTGCCGCTCGTCCCATAGGTACGCATTGACAGCCTCTCTCACCTGTTTCGCCAGACTCCGGTAGTGAGAACTCAGGGCGGCGCGCCCAAGGTCTTCCTCCAGTCTCGCAGCCGCCTCCAGCGCCATCACGTACTGCAGGTTCATTATTCCGTCCACACCGTCGTCTGTATGTGAGGGAACTCCTATCTTCCAAGCCCGAACCCAGTCCTGGAAACCCCATCCCTCAGGCCGGCGAATCAGGCCGTCGCTTCCAAGGTGTCTCTCGAACGCGTCCAGCACCGCCCGCGTTCCAGGAACGAGTCCCTGTACGAACGCTCTATCGTCGCGATGCATGTAGAAGTCGTGCAGCATCTTGACCCAGTAGAGTGAGAAAGCCGGTATGCGCTGTGCCTCGCGGGTAGGATACCTAGACTGGGTCAGCCCCTCCGGACACCTCGATGCGTCGAACATCGTCAGCGCTTTCTTTACCAGCCGGTCGTCGTCAGACACCGCGTAGGTTGCGAGAGCATCGAGGTGCGTGTCCCCGATGTACTGCAGTTGTTCGTAATAGGGGCAGTCCATGTAGCTCTCGTGAGAGCACATTTCCAGGGTTCGGAGCACGATGGGCACTACATCGCACAGCTTCTGCTCAGAGCTTGAGAAGAAGCATACCCTGCGAACCGGATAGCGGGTTTCGTATAGGTCAAGGCTCTTCAGAACCAAATCCTCGTCTGCCGTCTCGACGAGCAGCTCTATGTACCGTCCCGACCGCCACCAGAGAAGATCGAACCTGAGCTCTCTCCCGTCCGGGAGGAACGTGTCGCCGCCGCCATAGAACAGCTTGCCTTCGATCTCGTCTCTGTTGCCTTTGTCACGGTATATCGGTCCACGCGGCTCATCGGAATCGTGATACAGCGACTCTGCCCACAAGAGGCGGATTCTGCTCCCCTTGCCTCCCAAGACTCTCAGTTCCGGATACACGCAGTAGTAGTCCTGCATATCAAGTATCGCACGGATCGACGTGTTGCGGGGAACCACCATTTCCTTGCCTGCGACGAGGTCCTCGAGGCTGTCCACCAAAGCGTCTGAGCGGTGCTGTTCACGGACTTCTGGCAGCGAGTCTATGCTCTCAACCGTCTCTGCGTGTCTCACCTTGGCGCCGCCGATGCGTCTGTGGATCATGTCTGGCAGCGTCGAAGGCTTCAGCCTCCACCAATCGCCGACCTTGGCCCGCTTGATGGGTTCGGCACCCTCGATCATCTTGCTCGCTTTGACGAAGCCCGCCCCGCCTCCAGACTCGAATCCAGGTATGAGCTTAGTGCCGTCGACAGTCATGCACGCGCAAACTCCCCACCACAGGTCCGACCGTTCAAAGGTGTATGCGTCCATGCGGGCTACTTCCCACTCGACCTTCCCGGTGGACAGGTACGCGTCAGCGCTTCCTTCTCCGTATAGGATAAAGCCTCCTCGCACGGTCATCTGCGCCAACGGAGCCATGTCGCCGATCCAGTGCACTCGGGCAACGATCACGTGATCGCCGGGGCACAGTTCCACTCTATACGAGTGGTAAAACCAGTTCAGAGGGTCGCCGAGTTCCGGCCCCTTCGACAAGAAGGCACCATCGAGATACAGATCGTATCTCTGATCTGCAGAGACGTGAAACACGATCGACTCGGACTGAGCGAGGCTGAACCTTCTTCTGAACACCAGAACACAGGGCTCCTGCCCAATGAGGTTCGGGTGCCAAATCCAATCCGCACTCCATCCCTTGGTGCTCATCGGAAACCCATACTCGAACGCTGACCTTGGGGACCGCGAAGCGCCTCGATAGACCTTCATGATGCCAAACACCCCTACTTCTAATCCATTGTTACACGTGTTCAACACGAGCCAAAAAGAAAACGGAATCTGATTCCTTCCAAGGCACCCAGAGCATCTACCTCGGTCGCTGTGGCCAGAGCGATGCAGCCAGCGCGGTCTGGCCGCTCAATTCTGACAAATCAGCACGATTTCCGCACGATCAACTGAGTGGGCAGCACAAGATGACGCTCTCTGATCTCGTTTCCACGTATCATCATAGCGAGCATCTTCGCAGCTTCATATCCTATCTCCTGGACGGGCTGCCGCACAGTCGTCAACGGAGGATCGATGTCCTTGGCAAATGCAGAATCGTTGAATCCTATCACGCCAAGGTCGCCGGGAACGCTCAGTCCGATCTTTGACGCAGCACTGATCACTCCGAGTGCCATCAGGTCGTTTGCACAGACAACGGCTTCCGGTCTATCGTCGGTTTCCAGCATCCTTTCTGCAATCTGCCTGGCGATTTCCCGATCGAACTCGCCGACTCCAACGTGCTCGCTCTTGCATTCCAGCCCGTAGTCCTGAAGAGCGGCCTGGTAACCCCTGAGGCGGTCTCTGCCTCCGCCCAGGGAACTCATTGAACCTGCGATGTACGCGATCTTTCGATAGCCGGATCGTATCAGATGCTCGACCGATCTATAGACGCCACCGAAGTTGTCGACAGAGACCGACCCGAAGGTCTCTCTGTCCTCCTTGTCCTCTATGGTTCCTACAACAACGCATGGAGTGCCGTTCTCCAGAACGACCTTCCTTATGGGGTCCTCAATCCTGTCGTGGAGAATGACACCAGCTATCTGGTTGCTCTGGATCAGCTGCTCAATGGCCTGACTGCCAGCCGGAGAGCTGGTGAACACCTGGAGCCTCAGCGAGAACAGGCTCACCGCGTCGCAGATGCCACTCATGATGTCAGAAAAGAATGAATCTGCGAAAGTCTGCTCCAGCGAGACAGGTATCATGAATCCAACGATATCGCTGGTCTGAAGGCGAAGCGAGCGTGCGACCGAGCTGGGACGGTAGTTCAGCTCATCGATGACCTTCATCACCCGCCGCTTCATCTGGTCACTCACGTTCGGGTTGTTGTTGAGGACTCTCGAGACTGTAGCTCGCGAAACACCTGCTCTCCTGGCTACTGTCTCGGCCGTTACTCTCATGAACATCCCTCTGTTACACGATTTCACCAGACATGATAACTGTACCCTGAAAATGGATCGGTGTCAAGCAAAACCGCGCGCTCCAATGTTGTCCAGGAGTGATGACGCGCCTGTGCGTGCTCAGACCCCTGAGCAATCCCACTCGTGTCATTGAGTCCGGCTAGTCTTGGCTGACTAACCGGAAGTACACCCCATACCTGTTCTCGTACTCGAGGTAGTAAGGCGTGAACTTGAGATTTTCGTCCTCGTCAGTGTTCCTCAGCAAGAACTCCATCCGGCCAGGTGTTCGGACTAGATTGCTCGCTATGTTGTCGATCCAGTCATCAACAGTGCCGTTCTTGACTGCTATGTAATCCTTGATTCTGACTCCTTCAGGTATTGTGGCTTTCACTGACAGCATGTGACCGGTTGGCACCATCTTCTCCCGTCCGAGTGCGGCACTCAGAACGACCGGGCCGTATGTGAACGCAACGGTATTCGGATTGTCGGGCAGCCTGGACACCTTTACGTCCATCGGCAGTGTCAGCTCGACGGTGTCTCCAGCACTCCAGGTCCTGTTCACATCGACGTAGCCGCTGCTGCTGGACGCAGCATAGTCCTCCCCGTTCAGCCTCAGCCTGACAGGCTGTTCCGATGCGATCCAATCGGGCACTCTGAACTTGATGTTCACCTGGTCGGCGGGAGCCTTCTCGATCGTGAAGATCACACTATCGCTGTTGGGAAGGTCTGCGTGTTGTGAAAGGACCAGTCCTTTGTCTTCCCAGTTCAGCAGAGAGCTCAAGTACATGGTCACATACAGGTCGGATTCCGTATGGAAGTATATGCTGTCATTCAGCTTAGTGAAGTTCTCCATTCCAGTTCCCGTGCAGCACCAGAAGGAGTTCGTCTCTGTGCCGAAGACCTTGAAGTACCCGGTTCCCATCGGCTTGAAGTACGTGGTCATTCCGGTCTCAGGATTGATGGAAGCCAGAATCTCATTCACGAATGCCCGCTCATAGAAGTCGGCATACTGCACGTCTCCCGTCAGCTTGAACAGCTCTCTCGTCAGCTTCAGCATGTTGTAGGTGTTGCAGGTCTCATTGGTGACCTCATCCCTGTACTGATCCAGCCGCCCCGGCTCCCTGAACCTCTCGTTCTCGCTGTTGCCGCCTGTGATATATGTGTGGCCTCTCACCACCATCGTCCAGAACTGCTGCGCTGCTCTGAAGTAGAACTCCTCGGATTCGCCCAGCGTGCGGTAGCGGTTCAATGCGCCGATGAACTTGGGAATCTGAGTGTTTGCGTGCTTGCCAGGCAAGATGTTGGTGCCCTGCGCTATCGGCGTGAACAGAGTGTCTTCGTCGAACACGTGCGCTGTCGCGAGGTGATTCGGATCCCCGGTTATCCGGTATAGCTCGTACAGGACATCATTCATTCCTCCGTACTCGATGTCCAGCACCTTCGCACGAAGCTGCGGGCTCCATTGGGATGTTCGCTGATGCGCCCAGTCCGCCAGCCGGCATGCTGTCTGCAGAGCGGTTTGATTGCCAGTGTGCTTGTAGACGGCTACGAGACCCGCCATTACCTTGTGCATCGTGTACCATGGAACCCAGTGATCACCTGCAGCTTTTCCCTCGATCACGTCGAAGTGGGTCTCGGGCGATGCAAACAGGTATCCGGTCTTGCTCCTGTCTTGACAGAGCTTCAGCTGCTCAACAGTGTAGTCGATCTTCTCTTTGATCCTTGCGTTGAGGGACGGGTTGTCTTTCGTCTGTTCGTAAGCTTGAGCCAGGGCCTTCAACCAGTGTCCCATAGTGTGACCCCGCACCAAGCTCCAGGCGGCTTCCCAGCCGCCATAGAGGTCCGGATGAGGTTCGGTCCGCGGGTCTTTGCCCTCCGATACGGCCCTGAATCCTGCAAGCAGGCGGTCCGGATTGAGCCTGAGCAGGTACTCGATCATCTTGCCGAAGGCGTTTACGCAATATGGGTCAGTCACCTTCACAGACCCCATGCTGAACTCCTCTATTGGCGCAAGAGAGCCGCTGTTCATAGCACATACTCCTTCCTCACCGATGCCGCTCATTGCCTCTCAAAACTCCACGCGTCGAAGCAGAACTCCTTGCCGTAAAGCACGAAGAACAGGTCATGCACTCCAGTGACTACTTTGGTCAGGCCGACGGTGACCTCGGCAAAGCGCTGCGAATCTCCCGTGTTCGGTACCTCGACATAGGCTATGGCTTCATTGGCGGGCGCGCCGACTGTAACCTTTATCGCATTCCCGGCATGCGCCGAAGACACCTTCGCAGTGAACGTCCGCGGACTCGTGTCGCCGAAATCGACGCCGGAAACACCGACAAAGCCGCCCACATCCTCCGAATCCAGCTTCTCCACTGCCATGTTGACCAGACCGAAGGTCTCGCTCAATTCGTTCGTCGGGACAGTCGTGATTCCCCCTGCCCAAGCCATGGTTTCCGCCTCGTTGACTTGATAGGGGTTAAGGTACTTGAGCTGCGCGACGCCCCTCCTGGTTGGGATCACCTGCACAATGGTGCCGTTCTCGGCTATGGTGAGTTCATCCACGTGGGTGCTGCGGTATCCTCCGCGTATCCCCATGGCATCCTGCAGCACCTGGGTGTGGTAGAACAAGTACCACTTCCCCTTGAACTCCACCAGGCTGTGGTGGTTGTTTCCCCAGCTGCCGAAATACCGGCCGGGGTTCTTGAGAATGGAGCCCTGGAACTCCCACGGACCCACTGGGCTCTTGCTGGTCATATATGCGATCTCAGCTGTGTCCGTAATGTGCTTGCCCGTGGCGCCCTGGCGGCTCGCCCAGTTTGTGCAGTAGGAGAAGTAGTAGGTATCGCCTATCCTGTGGACGAACGCAGCCTCAAAGAACCAGGGCGCCTCGACCACCTGCGGAGTCCCGGCAAGGCTGATCATATCGTCGCCTAACCGCACGACTCTCGCAGTATTGGGCATCTCCTCTTTGCCTTCAGGCACTCCGCCGCCGAAGTATAGGTACGGCGTCCCCTCCTCATCAAACGTGATTGCCGGATCGAAGAGCCAAACCACGTTGGCGTTGGACGTCTGCCTCGAGACTAGAGGCCGTCTGATTGGGTCTACGAACGGACCGATCGGGCTGTCGCTCGTCAACACGCCTATCCCGTTCGCGTTGTTGGAGAAATAGAGGAAGAACCGGTCTCGACCGTCGATGTTCTTGTAAGCTGCCGCAGGCGCCCACGAATTACCGGCCCAGGCCGCTATGCCCCGGCCCTGCGGTCCTATGTCGATCCACCCGTGGTCAGTCCAGTTGACTAGATCATCAGATGAAATGCAGTTGATCGTATGGATCTTTCCATAAGAGTTGTCTGTGATTCTGCCGGCGGCATCTCGCTCGATGATGTCATTCGTTGAGTAGACATAGACTCTGTCACCGTAGACAAGCGCATAAGGATCCGCGCCGAACCTATGGGTCAGCAGCGGGTTGTGGTCGCCGATCCGCTTGTAGCTTCTGGCAATCGCTGTCTTGTCCCATCGGTCCGCTCGACCGGCCTCGCTGTCTGCCGCAGTGATCGCAGCGTCTGCCGCAGCAACCGCCGCCGAACCGTCGATGGACCGGGAAGCCGTGCCGCTTTCGGCTTCGCCGCTGTCGGTGAACTCCTTCTTCACCGTACCATGGACTTCCCACTCGTAGATAGTCAGACGTTTGTCGGTTTCGATGGATGAAGGCCTTGTCACCAGCAGCCGCACATACCTGGCTTCAGTCAGCGGAAGCGTCCTGTCCGTGACGTAGTCGGTGTTGCCCTGCACGACATCGGCATCATGCCAAGCGACACCGTCATCGCTGACCTGCAGAGAGAAGTCCGCAGTGTTGATGGGTCCGTTGATCGGATTGCCGTCGATGCCGGTGCCCTTGTGGTAGACTACCCATCGGTTCAACAGATGAGGCACACCCAGGTCGACAGCGAGCCAGTACGGTGGTTCGAAGTTCGGACTCCAACTGCTGATCAGTTGACCGTCAACAGCCCTTCCCGCACGCTCCGGAAGATGGCTGGCCTCTATAGATTTGCCTGTGAGCACATTGAAAGAGCCGATCTGTCTGATCGCCAGCACCTGAGCATCGCTGAGGCTGACGCCTGCGACTCTGCCTGTGAAGATCTGTGGTGCCCAGCCAGACTCCGGTCCCGCAAATGCCTCCATCAGGTAACCCCTCGCCAACTCGATGTCCCGCACAGCGCCCAGATTCAGCCCCAATGCCTTGAGCTCCGAGGCCTTGTACTCGCCGGGAATCAGGTTGGCTATCACGGAACTGTCAGCGCCGAAGAGCTGCGCTGCACCCTCATGGAGTCCCTTGGTCAAGTACCAAGGCTCCCTCGGCTGCACAACCGCCCAAAACGCGGGTTTGAGCTCGTACTGTTTGCCGAAGAGCAGTGGATGATCCGGACGGTCGACTCGATTGATCCAGCTGAACCTGTCATTGGTCCCCCAGAAGGTGACACGGTCGATCACATCCGCGTAGTCGCTGAAAATGCGGAAACACTGGGCATATCGCTCGGCTTGCCTTCCTTGGATCGACTCAGGCAGCTCTCCGGGATATGGAGTGGCCTGGTTGTACACGCTGACATCCATCTCGGTGATGCTGACCTTGACACCCAATGATGAGTACAGCTCAATTGCAGCTCTGATGTCCTTTTCACTCGGGCCGTCGAGGTTCCAGTGCCCCTGCATTCCTATGCCGTGAATCGGCACGCCCTTCTCGATCAGGCCCTTGACCATCTCGTAAATGGCGTCTCGCTTGCCGGGAGAGGCCGCGCCGTAGTCGTTGTAGTAGAGTTCGGCGTCGGGGTCCGCCTCATGTGCGAAGCGAAATGCGTGCTCGATGTAGTCGTCGCCGATGATCTCCCTCCACTTCGTATCTCTCAACCCCCAGCGTCCGTTCGTGTTTTCAATGGCTTCATTGACGACGTCCCAGCTGTAGACCTTTCCTTTGTAGTGACCCACGACGGTCTTGATGTGTTCCTCCATGCGGGCGAGCAGTTCTTCGCGGGTCAACTGTGTGCCGTCAGGGTGCTGGAATACCCAGTTCGGCGTCTGAGAATGCCATACCAGCGTGTGACCGATGACCTTCATTCCGTTCTCATGGGCGAAGTCGACTAAAGCATCGGCCGGTGTGAATCTGTACTGGTCGGGTTGAGGATGGATCGAGTCCCACTTCATGCGATTCTCCAAGGTAAGGGCGTTGAAATGGTCCTTGATGGGAGTGGCCGTGCTGACGTTGTCTGTAGCGAATCCTATCAAGAAGCGGTCCGCATAGACCTCCCGCAGGAGGGGAGTCTCCTGGGAGTTGTCTACGACGGTCTTCTGAGCTTCCGCCAGCGCAGCATATGAACCTCGAAGGGGTCTGTCTCCGACGATGGCGAACTCGTCCAGGTAGAAGGCTGCCGTAGCGTGGTTCGCCTCAAAATACAGAAAGGCACTTGACAGGTCTTTCGCGCTGTAGGTGTAGCCTTCACTCTCGACAAACACCCATTCGCCCGCACTCAGAGGGACTTCCGGAGATATCCAACGGTAGTTCGTAGTCCCGTCCTTCATGTTCTCGCATACCGTGAAGTGGCCCAGCACTTCCTCGAGCTCCGACACCAGTCTCACATAAATGCTGAACTGGTATGTTCCTCCGTCAGACAAGATAGGGTCAAGATCCAGTGCGGCTCCATTCCAACTGGCAGTCCGCCCAGACAGCTTGAGGCTGCGATTCCCCAATCTCACCGGTTCCGAGGTCAGCTCCAGAAGGCCCGAGCCGAACACGCGCCATCCGTAGTAGCCGTCGGAGTAGTCCACCACAACCCGCACGCCCTGGTTTTCAGAGGCTTCGCATAGTCCCGTTGCCAACAAAAGACTCGCAATCAAGGTAAGCATGAACACTCTGCGCAATGACCAGCCCTCCAATCCTGTGATCAATCGCCCGCCGACAGTGCCGGCACACTGCCAGACAGTGCCAGTGCGCCACAGGTCAGTGCCGGCGCGCTCCATGGCAACGCCGGTGCGTCGCACAGCACCGCCGGAACACTGCGCGACAACGCCGGTGCGCCGCCGAACAATACCGGTTCGATCGACACTCTCAGAGAATTGCTCTGCATGGGGAAATAGGGGATCAGCAACGAAGATCAGCACTTTCAGACGGAATGCTTAGTCGATTAAGTGGAGTACTTCGCGAACTGTTTTCCTACCGCCTCTTGCTCGACACGGACAGCTCAGGACTCGACGAATCGACGCTGTCTGCAGCTTACGATCTACGCCGGTCTCCTGCAGCTTCCCCTCTCTACGAACTCGGTCCCGATCGTCACGGGAGAAAAGACCTCGCCAGTGATGATCCTGAGAAGAAGCTCTGCGGCCGCCCGCCCCATGATGTCCTTCTTTTGTCTGACTGTTGTGAGATTATAGTGCCGGCTAAGCTCGATGTCGTCAAAGCCGATGATCGAGAAGTCATCGGGGACACTCATGCCGGCTTCCCTGATCGCGGCTATCGCTCCGATCGCCATGAGATCCTGAGCCACAATAGCCGTCGGCTTGTTGCTCATGCTGAGGATCTCTCGCATCGCTTTGTACCCGGACTCCTCGCTGAACTCGCCTCTGAACACCCAGTCAGGGTTGTAGGGTACGCTGTACTCCGCCAGAGTCCTGTGGAAGCCGGTCAGCCGGTCCTGCGCCGGCTTGGAGTAGTGAGTCCCGTCGATCAGCGCGATAGACCTGTGCCCCAGCTGAATCAGGTACTCGGCTGCCATGGCTCCTGATCTCAAGTTGTCCGACATCACATACGAAGAACGCTTTCCAACAAGGTCGACATCCACGAACACAACCGGTATGTCCGATCCGAGGATCTCATCGAACATCTCTATGTCGTTCTTGATATAGCTCAGAAAGATCACGCCGTCTACATGTCGATCTCTTGCCTTCTCTACATAGCCTAAGCGTCTGCCAGTGTTGTGAGCGCGCTTGCTCGAGAGGTAGAGGATGTCGTATCCGTTTTCTCCGAGTGCGGCCTCGACGCCGTCGAGCACCTCTCTGAAAAACCTGTCGTTCAGCTGGCTCGCTACGAACAGGCCTATCATCATCGACCGGCTTGTAGTCAAGCTGCGGGCAGTTGCGTTCGGCCAGTAGTTGCACTCCTTCATGGCCTTGAGTACGCGCTCCCTCGTCGCTTGACTGATGCCTCTGTAGTTGTTGATCACCTTCGAGACTGTTGACTTGGACACACTGGCCATCCTGGCTACATCGTCTATCGTAACCACTTCGTCTACCCCCGCTCTGCTTGCGGCAGAACTGTGCGCGGAGCACCACAGCTAGGATTCGTGTCATTCGACCCGACGAACGGCTATTCGACAAGGATGCCGTGTCTCCTGAGCAGTTCATCGAACTCGCCGGTCGACTGTTCAGCTGGCACGTCGAGCCTGTTCACATGGACATAGTGATCCCAGTACATGTCTATCCACTTGGGATCCAACTCCTCCAGCTTGGTAGAGAACCCGAGCTCCTCTCGTTTTCGGGTGATCTCCAGGTTTATCTCCCGCGTGTAGTCCAGCACCGATTCTCTGAGAGGTTTGTGCTCCAGCACCACTGCTCTGAACATCCAGTCAAATTGCCTTGCAACGTAGTACTGACCAATAACAGGGGGCATTCCTTCGATCCACTGCCACTGCTCGAGGAGATTCCGTCTGTCTTCGGTGCTCCAAGGCAAGAGCTGCATAGCTTCGACGTTTGCAGTTGCCCACCTGGCCGCTGCTCCAATCAAAGCCTCGATCTCTCTACCAAACCTGACCTGTGTGTCGGTCCTAGTCCACCACTTGAGGAACTCCCATGCCTGCTGCTTCTTTGTGGACCTCTCCAATATGATCGACCCGGTGGCGCCTGTAGGCTGAGCAATCGTCAGTCCTGTATTCGTAGACTGGACAGACATCTGCAGAACTCCGTTGTCAACCGAAGCGGCGCGGTTGATGGTTCCATCAGGCTGCCTCGTTCCGGGTATTGGCGCCATTCCCCACAGACCTCTTAGCTCTGGTGCGAACACAGTAAGGGTGTTGAACTCGCCGTAGTTCGCAATGGCCAGAGGCATCTCGCCAGTGCGGAATCTGTTGATGAAGTTGTACGTCAGCGGCAATCCGGACTGGGTGTAGAGTTCACATATCCACTTGAACGTCTGTATGGCTACCTCGCTGTCCCAATTGACAGCTATGCAGTCTTCCTTGTAAAAGGCTACCTCTTGCTGATAGAGGAGCATAGCCAACGTCCACATGTTCGGCGTCATGCCAAACTCGAGATGGTTATTCTGCAACTCAGGCAAGATCGCAAGCAACTCGTCCCAAGTCTGCGGGACCTCGAGGCCCAGTTCCGCCAACACGTCTTTTCTGTAGAACAGCATCGGGAAGCTCTGGACCTCGGGAAGGGCCCATACCGCATCTCTAAACCTGTACGGATGGAGGGCTGACTTCATGAACCGCTTGGAGACTTCCTCGAAGTCTTCAAACTGTGTCAGATCTGCTACCGCGCCTCTGAACGCGAGGTCCAGGTTTGCAGCGCCGAGCGCGATATCGGGGTTGGTGCCGGCGATCGTCGCGGGCACCAGCAGAGCCCCCATGTTGTCGATGAGTTCCAACTCCACCTTGATTCCCGTCTCAGGAGTGAAGCTGTCCTCTATCATCTGCTTGAGTATCTGTCCATGGTCTCTGCCGAGTCCAATCCAGACCTTGATGGTGTTTGGATCGTCCTTAGAACTGCGCTTGGTATCCTCGATGTCTGAGATCTCTCGAATGTTACCCACGTTGGTGTAGTCGTAGGTGAAAGAGGCAATGAACGCCCTTATCTCGTGCGCCAGCGCTTCGAACAGGGTCGGAGCAGCTCTCGGCATCTTTTTTTCGGGAGAAGCAACGACTATGTAGTCGATTTGCAGAGGCTGGCTTCTAGTGTTCATCACCCACGTGCCGAGGTTCCCGATTCCGTCCCTGTACTCGTTCAAGATCTTTGGTATGGAGTCAGGTTGGTCGGCCATCCTGCTGAGCATCAGTGCGATGTCGACGAGCGTAGATGTATGCCCACCGCGCTGGCCAGTCAGCCTCTCGAACTCTTTCGCCATCGAGTTTATCACTTCAGCCTGAGTCCTCAGGCGTTCCAACAGGTTTGGGACTCGCTTGTCCAGCTGATAGGTCCTCAGGGGATCCGGGCTCTGAGAGGTTATCATTATGATGCTGCGGTAGATCGACGTGAGTTCGTACAGAGTCTCCTCCGTCAGACTAACCAGCGGCGCGAGGTCGCCGAGAACAGCCTCCATCGTGATCTCGTGGGTTCCCTTGGTCAAGTAGAACAAGAAAGGCTCATCCTGGTGGGCTGTTCCCAACCTCGACATTTCGTAGCGCGACGAGTAGTTGAACCTCACCGACTTCAACTCTGCGCACACGACCTTGCCGTCGACTAGGATCCGTCTGTTGCTGAAAGTGCCTCTGTTCATGTCCTGCTTGCCCTTGATGGCTATTTGATAGAGTCCGTCCTCGGGCACGGTGAACTCCCAGGTAACCCAGTCCCCAGGCACGGACCACCTGTACCCGCCGATGGAGTTGAGCCTTATCTCAGCAGGATGGTAAGGCTCTATTGTGGGATCTCCCTGATCGGAGACTGCAAACAAGGAGGGACTGGACCTGTATGCGGCACTCTCTCCCTGAACCTTGATCAACACGTCCGTCGCAGGTTTATAGCCTTTTGCCGCATACTCCTTGGCTAGCTCGCTGTACGGCCTCGGATCCTCGGCCTGGCACAGCCTCAGATACGCTATTGCCATGGGTTCTGCTATGGAACTCAGTCTGATCGTGTTTTCGCCCTCTTGGAAGTAGAACTTGTAGGGCTGGAGCTCATAGCCGAGCGAGTCGCTCAAGTATACGGTTCTCCACCTCGGGGTCTCAACCTGAGAGGGCCTGATCTCATTCCCCTGCTCATCTTTGAGGAAAGGTCCGCTGTCAGTCCACATCCTGTGGAATGCGAGCGCGTTGGCTCCCTCGAAGAGCTCCTCGCCGTTGATCGATATCTCTCTCTCTATCGTGATCCCTTTCCCCTGCACAGGGTAATACGTCAGCTCGATATTGTAGAACCCCGCCTGAGGCACGTTTACCGTCCACTCGATGTAACCATGGTCCTCCGATCGGACAGCGGTCCCGCTGAGGCCAAATGGATCCGGCAAGATCTCGGGCATGGGATCCGCACTGGTAAACGAATCGCCAGGAATGAGTATCTCTGTGTGCGGGGCCTGCGCTGAACCAAACCTAGCCAGATACTCCCCGTACGTCGCCTTGCGCTGGAATCCGGTCACATTCGTCGCGGCAGACGCAATCTGCGAGGTATAGCAACTGACTGCGGCCAAAACCGCACAGAGCACGAGGACCATACCTTTTTGCAGTATCTTTCTTAGCAGTAGGCAGCGCATGTCGACGCATCCCTCCTACTCGAGCTAGCTCAAGGACTCACTGACTGATGGTCTGCACGACGTCGGCTGAGTCCAGGACGGTATTGACGACAGCCCAAAAGGCGGCCTTAGGCTGGCCTTGTCTGTCAAACAGCAGCGGATAGTCGGTTCGTCTCGCGACAGGGTAGTTGTTCTTCCAACTCCCCGCATCTGTGATTCCCCAAAACGTCACCCGTTCAATGACGTCGCTGTAGTCCTGAAACACCCTAAACATCATGGCGTACCGGGCCGCATGCACGTTCTCGACGGCTTCGGGCAGTCCGTTCGCGTACTTATTGCTCCTGTCGGACCAAGGAAACACGCTTACGTCAAGCTCGGTAATATGGACCCTTACACCAAGTGAAGCAAACCTCTCTATGGCATAGCGTATATTCTGCTCGGACGGCGATTGAATGTCCCAGTGCCCCTGCATGCCAATGCCGTCGACGCGTATTCCTTTATCAATTAAGCCCTTTACTAGGTTGTATATCGCCTCACGCTTCTTCGGATCTGTTGTGCTGTAGTCGTTGTAGTAAAGCTCTGCATCGGGATCCGCTTCGTGGGCAAATCTAAACGCCCACTCGATATAGTCATCGCCAATGATCCTGCGCCAAGGAGTATTCCTAAGACCGCCAGTGCTGTCGTCGATGGCCTCGTTCACGACATCCCAGCCCCGAACGCGGCCTTTGTACCGCCCGACGACTGTGTGTATATGCTCCCTCATCCTCTCGAGAAGGACCTCTCGCGTTACCTCTCTGCCATTCTCGTCTGTAAACACCCAGCTCGGCGTCTGCTGATGCCAGACGAGCGTATGCCCTATGACGACCATGCCGTTCTTCTCAGCATAGTCCACAATCGCGTCCGCCTCGATGAACCTGTAAGTGTCAGGCCAAGGATGAACGCTCTCCCACTTCATGCTGTTTTCAGCTGTAACCGCGTTGAAGTGTTTGCTAATGAGCTGATCATTAAGGAGCAGCCCGCTTCGGCTGACAGCGCATCCGACCAAGAACTTCCCTTCAAAGAGGTCTTTGAGAGAGGGGACATCATCACCAAAGGCGGCGGATGCTGTCGCTATCACTAGCGCCGCGACAACACATGCGGTTGTTGCCCTGCGAACGAAACCCGATGTCAAAGCTGTACACCTCCTGGCAAACGCACAGTGACACCTATCCGATAAGCCCTGTCCTCTCAATGCTCTCTACGAAGTACCTCTGTGTGAACGCGTAGAGCAACAACAGCGGGCAGATCATCAGCAGCATGCCTGCGCTATTGACCAGTGAGAGGTAATGATTGTCAGCAAACCCAGCAGAGGCTGTGAGCTGGTCTGTAGCACCTATGTAATTCGCCATTGTGGGTAGCAGCTGATCCAGCATATAGGTCAAGAACGTCTTGCCAGGCATGAGCATTGTGATGTACTGGTAATCATTCCACTGCCAGACGAATGAGAACAGGAACACCACGATCATCCCAGGAACAGCTCCTGGCAGCATCACCCTCGTAAACGTGCTCAACAAGCCGGCTCCGTCAATATACGCGGCTTCCTCCAGCTCTCGCGGCATCCCGCGGAAAAATTGCCTCATTACGAATATGTACAACCCGCACCTGAACCCGCTACCCGTAAGAGCCAACAACACAAACGGCCAGTACGAACCGACAAGGTTGATTGGGTTGTCCTTTAACAACCCCAGCAAGTTGAAAAAGCGGAAGTTCAGATACGTAGGCACAACGATGATCTTCGGAGGCACAACCAGCGTAAATATTGTCATGGCGAAGATCAAACCATTGCCCGGAAAGTAGAACCTGGCCAGGCCGTAGCCGATCATCGCGCATGATATGACCTGGATGACGCTCACGGTCAGCGCCAGCAGCACCGAGTTGCTCAGTGCTGTGAAATACTTCATGTGCGTCAACGCCATCCTATAGTGGTCTAGCGTGGGCTTCCTGGGAATCCACCTCACTGACTGATCGTAGAGGTCCTGCACCGGCATTATCGACTGCGATATCCGCAGAAACACCGGCACCAGAATCACATATGATATTCCGATCAAGAGCACAGTTCTGGCCAGCACCATGAAGACCGTACCTGCGCGGACTCGCTTCAGAGAAGACATCTGAATGAGAACACCTCCATCCGCAGACTCCAATGCCTCGGACAATCAGTTCCGGTAGAAGACCCGTCGAGATACAAGTGCAAATGCCACGATCAGTACTAGGGATACAGCGCCGAAGTAAAGCATGGCCATTGCCATGCTTGCACCGTATCCGTAACCACGCCACAAGACTTCCTCGATTAGCCTCAAGACAGTGTTGTTCATATCGGTAAACGAATCGATAATGGTGTAAACCAGGTTGGTCAGGATCAAGGGGCTCACCATGGGGAACGTAACCAACCAGAACTTCTCCCATGGAGTAGCTCCCTCAACGTCCGCAGCCTCATATGTCTCCGGCGGTATCGACTGCAGGCCGGCTAGGAATATGAGAATTTGCACTCCTGATGACCTAATGACATTAGGGAGGCTGTCAATCATGGCATTGACGTACCTGGTCATTGCACCAGGCAAGTGCGCAGCCGCAAACAGGGCTTTTAGCGAATCGCTGCTTAGGAAAGTGGCTGTCCTGCGAGAGGTTGCGTACATTATGGCTGCGTAGTCCTCCACTTCCAACTTCTGTATGACGCCTGCGGCGTAGATGACCGGCAGGAAGAATATTACTCTGACAAGTGTCCGCCCCGTAAACTTCTGGTTTATCAGAGTGGCCGCAAAGAAGCTAAAGGCAAGGATAAGCGGCATCTCCACGAGGAGATCTCCTATCAGCTCAGTCAGCCTCTGCACGAACGACGGATGAGTAAACAGAGCATACCCGTAATTGCTGAACCCTTTGGGCACGAGCTCATAGGTTGTGCTGGTGAGTTTCAGTTCGTTGAAGCTGAAAATGACAGCTTGGGCGAACGGGACCAGAAAGAACAGCACGAATCCGACAACGAAGGGCGTGGTAAACAGAAACCCGCCTAACTTCTGTCTCCTCTGGAATGTCCATCTAAACCGCCGCTTAGTCTGCACTCCTGTCACCTCCGGCAAGCACCAGGTAGTCCTCTGCATCAATCAACACTCCGTCCACCTCGACCGGAGTCATTCTATAGTTGACTATTACTGATGTACCGTCCTCATACACGGTTCGGTGGACCTGCGGCATTACGACTTCGTGCTGTATGATCTCCTGGGACCATAGGTTTCCGGATATCTGCAAGATCTCATTGTAGAAACTCAAGATGTCATCGCGAACGCCGCGGTAGGTGGTGGCGTACAAGTAGTCGAACTGCGTGTTCTTCATGTCAGAAGATGGACTGTGCGTCACCACGAAGTACGGAACGCATCCTGTCTCAATAGTCTTCAGCAGGTGCCGCCTTCCCGCTACCTCTGACAGGTTAGCCGCAGTGCCTGCACGCACCACATGCCCGCTGGCCACTATGTGGAAGAATGGAACAGACGCGTCCACAAGTGTTGTTCCAACGGAATGCATTGGCGCATCAATAACGTACTTCGCGTACGGCAGCATGTACGCATTGCCGCCCGTAACCATGATGCCGTAGTCCGTACGGGCAATCAACTTCACCTGATCTATGGCGATCTGCTTAGCCTGCTGCCTGTCAACCGCAGCATCAGGGTCCAGTCGGAAATCCGAGTTCAGTTGCTTACCCATGAAAGTAAGCGAGATCCCTTCGGCTCCCAGCTTATTGTAGTCTTTAACGAAATTCTGCACCAAAGAGGGCAGCCTGCTCGGCGAAAGCACGGGCCGTTCCGATCCCTGCTTGACCTGATGAGAGGCGAGATTGTGATCAGTCGCAACTGCGGACTTGCGGTTCAAGAACCTCGACGCGTCACGGAACGTAACGAAGCCGTCAAGCAGCGAGTTCCTCAAGATGTTCAGAAAACCAACATCCAGGAAGACTCCTACGTCTTTTTGCTGAGACGAAGACAAGAACTGCTTCAGACGGTTCAGGCTTCCTACCTCGCCTTCGGCAACTACCCTTGTAGGATAGATGTGGTTCACGCCGCCCTTGAGCCAGCCCCGATACCTTACCTGAAGATCCTGAACGCCACTCTTGAGCAAGTCGTCGATTATCTCCTCGGCCTGGTCATATGTCGTCGTAGCCTGAACCACATTCTTAGGGAATCCGAGGACGGGCTTGGTCCTGTCAAAGCTCCCGATGATCTCCAGGATAAGAGGCATACCTTCTTTCGCATCGATGCGGCCAAGATCATATTTGTCGACGAGATAATCCCGATAGCGCTTGGCCATGGCAGAGTAATCTACCTGGTAACCTGAGAGGAAGCTGTAGCGGACAGTCATGTCCCCCGAATAGGGGCGAGACTGGTACATTATGATCGAGAGCGCTCCGAGACGCGCCACGTAGCCATTCCCTGGATCTGTCTGGAGATTGATACGAGCGTTCGGGATGAACTCAAACGAACCCCAGACCCGGTTGTACGAGTCTCTCATTCCCTCGACCACGGCATTGATCTGGGCCATGGCGTCCCCGTCTTCTAACATAGCGACAAATGCCCTGTCGCCATTCTTGAGCCCGAACACAGGCAAGTAGATCTGCTCTTTCGAATCCGCACTGTACTCGCTCACGGGCATAGTCGCGTAGTCTCTGCCGTAGACGGTCCGCCCGTATGGCTCAGCCGTTGTCTTGCCGTTGTTCAAGTAGATCAGAGCCCCGGGACCGTCAGGCACAAAGATGTAGCCCTCGGAGTCGACATTAGCGGCCCCGAAGTACGGCAAGAGATGAATGGTGGTCAGCGGATAGGACGTGATTCTACTGATCCTCGGATCGTACACTTCCATTGGGCACGACACACTGCCGGCGGGAATGCGAGCAACAAGGTCAGCACCGTCAAGCACGTACTCAACGCTAACCTTGAAGTTGCGGACATCCGGCCACGGCGGCTCGATTCCGAACATCTGATGGTCGATCTGAACGTCCTCAGGAGTGTACCCCACGGCTTTGAAGTACCCTACCAAGGCGTCCCTGTCCCACTGCATCAGATTCCACTTCTGCATAAGAGCCGGTTTCCCGAAGGCTTCCTCGATATCCTCAGTCTTTATCTCGGCCAGAGTGGTGTACTCGTTTGCGTCACGAACCCTGTTGAGATACTCCTGAAGAACTCGGCGTTTGTCGGTGGCCTTGATTCCCGGTTCGTCAACCTTGAGCCCGTATGGCCCGAACAAGGCCTCCATGTCTACACCAAATACGCTGATGTTGTCTGTGTCTACGTAGCCCTCCTCAAGAGTGAACTTAACGTACTGTTTGCGGAGGGTGTTTTGAGTCTTCTCGTCGAGCTTAGCCAAGACAAGGTCATTGAACCGCTCCTCGCTGATAATGAACGGGACGTAGTCAGACTCCTGCCATCGCCTTCCCAGCTCGTAGTCGACTCTCACCCCGCCGGGAATCGGTGTGATCTGATACTGGCCGTACTTGACGCAGTCGTTGTAGCTGTCCATCTCCAGCTTCTGATTAATGCTGTAGTAGTTGATGACGAGTTGCGCTGAAAGCCTATCCTTGGCCACTCCTCCAACGCGGGTTTCCATAGTGGCCCTATCCGGAGGATTGCTGAACCAAGCGCTTCCGTCAATCTTGCTTCTATAAGCTATCTCGGCTGTGTCCGCCTTGATGTATAGCTCGGCATAGTCGTTTTCGCTGACCAACTCGAATCCGGAAGGAATCGAGTCGGCGCTCGCAATGCTGGCAGTGAGCAGCGACAGTCCAACGACCACAGTCAGAAGGCACATTCTCCTCAATGAAGACACGGGTGTGCACTGCCTCCTTTCTTGCATCACACCGATCTCAGGTATCGTAAGTCAGAGCGCGACAGCTAGGTCCTATATGAGAACTCAGTTATCAATTCGTTGACGAAGGCGGCGACTTCCTCGACCAAATCCACAAACAACAGAGCAAGGAACATAGTGAAGACCATCCCGGCAACTGTCAGTATGCAGGTAAGCACTGTCTTCCGCAGGTCGTATTCGTGAGTGGTCATCACAGCACCTAGGACCACTAGAATGCCTGACCATGCCAATCCCAGTAGCAGTGGAAGCCCGTAGAACAAGAATCCCTCTTCAGCGGTTATGAAGTTGCTAACGATGGTCAACGGGATGAGGACGAGAATCATGGGCACGAGCGAGTAGGCAGTAGCGATGTAGACGTCTCGGATGGTCCCTTTGCCCTCCATGAGTGTGGTCAACGCCCAGTTGGCGCCGCACCACAGTCCAAACGGCAGCAGAATGCTCACTACCTCGAACACTACGTTGAACTGGCTGAGATCGATCGTGTTGAAAACGAAGCCGGTGAACAGCCGCGAGAACACGTAGGTCATGCAGAAGGCCGCAAGTATGATCGAAGCCGACACCACCGACCCCTTGTTCAGGTACTTAAGCTCCCAAAAGCCTTCGAGCGGATGGAATATGACATACCCCGCGTACTTGAGCTCCCCCAGAGTCTTGCTGATGAACCTGGTTACGGGCCCACTCTCAGGCCTGCCGCCGGCACTGGCAACTTGAGATCTTGCGAAGGCGATAGCCTTGGCTCTCTTCACTAGTCTGACTGCTATATAGACAATAACGATGATTGCGACTAGAATCGCAACAAACAATGACAGATTGTCGTATATGACCTCTCGCCTGTAGAGTTCAAACGCCTCGGAGTACTCCCTGCGGTTGTTGCCCAGCTTGAAGCTGGCCATAGCCTCGGCGTACTGATTGCGTCTGAGCAGTGCTCTGCCGATGCCTGTATAGGCAACGTCGCAGTTGGAGTTGAGCGCCAAAACCTGCCTCCAGATCGCCTCAGTCTGCACGTAGTCGCCTCTGCTGTAATAGTCGAGCGCAGCCCAGATAAGCAGACCGTAATCTGTCGGCCTGTATACCGCGATTCCTAGTCGCTGTGCATCCAGTATAAGTATGTTCCTGTCAAGTACTTCGAGTGCTACGGGCTTTACAGTCTGACCCTTCATTGTTCCTCTATATCCAAACACGTGCAATAGATTGCCCGTGTCGTCATACGTGTAGACCCGGCTCCTTATGTTGTCGAGGACGCTGTAGACACCATGGCCATGCACCACAACATCGACAAAGACTGACTGTCCTCTATTGGCTGCAGCCGAATTGATGCTTGCGTACTCGACATCTCCTATGATACCGTGAAATCCCGCTCGAACGAGCAGATCCTCGCCCTTGGCGTTTAGCCTGCGGATCTTGTCGTCTTTAGGACTTGCGTCATCCTCATGGGTATTGTCCATGACTGTGGCGTAAACGAAGCCACCTTCGTCGAGATCAATGTTGCTGTATTCGGTGGGAAGGAATAGAGTCATGCGTTCACGTTGACTCTTCGTCGCTATGCGGTACCAAATCATATCCCACAGTTTCGGCGTCACCCTCGGGGCGCCAACAAATCCCCTAAACTCGCCGGCTGCGTTGAACTGCAAGAGCCCGTCGAAAGTGTTCTGGGACACAACGTAGAGACGGTTGTGTTGATCAACCCCTATCTTGATCGGGTTGTACACAAATCCCTGAGGCAAAATACCCTCGACGTCTGCAGTCGGCGGCCCGATGATCCGCACGAGCCGGCCATCCGCGTCCAAATGCACTATCCTTGAATTTCCAGTATCCGCCACATAAAGATGCCCGTCACTGGCGACACATATGCCCCTAGGCGTCTTGAAAGTATCAGTCTTGCCGTTATTGTCAAACTCTTTGATGATCTTTAGCGCAGTGAAGTCGTTGTCAATATGGATAATGCGGTTGTTGCCAGAGTCAGCTATGTAAATCGTCTTGTCAGGCGCAACGCAAATGTCGCCTGGATCCTTGAAATCGCCTACACCAAGATGAGCTCCTGTGATGAAGCGTTCAGGGACGTACGCTTGAGGCGAGGGGACTGCTTTTCGCCAGAAGTCGAACAGGTAGCTGTTGTATGGAACGACAAACCCGCTTGTTGGCTCGCCAGTCTGTGCTGCACAGCTTGCTGTGGCGAGCAGCAATGCGAGAAGCATCGCACCAAGACCTAATCCTCGTTGGATCGCTCTCAACCACATGGCCTCGACTTCGCCTCCCCTTTGACTGAACGCTCGGGCGTAGCTAGACAGCATACACAGATCTGGGACGGCTCGGCAAGCAGCCGAGCCGTCCCAGCGCGCGTATGCCGCTTATTGACCATAGATCTCGTCAATCTTGGCCTGAGCCATCTGTGCATACTCAGCAACAACGCTTGCCGGGCTCTTGCCCTCATTGACTCCGGCCATTATGCCACCGAACGGTGTGTTTGCATCCCAATAGGCACCCAGGAAGTTGAAGTAGCTGGCATATCGGCTGTCCCACTTCTCAATGGCCTCTTGGAAGACTTGGTACGCGTTCATGTCCGCAACCTTGTTGCGAATCGCATCATCAAGCAGCTCGTAGTAGGTGTCGACAGGCCACAGGAAGTTGTCAAGCGCGACCAGAGCCAAGGGATTCACAGCGTTCGCAGGGATGAAGATGGCGTCGCCTACGCCCGGCGGGAAGACGCACTCATCGACGTTCGGCCCATGCGGCAGGGGCAGCACGCCCCAGTTAAACTCGTAGTCGACCTGATGGATCTCGTAGAACGGCATCCAAGCCATAGCAGCCTTGCCCTGCTCGAAGTCCAAGAACTGCCAGTCGCCTGTGGTCACACGCAGGACGTTCTGCCACTGATGGTACCTGCGGAGAGCCTCGTACACGGCCTCATCCTGCATTGCAAAGACCATCTTGCCATTCTCGTCCACCTTGATCTGCTGTCCGCCGTTGGCAAAGATGTAGTACGTCGGGTCAATCCAATGGAATCCAAACTGATCGTTTACACCGTCTCCGTCAGTATCCTTGGTCAGCTTGATCGCCAGATCCTCAACAGTATCCCAGTTCCAGAGGCCCTGCTCATAGAGCTCGTATGGATCAGGCAAGCCTTCTCTCTCAAACATATCCTTGTTGAAGCACACGAAGAGCGAATGACCGTAGTCGTCAGGAACTCCTATCGAGAA
>JAAYAB010000232.1 GCA_012719595.1 Bacillota bacterium
GTCGGCGGAAGGGATCCAACGGAGTACACATAGCACTGGTCCTGCAGGTTCCTGCTGTAGAAAGCATCCCAGAACATGTTGAAGTTGTTGTATTCGGTCTGCGAGACCAACCCTTTTTCAAGTGCCTCATCAACTCGGGAGCTGATAACCTCTTCGTACCGGCTGAAGGAAATCCGCCTGGGCAGGTGCTCAAAGACGCGAATGGCTTTGTCCTGCAGTTCATAAGTGATCTGCACCCCGTTCGCCAGCCTGTTGATCGCGAACTGCATGTCCCTGATACTGTAATTGTAAGCGTTCATCGAAGCGCGGACGCCGTTGTCATTGACGTAGTCGATCTCAAAGGGCGAAACGAATTTGCCGTATGACTCGCTGATGGACCCATCGGATCCGACCACTGCGGCCCCGGCGGCCAAGGTTTCCCACACTGCTCCCGTTCCCTTGTCTACAATCCGGATGTTCGTCGTTTTTGTGTCCACATACATCTGCTTCGTCTCGTTTTCATAGACAAGAACCTCGCCGATGTTCTGATCAATGGGACCAACGGGCTCTTCCAAATAGCTCTTCTCGGTCTCCACTGCCTGGCCGGTCAGTGCAGACGGAAGCAATCGCGTTGCTCCAAAAGCCGCTATGACGGCAACGACGACCAAGAGCACGGCTTTACGCCTGTTCATAGGCACCCAAGCCAGCGCTTCGTCTATCCAACTCGATGCTTGTCTGGCGGCCGGACCCGGCTTTCCCCTCATGACGACCATCCTTCAATTCTGACAATAGCCTCGGTTATGAACAGCTGGACAAAGGCGACGACCTCTTGGACCAGCGAATAGGCCAAGAGAGAAAGAAACAGGATGATCGAGACAGCAACGACTGTACACAGCAACGTGGCGACGTTTTTAAGAACGCCGTATTCGTGAACGGTGATCAGTCCCCCGAACACCAAGAACGCAAACCACGCTGAACCTGACAAAACGATCAGACGGTGAATCGGCACCTCTTCGGTGGTGATGAACTGGCTGAAGATCACTGCAACCACCTGGCATAGGATGTAGGGGGCCAGAGCATACCCGACCACGATATAGATCTCCCGCATCGTCCCCTTCCCGTCGAACAGTGTTGTGGTCGAGTAGTTGCCGATGACGAATATGAGATAGGGAATCACGCTGTAGAACAAGATCAGGATGCTGTTCATGTTCTTCACGTTCAGCGTGTTTATGACGAAACCGTTGTACTGGGCTGAGACGACGGCCAGTATCCCGTTGACCAACAGGAACAGGGTTGCGATGGACGCGTCTCCCCTGTTTCGGAACTTGATTTCGTAGAAGCCGTCAAACGGGTTGAACATGACGTACCTTGTGTAGCTGAGCTTCTCCCAGAACTGCTTCATTGTTCTCCTGCCCTCTTGTGGTGTTTGTACTCAGCAAAGACAACAGCTCCAAACACTATCAACAGAGGCATTGCGAATAGGCCGAAGTTCTCGCTCAGCTTCTCGGAGCGATACTTCTTGTATGCCATTGAGTAGTACGAACGGTTATTCCCCAGTTTGAAGTACTTCAGGGCCTCTTCGTACCTGTCTTGCATGTAGAGCATTTTCCCATAGCCTACATAGGCAATGTCGTAATTCGAGTTGTGCCTCAGGGCCTGCAGCCACTTCTCTCCCGCTTCATCCCAGTTGCCGACGTAGTATGCCTTGGTTGCATCAATCACCAGACGGCCGAATTCCGTCGGCGTGTAGATCGCGACAGTCCCCTTTTTCTTGTCCGAAGCTATGATGTCGTCGCCCAGCCAGGATACGTCTCCTGGGCTGATGAACTCTCCCCTCGCCAGCCCGAGGTTGCCGATGACGAACAGCAGTTCGCCGTCGAAGTTGTACACGAATATCCGGCCCCTTCCCGAATCCAGGATCGCGTACATCCCGTAGTCGTTCACCGTCACGCTGATGATCTCCGATTCGTCTCCGGTCAGGAAGTCAGGCACGTCTCCGATCGGTGGCAGATAGCCCATTCTGCGGATGATGTTGTCACCGCTAGGGTTGAACCGGGCGACTTTGTCAATCGACCGCGCATCGGAGGTGGTCGCATAGATGAAACCGTTCTCATCTATGTCGACGCTGTTGAACGGCGGGGCAAAGGTCAGCGCCATCTTCTGGAGTTGTTCTTCAGAGGCCAGGCTCTTCCAGAAATACTCGATGGGGCTGAACCGAATCCGATTGGTTCCGAAGTAGTGAGAGAACGAGCCATCGGCGTTCAGCACGACGATGCCTTCGCTTCCGCCTTGCACAACCGCGTAGATGCGATAGGCATTGTCAACCACCAGCTTGGAGGGGATGAACTGTGTGCGGCCGACGAAGTTGCTCGGCTTCTTGATGATGTTCTTTGCGTAGTAGAAAGCGTTGCCGCGGGAATCGACTGTCTCGGAAAAGACCACGATCCGCGCCTCGCCGGTCTTCGCGTCTCTGTATCCCGAGTCTGCAATGTACAGATCGCCGTTCTCAGCCTCAAACGCTCCCTCAGGCAGCGTCAACCGCATTTGGTTTCCGTCTTCTGTCATGATGCGGTTTTGCTCGTTCTTGAGCAGAGTAATCCGCGATATGAAGTTGAACTCATGATCCGTAACGATGACTTGGTTGCCGATTCGATCGACGATGTAGACCCGCTCTTTGCCGACATGGATGTCCGCCAGTTCCCCGAAGTTGTAGACACCCGGCATGGTGCCGACGTTGATCTCCCTCTTTAGGCGATAAGCGGGCGCGCTCGGAACAGTCTCAAGCCAGAGGTTGTAGTTGTAAGAGCGAGGAAGGTCCGCACTCGCACCTGTTTCGCTGCTGACAAGAACCAGACCCAAGAGGAGGCACAGGCCGATTAGAGATCTCCGCTGCACTGACATCTCCCCCCTTTACTCCTTGATGCCGGATGTCGCCATAGTCTCCATGACATTGCTCTGAGAAATGACGAAGACTGTCAGCGGAACGATCAGCATGAACAGCGCAACTGCTGCGGCGACACCTGTCCGTGCGACTCCGCTGTCGACGATCTGCGACAGGGCGTAGCTCAACGGCTTCAGTTTCTCGCTGTAGATGTAAGTGCCGCCGGTGGTCCCCCACAGTCCTTGGAACTGGAGAATCACCAGCGTCAACCAGGCCGGCCTAGCCAACGGCATCATAATCGACCAATAGACTCTGAAGTCTCCGGCGCCGTCCATTCTCGCCGATTCGATCAATTCATTGGGGACCTGTCCCATGAAGTTCTGCATCAAGTACAGGCCAAGTGTAGTTCCAAATGTCGGCAGCAGGATCGCTCCGTAGCTGTCGAGCAGCCCCAGTCTCGATATGATGATATAGCTGGGTATTCCAGTCACCGCCGCGCTGAACATGAGCGAGTAGACGATCATTTTCGAAATGATCCCGGAGCCGGGGAAGCGGAACTTGGCCAGCGGGAACGCAGCCAGCGAACTGATGAACACACTTCCTGCTGTGCCTAAACAGGTGATGAACAACGTGTTGAACACGTAGCGGGAAAGCGGAACCCACGAGTTGCTCATCAGACTGACCAAGTCTCTGAAGTTGCTCAAGGTAGGATTCCTGACAAACAGCCTTGGAGGGAAAAGCAGTATCTCGTTTAAGGGCTTGAACGCATTGTTGATGACAAACGCCATAGGCCAAGCGCTGAACGACCCTAGCAGCGCCAGGAACGAGAACAGTATGATGTCTCCGGCAAGAGAACGATTCAGCCGCGTCCCGTATCTGACTTCGAGTCTCTTCTCCTTGGCCATCATTGTCCTACCTTTCGAAGCAGCTGCTGAATGACAAGATTCGCGAAGATCATCGAGAGAAACAGCAGAGTCGCAGTTGCCGAGGCGTAGCCCATCTCAAACCGTATCGTGCCGTAGTCGATCAGATGGGTCAGCACTGTTCTTCCCGCATAGGCGACAGAGGGGAACCCGGCCAGCTGCATCGACACCTCGCCGACAGAGAACGACGAAGTGATCTGCATGACCGCGCCGAACAACAACTGAGGTTTCATCGACGGCAGAGTGATGTACCACAGCTCCTGCCACCGGTTCCGCACCCCGTCAATGGCTCCCGCTTCGTACAGGGTACGATCGACGTTTTGCAGCCCGGCAATAAACGCCAAGAAACTGACTCCCAGACTGAGCCATAGCTGCACGAGGATTATGATCCAGATGATGTACTGCGGGTCTTGCAGCCACAGAACCGGTTCCTGAAGGAATCCCCAATCGATCAGCTTGGAGTTTGCATATCCATACACATCTGAAGAGAAGATCAGCTTCCAAATCAAATAGGCATTTCCAGAGATAGACGGCGCATAGAACACTACGGTCAGCAGCACGCGCAGCGGTCTGCTCAACTCGTTTATCAGCCAGGCGAGTATGAAACACAGCAGATAGCTCAAAGGCCCCGTTATGAAAGCGATCAGCAGCGTGTTTCTTATGGCTATTGCGAATACTTCATCATGGAGCAGGAGCTTCGCGTAGTTCTGATACCCTATGAAGTCAGGCCGCTGCAGCATGTTGAAGTTCGTGAAGCTCAGAATGATCGAAGAGAGAGCCGGCAAGAACACGAACAAGAAGAATGAGATCATGAACGGAGCGATCATGACGTACTTTACCTTGTTGCGATTGATCTCGTTCCACAGGATGTGCAGCTTCTCTCGCAGGCGTGCTTCCGATGGCCGGTTCTGCTGCCCCTTGCTTGCCATGCTCAATCCCCTTTCCTTGTGCGCGTGGACAGCCCGAACTCGAGGCGTTTGATCGTAAGCTCCTCGTTGATCACTTTGACGTTTTCATATAGGGCTTCACGGGGATTCTGTCCTTCGTTTATCACGGCACGCAGCGCGTAGTCGACGTGACGGCCTGTGATGTAGCCGCCAGGCACTTCCGGGATCGTGCGGAGGTTCCCAAACTGCTCACTCAGCTGATCGTAGCTCTTGGAGTCCCAGGGCAGTCTGGCAACCGCTTCGACGTTCGCAGTGCTGTAGCGGGCTGCGGCCCCCATAACCGCTTCCAGCCCCCGACCGTAGCTGACCTGGGCCTCCACACTTGTCCACCACTTCATAAACTCCCAGCTGGCTTCCTTGTTCCTGGCATCTCTCAACATCATGCAGTTGCTCACCGTGGACACAGACTGGTTGTTGATCATTCCATCGGGTTGTTCGATTCCTGGCAAGACGCTGAAACCCCATAGGCCGCTGATCTCCGGAGCAAAAACAGACAGAGTGTTGTGTATCGTGTAGTCAGCAATTCCGATCGGCATCTCACCGGTTCTGAAGCGGTTCGGGAAGTTCGCCTCTACCGGCAACTTGTAGCTGGTAAAGAAGTCAGTCCACTTCTCGAACGCTTCCATTGCTTCGGGCGAGCTAAGACCGCTTTCGATGCCCAGATCATTGCCTTCGCCCAGGTACATCTCCCCTCCCATCTGATAGACGAGGGTGGCGTACATATGCAGGCTGTTGGGCACGTAGAACTCGTAATTGCTCATTTCAAGGTACGGAATCATCTCGTACACGTCTTCCCATGTCCGAGGAACAGCGAGTCCCAGTTCGGTCAAGACGTCCTTTCTGTAGAATAGCATGAAGAAGTTCTGCGTTTCGGGCAGGCCGTACACCCCGCCCTGATACTTCACGACATCAAAGGCACATGGAACAAACCGACGCGCCACTTCATCGAAGTCGTCGAATTGCGACAGATCGTAAGCAGCGCCTCGCATCGCGAAGTTGATGGTGGTATCGCCGCCCAAGCTCAGCGCGACATCAGGACCTTCGCCAGCCAGGGTCGCCGGCAGCACGACGCCCTGGGGCACGAGCTTCAGATCTACATTGATGCCCGTAAACGGCGTGAAGGTGTTGTCGATCAGGTTGCGCAGTATCTGCACTTGATCGCGCCCGCTCTGAATCCACACCTCTATGGTCTCAGGACTGTCGGCGGAACCCGCCTCAAAGGCGTTGTAGTCGACAAAGAAGGTCGAGACGAATCGCAGAGCCGAGAAGTACAGTCTCTCCAGGAAACCCGGCTTCACTTCAGGCAGTGTGCTCTTGGGTGAGGACAGGATGAAATAGTCGATCTCGAGCGGTTGCTCACTTGCCTGCAGAATCCAGGTGCTCATAGCCGAAATGTTGCCCTGCATCATTCGAATCTGGCGGATGACCTTCCTCGGATCGTTGACGAATTCTCTCAGTTGGACAGCCATTTGATTGAGGATTGCCGTTTGATCGCTTCTGTCGCCCGCGATCCGCTCGATCTCCCTGACGAGGCGCGCCAGCCGTTCGCTTTCACGCTCAAACGTCGGCAGCATATGTGGCAGTTTGCGCTCGAGTTGATAGTCTATGTACTTCTCCGGGGTCAACCCGGTGATCTGGGTGATCTGTCTATAGAGCTCATTGAGAACTGTTACGCTCTCTTTGACCTCTTGGATGATCGGACCCATCGGCCCCAAAGTCGATTGCAGCTCAATTGTGTTTATGCCCTGCTTTAGGTGTATCAAGTAGGGACCGTTTTCATCGCCCACCGTATACATCTCGAAAGCTGTGTTGTACTTGAACTCCAAGGCATAGGCCTCTTCGAACGGCACTTCCCCGTTGACCCGCAGCCGCCTGGCAGAGAACGCTCCGCGCTTGGTGTTTTGCAGCACGCTGAGGCTCAATCGGTACAGGCCTTCTTCTTCCACCCGTACGTCCCAGCTGATCCAATCGCCTATAACCCGCCAGTTGTAGCCTCCTATCGTGTTCAGTCGGATGCTGTAAGGATGGCAAGGTTCCAGGCGAGAACTGCTGAAGTTGGCGACCGCGTGCAAGGTTGGAGAGGATTTCTTTATCGCTGCTGTGTGGTTGTCTTCGCCGTCAGTCCGCTCCGCTTGGAATTTGATATTCGGTCCATCGTAGGTGCGGTACTTGCGCTGTTTCTCGGCTATGTACTCCTCATAGCTAGGCACTCTGGGCGCTTGCTTGAACTCAATCTTCCTGATCTGGAGGGGTTCACGGACTGAGACAAGGGTCAGCTTGTGCGTGCCTTCCGACAGGTAGAACTCAAACGGACCGGGGACGTATTTCTGTGAGTCGCTGACGAAGGCCGTTTGCCACTCCGGCGCTTCAAGCTGATTGGGGCGTATTTCATTGTCGCGCTTCTTGGTGATCGGCCCTTCATCCACCCACGTGCGTGAAAACAGGATCTGGTGGGCACCATCAAACGGGATTTCTCCGTCCAAACACACTTGCCGCTGGACCGACGAACTCTTCCCTTCGGGCGTCAGGTACTCGATTTCTAGGCTGTACAGGCCCGCTTTCTCCACCGAAAACGTCCAAGTGACCTCGCCTCGCTCGCCGGTAATGACGGTATCATCTTCGATGCCCGCATACATGTCATTGGAGACCTCGAACCTCAGCAGATCGATCGCGATGACCTCATCAGGCCGATCGGCACCCTTGTGCAGGTCGAGGTAATGCCGATACGGCAAAAGACCGACAGCGGTCATGTCGATCGACTCCTGCGCCAGCACGCAGGTTGGCCAAGACAACACAGACAGAAAGAAAGCGATGCTGAGTGACAACCACTGGAGGAGGCTTTTCCTTTTCAGTTCTCTGTGTAGCCGACTTGAGCTGCCAGGCAAGCCTGTGCTTCTCCTTTCATCAAAAATGGAGAAACATCCACGATGTTAACGCCTTCTTGGTAACGTTATCAATCGCATCGTTTCTCCTTCATCGGCAAGAAGGTTATGTAGAACCTCCACCATCAGTCTGGGAGTGTTTGCCTCTATATTATAGACCGAACTGCTTAGCGATGTCAAAGCATTTAGAGCTGAATCGACAGGCCAGGCGACAGACGCTGTTCGAACCAACTGAGATACGCACAGCGCCAAGAACTGTTTGATAACGTTATCAATAGAACGATCGCTCCAGCATCAGTCCGCTTGTTCCTCGACGACGTATGTGTAGGGATTCTCTGCCCGCTGAATTGCGTAGTAGACTGCTTTGTGCGGATCGAGGCCGATGTTCATCGCATTATCCCTGAACTTCCTGCTGTACGCCCACGGGACTGTACCCATCGTCGAGATGCCTATCGAATCAAAGTTGTAGCCGGCACGCGTCTTGTAGTCTTTCAAGACCCAGAAGGTATACCCCACCACGAAGTCCTTATGGGCAGTCGCCTGATTGTAGTGAGAACGGAAGTTGGCTGCTTGCCAATGCTCCGATCCTGTCTGACTCGGAGATCCGGTCACGCCGAAGACCGACCATGATCCATTCTCAGTTATCAAAATGGGTTTGTCAGGGAACCTCCTATGAACACCATGCAGCACACTGGTTAGATCTTCATTCTTGCCCCAGAAGAACCCGGCATACTCGTTGAAGCCGACTATGTCGGCATAGTGAAACGCTGTGTCGTTGGTGTCTCGCGCCGCCCACGAGACCGGGCGTCCTTGGATGTCAATCGCCTTTGTTATGTCGCACAGGTCCTTGATCCATGAGTTGTACTCTCCACCGTAAGAGACCTCATTGCACAAGCCCCAAATGATAATCGACGGATGGTTCAGGTTGTTCCATGTGGTCATCATGACCGCGGCCCGAGACAGCCCGTAACTGCGATACTGATTCCTGACGGCCGCTTGATCCAGCCACATGTTCTCAGTTTCGTCCATCACCATTATTCCGTGGCGGTCGGCGTATTCGTAGGCATATGGATGCCGGTTGTAGTGGCTGTTGCGGATGAAGTTCATGTTCATCTCTTTGACCAGGCCCAGTTCGATATCATACTCTTCCTTCGTCATCGACCGGCCGCTTTGACTTGTCTCTTCGTGCCAATTCGTTCCCTTCAGGAACACCTGTTGATCGTTGAGCAGTATCTTCGTGCCATCCACCTTGAACTCGCGCATGCCATAGACAACAGACAATGAGTCAATGAGGGCATCTCCTTCGTACAGCCTGACGAACGCCCTGTAGACGTTTGGTGCCGCATAGCTCCATTCCCTTGCGTCCGGGATCGCAATCGCCTGGTGCACGACGCGAACCGTGTTGGGCTCAACTGCTATGCTCTTGCGTGTCCTTCCTCCGCCGGTGCCGCTCCCGGGATCGAATTCGACTGTGACCTCTCGCACGCGAGCATCGGTGTTGTAGATGACGGCATACATCTGCAACCAGTGGCCTTTCGCATTGGTCAGGATCTTGCTCACAGTGACCTTGTCTGTGCCCTCCAGATAGACGTCTCTTGTAATGCCTGCGTAAGGCCAGTAGTCTACAGGTGCATGAGGGAGAGCATTGATGTCCTGAACTCGCTTGGCGTCCCCGAGTTCGAAGTAGTTCTCGAAATCAGGCCGGCGGAAGACGCGAACGGCGATCGTGTTTGTACCCGTTTTCAGGTACTTCGTTATGTCGACAGAAAAACTCGTATGACCGCTTTCGTGCGCTTCCACATATCCGCCGTTGACATAGATCCAACACCGGTAGTTCACTGCGAGGAAGTTCAGCTTGACATACCGGTCCAGCCAGGAATCATCGAGTTCAAACGTGCGCACGTACCAGGCGTACCCGTCATAGAACGGGTACCCCTCGCCCCAAACGTGATAGGGGCTGTAGTCGTACAGATCCCAACAACTGGGCACATAGCGCTTTTCCCATGAGCTGTGGTCATGCAGCGGAGAATACCACTGCTCCTCGACTCCCCTGTCTTCGGGATCCCTTGCGAAGTACCACTCGCCGTTCAGCGTCATGTGATTGCGGCCCTCTTCTCTCGTTTCCCAGGTGTCAAAAGAGGGCACCGGCTGATCATACTGGTAGACGACATTCACCCCGTCGATCGTCTTCATCTGTGTGCGCATCGGCTCAACACCGAACCTGTTCTTCGTTTCTGCAGGACTGTTTATGACATATGGGCGTTCGTCTCCAACACCGCCGGGCTCAATCGAGTTCGCGAACCCCTGCGATCCTGAACACGCTGCCAGACTGACAAGTGCAACCACGATCAGCAACACCTTCGTTTTTCCCATGTCACCTCAACCTGTCCTTCCCTATGCTGCGTCACTGTTCTAGCTGTCCAGGACGCTGACAATCAGGTCATCCAATATCGCTCCTTCGTCCTTGTTGACCGCTTCGACAAAGAAGACGGCTCGGTTGTCGCTCTTCACCGGGTGACTTGGCAGATAGACCATGTTCGGGTTTCCACCGACCATGAACGGCCGATTGGGGCTGTCCAGCCATACCCGGCTGACTAAGCGACCGTTGTAGAATGCAGTGAGCTTCAGGTTCTTTCCTTTCGGGTACAGGTAGGCGTCCCTGTTGCCTAGTTGCGGCAGCTCGACAGTCAGTGCTGCCAGCTCTCCGGGTTTCACGGACAGCGGCAGACCGACCGGCACTTGCTCCGGTTCATTCAACAGGACCTCGAGGTCCTCTTCCTCGATGAAGTTCACACCGGTCAAGTGCGCTCGTTCGCCAAGGAGCAACTCCAGGTGCGACAAAGCACCCGGCTCATCCGTGCGTATCTCGATGACGTTGTCACCGTCGCTCAGATGACCACCTATCCCGACCACGTTGTTCAGCTGGCCGAAGCGCCCGGCCTCCTGTCCATTCACTTTGACTGTGGCCCTATGGCTCAGCGAGAGCCTGAGAAAAGCGCACGTTCCGGCCTTTTTTGCATAAGGAAGGTGGACGGTCAGCGTCTGAGCGTCATCCGACCATGAACCGTGGAGCTCTTCCTGATGCTTGATCACGGTGACGCCAGACAACCCCTTCAAAGAGTCTAGATGCAGAGAAGGCAATGCCGCGTCGTGGAAATTGGTGTGGCCCCAGATCTCCGTCCTGATCACCAGGCTGTTGTCATTGCCCAAGCTCTGTCTGTCGAGAGAGACATAGTGGTGGTTGTTGCACACTACGCTGGTGCCGAGATAGACGTCATTCAGGTAGACGCTGCAGACGTCGCTCACCTCATTCACGAGCAAGCCGACGATACCGCCTTCGCCTGCAAACCTGAAATGGTAGTTCGCATAGCCGCGGAAGTGACCATACTGCTCGATGCGCTTGACTTCGGTTGTCAGCAAGCAGCCTTTTTCGCAGAACCGCTCCAGCGGTATTCTGTGATAGCGTGTGATCAGCGGCTTGAGGAATCTAGAGCCTTTGACGAGTTCGTCTCTTGTCAGCGTCACTCCATATTGGGTGATCTGATCCACCAGTGCAGCACACTTCGGCGTAAGCGCATAGATCGTCAAATCGAAGCGGTCGGCATTGATATAACAGCTCTCACCTGCACTGAGGTTCACAATCAGCCGTTCGCCCTCGAACTCGTATCTTCCGTTACACCGGATCGATTGCACAGCTTCTTTCGGCAGCCTCAGCTGCATTTCCCCGACGTGATCCGTGTAAGTGACCAAGACATGGCGATCGTTCACTCTGAAATGCTGGGACAACTCCAGAGAGCTGAACACTATCTCGGCTTCTATGCCCAGGAAATCGAGCGGCGTATTCCACAAGAGAAAAGGTGCCTTGAGGCGCTTCAACTCTATGTCGCAGTTCTTGGGATAGGTCTCCGCTTCTATCTTGACCTTTATCGACTCGAGCTCGTTGCTGTAGTTTGTAGCGGTTGCCACATAGCCTCCGTCGTGCAGCTCCAACATATGCGGGTAGCTCTTGATATCGTCCTTGCCGATGAACTCGATCTCCTTCTCTACGATCCGGCTCCGGCCGAGCTTCTCTTTGAAGAGGCGAATGAAGTTCGACAGCAGTCGAGCTTCGTAGAACTCTTCGCTCACTTCGCCTTGCCCGTTTATGAGTCCGCCGAAGTTGTAATCGCTCGCAAGAAACGACAACGGTCTGCCCCAGTTGTTGATGGCGTTGGTAAACCCGAAGCACGTGCCGCCGACCTGGTTGAAGGGTCCGAGCAGTTTTGCCCCGTTCAGCATCAGCCGGCGCAGCAAGTGATGATCGCGATTCGTTTCTGTGACCATCAACGGGTAATCTCTTTCCCGCATGTATTTGTAGTAATGGACAGTTCGCGCTTCCAGTTTGGGGGTCCCTAGATCCGGATAGATGTTCATTGTCGGCATCACGCCTTCGGCAAGACCTGTAGCGCGCTCGATATCGAAGTTGCCGACACACGCGAATACCGGGACCGTGATCCCGTATTCCTCGGCCATTTCTCTCAATCGCTCTATGTAGCGCCCTGGATCTTCGCAGCGTTTGTAGAAGTCCAGCTCGTTCTCTAGCTGGAACGCCAGCACGGTTCCATCTTGATCGAGTTGGTACTTGGCGATTACGGGAACGATGCGTCGATACCACTGATCCACATGACCCAAGAACGTCTCATCGCAGTCGCGTACTTTGATGCCCTTTGCATGTAGGTAGGCAGGCAGCCCGCCGCCGTCCCATTCGCCGCAAATATAAGGGCCCGGCCGGGCCACCACGTACAGCTCGTATTGTCGCGCCAATCGCAGGAAACGTTCGACGTCTCGGTCACCGGAGAAGTCCCACTCGCCTTCCCTCAGCTCATGGAAGTTCCACGGGAAGTAGACATCGATGCAATTGTAGCCGGCTCTCTTGATCTTGCGCATGCGGTCTTCCCACAAGTGGTGAGGGACGCGGTAGTAGAACAACGAACCGCACAGTATTACCGTAGCTCGGTTGTCGACAAAGATTCCGTCCCTGTTCACGACCACGCGACTCATGTATGCACTCACCTTCTCACTCGTAGTCCCTGTTGATCATCCTTTGGTGCCGACGCCTGTTTGTACCGACTTGGTACAATTGGAGTCAAAGACCTCTTTTCCTGCTTGCCTGGTGCCGGTCATCAACCGGCGCCTGTAGCGCGCATCCGGTCTTCACATACCCGAGTCGATAACCGGAGACCATAACCAGAGGCGCGATTGAGCCTGGGCTGTGATTCGTGAGGCCCGGCTTTACTGAGCTCGCCTTGATGGGGGTTGGGCGATGGATGGCATAAACGTGCTCGCTCTCGTGGCGGCCGGCATCGCTGGAGCTACGATGGCAACACAGGGGAAGCTGAACTCTCAACTGTCCAAGGATCTGGGTTTGTTCGGCGCCACCTTTGTCGTGCATCTGCTCGCGACTATCATTCTGGCTGTCCTGGTGCTCATAGCGGGGATTGAGCGCGGCAATCTGGCCGGCATAGCCAAGGTGAAGTGGTATACGCTCCTCGGAGGGCCTCTCAGCATTGTGATCATCTACAGCGTGGCGTACAGCTTGGGAAAGGTCAGCACAGCCGCGGGCACGACCGGTATCATCGTGCTGCAGCTGCTGACAGCCGCGCTGATCGATCACCTCGGGATCCTTGGGGCAGAGCGGCTGCCGTTCACACCGGCAAAAGCCCTTGCCGTCGCACTCATAGGTGTCGGCGCCAGGATCCTGCTGATGAGCAAGTAGCAGGTGCCGGCGAGTGTGAGCGGGACTACACTGCCCATACCACAGCCAGGCCAAGGAGCGTTCCGATCAAAAACCCCACCAGCGCGCTGAACACATTGGAAAGGCGGACAGCTCCAGGAATCAGTTCTGCCACGCTAACGTATACCATGGCGCCGGAGGAAAAGGCCAGGCTCAAACCGAGAAAATACCGTGATATGCCGCCAAGATAGGCGGCAACGAGGGCTCCCAATCCCATTGGCAACCCTGCGAGAGCAGTGGCGAGGAATATCGCACCTGAACCGGTGCCGCCCAGACGGAAGGGGACCGACATTGCCATGCCTTCAGGGACGTTGTGAATGGCGACCAGAATCGCCACAGTGATTCCGAGTTCCACCATTACCATGACGCTTGCCCCGATGGCCAGCCCCTCTGCGAAGTTGTGCAGCGCAATGGCAGTGCTGACAGCAACACCCATTGACAGCAGCGCATCTTCGCGGTTGGACAGCTTGCTGTCTCGCGCTCGCAGGAGCCTCTCAGACGCGAGAATCGTCAGGCCGCCTGCTACAGCGGCCGCTGCAGCTCTGATGGCACCTGCCGCGGCTATGGCGCCCGGCGCCATGTCGAACACCACCAGAGAAAGCATCACGCCCCCGGCGAATGCCAACAGGGGCGCGAGACACCTATATGCAATCCGTCCGAAGAGGACGACTATCAGCCCGCCCAGACCGGTACCTCCGACTCCTGCAACCAGGCCGAGAACCGCAGTGGCGACCAGTATCCGCACATTCAGCCTCTCCATATGTCGTAGTCAAGTCGGTTAATCTTATGAGGCCGGCAGAGACCTTATTCCAGGCTCATAGCCTCTGTTCCACGTCCAGTTCAGGTCTGATCGCTGTCCTGAGTCAGAAATGCTTCAACTGGGGTAGGTCTGGCATCTCTCCAGAGACGCTCGAGGCTGTAGTACTCCCGCTGCGTTGGAAGAAACAGGTGCACAATGACAGACGAGAAGTCATGCAGGATCCACCCTGCCTCGGCAGAGCCCTCCTTTCGGTGCCATGTCGTAGCGAGTTCCTCCGCCTTCTGATCCAGAGCTTCGTTTACCGAGTTGATGTGAGGATTGCTCCGGCATGTGCAAAGAACGAAGTAGTCTGCGATCAACGATACCTCGCTGATCTCAAGGATAAGGATGTCTTCTGCCTTTCTGTCCACGAGCGACTGGACGATAGCAGCCGCCAGGTTTCTAGAATCTGATGACAACCAAACACCTCCATGAATGTGATCAAGCAAGCTACCTCGAGCCATCTACGCCTTCGAGCTCAAGTGTCGACAATGCGAAGTCTGAAACAGTCCTGTAGCTCGTGAGGTCGTCGTCTCCCCTCAGCTCGTCTGTGATGACTACGAGGCGGTACCTGTCCATCTCGGCCCACCGCAGCGACTCGACGATTCCAACTGCGGCCGGCAGACTGATGTTGGTCTTTATCAGAGCGAACATATCCCGTACCAGAGACGGAAGCGCTCCGATAGTGCTGCGCTCCGAGACCCGAGCTCTGAGTCCCTGCAGGAATGCAGCCTGCCTCGCAAGCCTAGCACGCTCGTCGCCGGACCACTTGTACCGGATGTAGGCCAGCGCTTCTCTCCCGTTGAGGCGGCGCAAGCCCGGCTGGATCGCTACGCGCGACCCGTCAGCGCTCCTGACACCAATGGACTGCTTCACCTCGACCTCGATGCCGCCAAGCTTGTCGATGATTGACTCAAACACCTGATAGTCCAGGACCACGTACTGGGTGAGCGGAAGTGAGAGGAGTTCACCAATCAGCCGAGCCACGACTTCCGGTCCAAACTCGGCATAGACTGACTCTATGCTTCCCACGTCTCTCAATGGCTGGTCAGGCGCAAGAGAGATCAGAACCGGATCGGAAGTCTGCTTCTCGATCCCGATCACGGCAACCGCGTCGGGACGCGATGTCTCGCCGTAGCGCTCAACTCCGAACACTGCGACTAACGGACGCTCTCCCAGCACACCGGCAGTGCCGGCTGAATCCCCGGTTGCAGCGCCCTGGTCCTTGGAGGTGTCTCCTGCGTCCTGACCGCTCGGTGATGTCGGCGACGTCTGTTCTTCGCCCGGGCTGGTGCCCGCACTCCCGGCGGCACTGTCGCCGCCCTCCACCCTCTCAAGAATGCTCGACGACGCCTGTTGGTCTGGCGGTTCGTCTGGACGCAAAGCATGCCACACGATCAGACCCGTACCTAAAACCACAATGAGAATAGCAGCTATCAATCCTAACTTCGATCGTATTTTAGCTAGGTCTGCCACACTCGTCACTCCTTACCGGCCCACGCGCCGTAGACTCCAAGTAACGGGTCAACAGGTCATTTCTGGCCTCGAGTGTACGGGGATGGATCATTCTGTCCGACTGCAGCAAGTGCGTCATGGTGGAGGCATATCCTTTGAGCGCGGCCAACTCCAACGAGTGCCTTGCCGCCCGGCGGATCTCGTCGACGCCGGGAAATCTGCGGTTCGGCTCTATGTAGTCCGCTACGAAGAGAATCAAGTCCAGCTTGCGCATGCCAACGCATCCGGTCGTGTGCACTGCTATCGCATGCAGGATGTCGGTGTCCCTGATACCGAACACGTCCCTTGCGAGGAAAGCGGCTACAAGTGCGTGCAGGAGCGAGTAATCATTCGCCCGCCATTCATCCGGGTCAATGCCGTACCGCTGCGCTGCATCGAGCAGCTCGCGATCCTCGAGATCCCTGGCGCAATCATGCACGAGGCCTGCTAATCTCGCTTTGAGAGGGTCCGCACCGTATCTCACTGCCAGGAATTCGCATTCGTCCCGGACCGCGAGCGAATGCGCCAGCTTCGAGGTGCTCATGATCCCTCTCAGCCTCTCCACAATTGCTGCCTCATCGGCCGTTTCCCGCCGGATAGCGGCCTCGTCTACATTGTACGACCTAGCCAGCAAGATGTCCAGCTCATCCACGGCCGTACAACCCCTGTCTCTCGACGTACTGCCTGACAAGCTCAGGGACTAAGTACCTGATAGACCGCGCTTCTCTCACCCGCGAGCGTATGTCTGTGGATGATATTGCTAACGCAGGGACCTCGAGAACCGAGAATCTGTCCGTGACACCTGGATAGAGCCTGGTGATCTCCTCGCGCAAATGCGAACTCGGTATTCCGGGTCTCGTGGCCGCAATGAACCTGCACTCAGCCAAAAGCTGGCTGGAGTCTTTCCATCCGAGGATTTCGAGACAGGCGTCGGCTCCGGTGATGAAGTAGAACTCCGTCCCTTCCGGATAGGCCCTTTTGAATTCCCTCACTGTGTCTATTGCAAAGGACGGCCCTTCTCTTCTGACCTCCGTGTCCGATATGTCGAAGTGGGGGTTGTCCAGCACAGCCAGCATCGTCATGAGGTAGCGGTCCCACCCGCTCGATATGGCCTGATGGGTCTTGTGAGGGGGATGTCCAGACGGCACAAACACGACTCGGCTGAGCCCGAAGGCGACTCGAGCTTCCTCAGCGGCAACAAGGTGCCCGTAGTGAATGGGATCGAAAGTGCCTCCCATTATCCCGATTCGCTGCGTCACGTTTCCCAATTCAGACTCACCCATCTCGTCTAGCCCTCTCGAATCTGTCCGTGGCCCAGAACCACGAACTTCTCGCACGTGAGCTCCTTCAGTCCCATCGGCCCTCTGGCGTGCAGTTTCTGAGTGCTTATGCCCAGCTCGGCGCCCAGACCAAACTCAAACCCGTCAACCAGACGCGTCGAGGCGTTCACGAGCACTGCCGCTGCGTCAACCTCATGCAGGAACCGCATCGCCGTGCTGTAGTTTTCAGTCACTATGGCCTCAGAGTGGCCGGAGCCATGCCTGAAGATATGATCCACAGCTTCTTCGTAGTCCCTGACCACCTTTATCGACAGCTTGAGCGACAGATACTCGGTATCCCAGTCGTCATCAGTCGCCGGCCATATGGCACACTTTCCCTTGAGAAGCTCCAAAGTCCGGGTGCAGCCGACAAGTTCTACACCTGCGTCCAACAGCCGCCTGGCCAGCTGCTCCAGGAACACCGGAGCTACGTCTTCGTGCACCAGCAGCGTCTCCATTGCATTGCACACTGAGGGCCGCTGGACCTTCGCGTTGAACGCGATATCAGCAGCTCGTGCAAGGTCTGCATCCTTGTCGACGTAGGTGTGGCACAGTCCCTTGCCATGCGCGATGAGGGGCACTGTTGCATACTCGCTCACGACGCGCACCAGCTCATGGCCTCCGCGAACCACCATCAGGTCGACGAATCCATCGCTCGTGGCGAGAGCCCTGACCCCCTCGCGGTCGGTCGACTCAATAAGCTGAATCGCGGCGTTCGGTATGCCACAGGATTCAGCTGCGGCCGAGAGCAACTGTGCGATGAGCTTGTTCGAGTGAATCGCTTCCGAGCCACCGCGCATGACTATCGCGTTCCCTGACTTAATGCACAGCCCCGCTATGTCGGCTGTGACATTCGGCCTCGACTCGAACACCATGGCGATGACGCCCAGCGGAACGCGCATCTTTCCGACGAGGAGTCCGTTTGGCCTGCGGTTTATCTCAGATATCTTGCCGACGGGATCTTCGAGATTCGCCAGGGCCCTCAACCCCACGGCCATCGCTTCGATCCGCTTCGGGTTCAGTCGCAGCCTGTCCATCAGCGCCGACGAGAGACCCTTCTTCTCGCCGTTGTCCAGATCGATCTTGTTGGCATCTTCGATTGCCGCCGCATTGCTCATCAATGCCTCAGCCATGGCCAGCAGAGCCGAGTCCTTCGTGCTGCTCGAAACCATCGACAGCAGCCTTGAGGCTTCCTTTGCCTGCCTGGTCTTGACCTCGACCTCGTGGACCACACTCATCCTGCCACCACTCCTGAGCGTTCGGTCATGCGAGACACACGAGATTGTCTCTGTGTATCACCACATCGTAGTCTTTGTATCCCAGTCGGAGCTGGATTTCTGAGCTGTTGGCGCCTTTGATCCGCTCCACTTCGTCGCTGCTGTAATTGGCCAGGCCGCGGGCGAACTCCAAGCCGTCAAGACCGCAGATCGCAACCAAGTCGCCGTGGTCGAACTGGCCCTGTACGGCAGCGATTCCGCTTGGCAACAGGCTCTTACCCTTGTTGAGAACTGCCGCCCTTGCGCCGTCGTCTACCAGTATCCTGCCTCTGATTGGCAGATTGAAAGCAAACCACCGCTTTCTCCCGGCAAGATGGTGTTTTGGTATGAACCGGGTTCCGGGAGGAGTCGGCGAGAGCGTTTGCTGGAGCACACGTTCAGTGTCTGCGTTGGCTATGACCATCTCAATGCCGGCCGACATGCAGATCCTCGCAGCCTCGAGCTTCGTATGGAACCCTCCGGTGCCGTAGGAACTCGCAGTATCAGTGGCGCCCTCCAAAATATCCAGAGTCAGTTCATCCACCACATCGTATCTCTTGGCGCTCGGATCCTTTCGAGGGTCGGCAGTGTACAGCCCGTCTGTGTCGGTCAGCAGCACGAGCAAGTCCGCATCGATAGCCGAAGCGACAAGCGCGGAAAGGATGTCGTTGTTCTCGAATCTGAGTTCCTCTACAGCCACAGTGTCGTTTTCATTGACTATCGGAACGACGCCGAAGTCGAACAGCGTGTTGAACGTATTGATGAGGTTGAGATACCTGCTGCGAGCCTTCATGTCGTCGCGGGTGACGAGCACCTGCCCGACCGGAATGCCGTACTCTGCGAACTCCCTCTCGTATATCTGCACCAAAGCGCTCTGACCTACAGCCGCTGCAGCCTGTTTCTCTGGAATGGTCTTCGGCCGCTCGACCATGCCGAGCCGTTCACGCCCGATTCCTATGGCTCCCGACGTAACCACTGCGACGTCTACGCCTGCTTGGCGCATCTGCGCAACCTCAGAGCAGATTCGGCGAATCCTCGGAAGCGCCGGCGACCCCGTCTCGCAGATAAGCGAGCTAGTCCCTATTTTCACTACCAAACGCTGCAGCTCAGATCCGTCAACTCTGTGGTGCAAGAATATCACTCCTGCCAAGTGGTTTCATCCGAGTAGACAAACTCCGTGTCGCCCACTCTCACCGTGTCCCCGTCAGACACGCCTGCTTCCTTCAGCTTCTCTATGACGCCTTTGCCTCGCAGGATGGATTGAACGTACCGCAGTGCGTCAAGGTTGTCCAAATCGACCAGGGCCACCTTTCGCTCGATGCCGCCGCCCTCAACGATGAAGACGCCATCCTCTCTCCTGACCGACACCTCACTGCGGTCGGGCCTATAGACGACCTCCACACGATCCGGCCCGCTGAGCCCTTCGCCGAGCTCCTGGGTCTCCATCACTCGCTTCAGGCGCTCACTCACCGCGTACAGGAGCAGAGACACTCCCTCTCCTGTGACAGCCGATATCGGGTAAACCGGAACAGCCTCGCGTGACAGGTAGCTTCTGAGACGTTCGCACGCCTCGGCTGCGCCCGGCAGATCGATCTTGTTGGCCGCAACCACCTGGGGCTTCCTGGAAAGACTCGGGCTGTAGAGCTTCAACTCTTCATTGATCTTGCGGTAATCGTCTATGGGATCGCGGAGCGACAGCGGGCTCACGTCGACAAGATGTATGAGAAGCCTCGTCCTCTCGATGTGTCTCAGGAAACGATGTCCGAGACCCACTCCTTCATGCGCTCCTTCTACGAGGCCTGGTATATCGGCGACTACGAACGACACTCCTTCTCCGAGCGACACGACCCCCAGGTTAGGCTCAAGGGTCGTGAAGGGATAGTCTGCTATCTTCGGCCTGGCCGCTGATATCCTCGACAGAAGCGTGGACTTGCCCGCGTTCGGAAACCCCACGATCCCCACGTCCGATATCAGTTTCAACTCGAGCTCGATCTCGAGCTGCTCGCCCGGCTCCCCCTTCTCTGCGATTCTGGGAGCCTGCCGCACCGGGTTGGCAAACTTCGCGTTTCCCCGTCCACCTTCCCCGCCCTTTGCAGCCACAACGACGCTGTGGGCGGTTGAGAGATCGGCTATGACCGCCCCGGTCGCCGCGTCACGGACTACAGTGCCTACAGGGACCTTTATCACGAGGTCCGATCCGCTCTTGCCCTGCCGGTTGTTCGCTTCGCCAGGTGCTCCGTTTTCTGCTACGAACCGCTTCTTTCCTGCGAGGTCAATGAGTGTGGACAACTGGGGATCCGCAGCGACGATCACGTCGCCTCCCTTTCCGCCGTCGCCGCCGTCAGGCCCTCCCCTCGGGACGTACTTCTCTCGGCGGAAGCTGATGGCACCGTTGCCACCCGATCCGCCCTTGACCATGATTCGCACAGAATCGACGAACACCTGACATCTACTCCTGATCACCAGCGTCGATCGCTGGGAGGCTGAATTCCACGAAACCCTGGCGGGAGTCGCCGCCGAACGTAAACGCTCCCCCTGCGGCGGCAACCTGCTCGGCGAAAAGTGATATATCGGACGCTCGAAGTCCCGGCCACGGACGAGCGCTTGCGGGCGCTTCGCTTCCTGCTGCAGCAGTGTGAGCTGCCGCGTCCTCCGCTGCTGATCGTTCGCGGCTCAATCCGGCAGGTCCCCACTCTACCAAGAAGCCATAGAGCGCCGAACCTGTGTAGTTGCTGACAGAGACTCTCGAGGGCCCCGGATAGGACGCAGCGCAGTCAACAGCCAGGTCGAGTGTGAGTCCAATGATCTTGCAAGCGTCCGGCAAGGGCATCTCCAGCCTATAGCATGGATCCCACCGAAGTACGGTGACTTCGACCCCTCTTGATCTGGCGGCCTCTATCCTCCGACAGATAGTATCATCCAGTTCAGGGCAGCTCTTGTCGAACTGCGCCGTATCGTATACCTTCAGTGCCTCGGCGATTTGCGCTATGTACTCCCGAGCGTCATCAAAGCGTTTGAGTGCAAGGAGGCCCGAAACGATCTGCATGTGGTTGCAGAACGCATGCCGCTGTCTGCTGTACCACTTGCACCTCTGGATTTCCTGCGGAGCCGCGCCTGGGATCGCCCTTCTCTTGAGCCGACTGGCGAGCTGTCGTGCAGTGTAGCAGAGCACCACGCAGCCGACTGCGACGAGGAATAGCCCGACGGCGGTAAATGGCGGTCCTTCGTCAACCCCGGCCTCCCCGGTGCCCCACTGTCTGACGTGCAGCACCAGATCAAGAACGCCCAAAGCCAGGGCGACGACTACGAGTCCCACCAATGCCCAGATCGCCTTGATGATGCCCTTGAGTTCGCTGTCTGCGGGGGGGATCCGAGGTCCCATGCACACCACCAAGCTTAGAGACTAGCCACACTGGCCGAGATCCGCATCGCTATAGCAAAAAGGCGCTGACAGTCGATCAGCGCCGTGTTCGTCTATGCCGGGCCAGCCGGATCAGCCGGCGACTCTTTCAGGATAGACGCTAGCGCGTCTGTCAGACTTGCCGACCCGTTCGAAAGCCACATATCCATCTACCTTGGCAAACAACGTATCGTCCTTGCCAATCCCAACATTGTGGCCGGGATGGATCTTGGTTCCTCTCTGGCGCATGATGATGCTGCCAGCAGTCACGAACTCGCCTGCATGGCGCTTTACTCCAAGGCGCTTGGCTTCGCTGTCACGACCGTTTCTCGAGCTGCCAACGCCCTTCTTGTGTGCGAACAGCTGCAGGTTCATGAGAATCATCGGCAACACCTCCTTCTACGTAGCTCTGTGGAGTGGATTGGCTATATCCACCCGGCGGCTTCTCGTCAGTCAAGGATCGACCAGGTCATCGATGAACCTGATCCGACCCGGGTATTCCTTGGCAATAGCTTTCAGCGCCTCTACAAGTGTATCATACAACACGACCGACGAGTTATCAATCCCGGCTGCACCAGGCCCGGTTTCCTCGGAAATGACCCGCATCCTGCCTTCCGCAGCCTCGATGTGCACAGGACTTGTGCTGTGCTTTTCCAGTCCGTTGGCGATGGCAATGCACAGGGCCGATACAGCCGAGCACACGATGTCGTATCCATGCGGGGCATAGCCCGCGTGTCCTGAGACTTCGAATCCGCGGATGCTGGAGTCTCTTCCCCTAAAGACCCTGACAGATATCATACGCTGATACCAGTGATCTGAACCTCCGTGAACGGCTGGCGATGACCCTTCCGCACGCGCACGTTCTTCTTCGGCTTATACCGGAACGCCACCACTTTGCGACCCTTGCCATGTCTCAGCACTTTTCCGGAGACGGTTGCGCCGTCAACGTGCGGACGACCGACCTTGGCGCCATCGAGTCCTTCACCTGCGACGAGCAGCACCTTGTCGAACTCCACAGCGGCGCCCTCGTCGGCATCCAAACGCTCGACTCGGATCACATCGCCCTCAGACACCTTGTACTGCTTCCCACCTGATTCAATGACCGCGTACATGAACACACCTCTCTTGACATACTCGCCGGAATCAAGGCGGGGCTAAGCCCTCTTGACTGCCCGTCCCGTGCGGTTGGAAAAGAGCGTGAGGCTCTCATTCGACTCACTCTGCGAGTGTATCACGCAGCTCGCTGCACTGTCAAGAGACGATACAGGCTCTGGCATACGTCCTGTAGACCTTGGTCACTTCGACGCGGACACGGTCCCCTATGCGGTCTCCAGCCCCAGCTACGTCCAGCACATACCCGTCCACTCTGGCGATGCCGTCGCTCTCGATGCCGACGTGCCTGTCCTCAATGACGACTTCCAGTTGCTGTCCAGGCGAGACTGGAGCCAGCAGCGCCTCCCCGATAGACTCATCGTCCAGTGGCGTCACTGTCACCTGAGTCATGTCAGCATCGGGCTGTCCCTTGATGTACAGGGGCACTCCGAGATCCCGCTCCAGGCGTTCGAGGTTTTGGCCACCCGAGCCGATCAACAACGCAGCAATGGCGGGATTGGCTTCGACGAGCAGCGGCCTCCCGCGATATGTCCTCGCCGCTGCAGCAATATCTCTCTCCGCAGCAATCGCTGTCGTGACCTCCGAAGGCACCTTGCCCCTGCCTTCGCAATATGGACAGGTCTTGGTCATCAGATCGTCGAGGCTCTGGCGGACCTTCTTCCTAGTCATCTCCACTAGACCCAATCCCGTGAAGCCTATCACGTTAGACTTGGTCCTGTCCTTCGACAGCTCCTCTTTGAGCCGTGCGAGGACACGATTCCGATCCTCCTGCCGTTCCATGTCTATGAAGTCGATGACCACGATCCCGCCGATGTTTCTCAGCCGGAGCTGCCTCGCTATCTCGACCGCAGCATCCATGTTGGTCCGGAACACAGTCTCCGCCAGGCTTGTAGAGCCGGTGAACTTGCCTGTGTTGACATCTATGCTCACCAGCGCTTCAGTCGAATCCACCACGATGTAGCCTCCGCAATCCAGCCACACCTTTCTCTTGAGGGCCCTGGCGAGCTCAGGCTCAACCCCGTAGTACTGCAGAATGGGCTCTTTGCCGCCGTAGTGGTGTACCTTCTCCCTGAACGAGGGCATCACGCTCGATACGAAATCGAGTGTCCTGCGGTACTCCTCTGCGTCGTCGATTATCAGCCTGTCGACCTTCTCATCGAGGAAATCCCGGGCAACCCTATAGACCAAGTCGTATTCACGGTGCAACAGGCTAGGAGGGTTGGCCTTCCGGCTCTTCGAACGGATCTTGTCCCAAACACCTCTGAGGAAGTTCAAGTCTCTCTGAAGATCCTCCACTGGTCTCCCTTCTGCGACCGTTCGAACGATGACTCCCATTCCGTCACGGCGCAGTTCATTGGCCAGCTCTCGGAGCCGCGAGCGTTCGTCTTCCGATTCGATGCGCCGCGACACGCCTACGTAGTCCGCAGTCGGCATGAGCACCAGGTACCGCCCAGGCAGAGTGACGTTCGTGGTGACCCGCGCACCTTTCGTTCCTATCGGCTCCTTTGCGACCTGCACGAGCAGTTCCTGACCTGGAGTAAGCAGCTTCGTGATCGACGTCTTATTTGCTCTCCCTGCGCTCCTCTCGGTCTCTCCGTCAACTTCATGGCCCGCTTGAGCGGGACTGACGTCATCGATGTAGAGAAAAGCATTTCTGTCGAGGCCGATATTGACAAACGCCGCCTGCATCCCGGGGAGGACGTTGGCCACTCTTCCGAGATAGATGTTGCCTGCGAACCGTTGAGAAACAGTGCGCTCGTGATGGATCTCAACGAGCCTGCCGTCCTCAAGAATGGCAGCCCTAGTCTCCAAGCCCTCGACATTGAGGATGATCTCAGTTGACACTGACAAACCCACGCCTTTCGGCTCCGGAGGGGCCTGCTGCCACCGGCCGCAGCCCCGGCGGACGCAGAGCATGCGACTGGCCCCTGCGGAACAGGGATAAAGATCAGATCAGTGGAACCAGGGTTCCGTTCTGCTCTGCAAAGATCTCCACGCGATGAACCGTCACTCCGACAGGTTCGCCTGCAAGAATCCCGCACTCCCTAAGGGCGGCGATCAGATCGGCTGGGCGCAGATTGCTCTTGCTTCCTGTCGCAAGCACGGCCTCTATCTCCGCATGACACGCATCTGCATGGACCACAGCCAGCTCGAAGATCATAGGCCTCACGTCGACGACCTCTGTGCTGCCCTTGCGCTCTCTAGAGACCGTCAGTGAATCGCGTTCGAGCAGGCGCATGATCTGGTCGCCGAGAGGACGATTCCCGAGCAAATCCGCAGGAACACTGATCCTGTATCTGGCTACTGCAACCCGCGACATCAGGCTCTGGTCGTCGGCAGACGCCTGGACGACTCTGTCGACCCGGAGTTCCTCCGGAAGATGCGCCGCCAGCCTCTCCCTCACCTCATCAGCTGACGTGGCGCAGGCCAGTTCTATGTCGGCGACTTCAGCTTCGCTCGATACGCCGACGGACAGAGGAGCTGCGAAGCTGATCTTCGGATGCGGGTGGAAGCCTTCAGAGAACGCGAGACGCAGCCCGGACCTTCGAACGGCTCGCTCGAGGGCGCGCATCAAGTCGAGATGAGACAAGAACGCGTACCTGCCCATTTTCCTCATGCGAATCCTGAATCTAGGCATCGACGGCTCCTCCAGCGTAGAGCACAGGTGAAAGACCCAGCTCCGGGCAGACGCCGCATCCCGTGCATTTCTCGAGGCGGCAGTCCGGAGTGGTCTCTCCCCGTCTCGCGCGCTCGTACTCGTCAATGAGAAACCGCTTGCTCACACCCGTGCCTATGTGGTCCCATGGGAGCCGGGAATCGAGATCGCGCTCGCTTCCGCCTATGTACAGCGGATCGATGCCGGACTCGTCAAACGCCTCCCACCACTTGCCCGGGCTGAACCACTCGTCCCAGCTGTCGAACCGGCACCCCTTCTGCCAGGCAGATTGAATCACTGGCCCTACCCTTCGGTCGCCTCTCGATAACGCGGCCTCCAGCAAGCTGACTTCCGGGTTGTTCCAGCTCAGTTTCACTGCTTTGGACCGAATAGACCGCCTCAGCAAGTCAATCTTCCTCTGGAACTCAGCAGGATGATCCTGCTTCACCCACTGGAACGGCGTGTGCGGCTTTGGAACAAACGAAGCCAGCGTGATGTTCACCTTCACGCGCCCGGGACTCGTTCCAGCATCCCTGGCCATCTCTCTGCCCCTCTGAACGACCTTGTGAGCCAGGTCGGCGATGCCTATGACGTCTTCGTCAGTCTCGAACGGCAGGCCGATCATGAAGTAAAGCTTCACGGTCATCCAGCCCCGGGCGAAGGCTGCACTGACGGCCTGGATCAAGTCACCTTCGGTGACATTCTTGTTGATGACGTCCCGCAGTCTCTGCGTTCCCGCTTCGGGAGCAAACGTTATGCCAGACTTCCGCAGCTGTTGCATGCGGTCCGCAAGGTCGATCGAGAACGAGTCCACTCTCAGCGACGGAAGAGAAAGCGCCACCTGTTGCTCGCGGCAGTCGTCGGCGAGCGATTCCACCAGCGACTCAATCGACGAGTAGTCTGCGCTGCTCAGAGACACCAGTGACACTTCGTCGTATCCCGTGTCGGCGAGTTGTTCGAGCACATGCTTCCTGACGGTTTCAGCAGTCCTTTCCCTGACCGGCCGGTAGATCATGCCTGCCTGGCAGAACCTGCAGCCGCGAGAACAGCCCCGGAACAGCTCGACCGCGGCTCGATCGTGGATGACCTCGATCAGCGGCACTATCATCTTGTCGGGAGGCGGCACGCTCTCAAGATCAGCCACTCTCCTCGGAGTGATCTCTCCCGGCGCCTGCGGGCTGTGATCGATCCTCGAGACTGAGAGGCCGCTGTACTCTACATTGTAGAAGCTGGGAACGTAGACCCCGCTTATCTTGGACAGTACCGCAAGCGATTCTGGCCGGCTCGCCGACCGCCTCAGAGCAGGAACGGCATCCAGGATCTCATCGATCACTTCTTCGCCGTCGCCGATCACGAACGCGTCGATGAACGAGGCAAGCGGTTCGGGGTTGTACGCGACCGGTCCCCCGGCGATCACCAGGGGGTGAGTCTGATCCCGGTCAGACGATCTGAGGGGGATACCCGCGAGATCCAGCATGTTCAGGACATTGGTGTAGTTCAACTCGTACTGAAGCGTGAATCCGATGATGTCGAACTCGGCAGCGGGAGTGAACGACTCCAGCGAGTACAGGGGCACCCCTCTCGACCTCATCTGCGACTCCATGTCCGGCCAGGGTGCAAATGCCCGTTCGCAGAGCGCGTCCCGTCTCGCGTTGATCTTGTGATAGAGTATCTTGAGGCCGAGGTGCGACATCCCGACGTCATAAACGTCGGGGAACGCAAACAGGAACCTCTTGTCTACCTGGTCCCATGATTTGCGCACCGCGTTGTGCTCTCCGCCCACGTATCGCCCCGGTTTCTGGACGAGCGGGAGTATCTCCGTCATCACGATGCGTTCGAGAGTCGAACCGTTTCTCACTGTCAAGCCTCCAAAGCATAGCCGGTGCCGCCATGGGCACAAATCCTGCTCCCAGATTCCTTGGCCCTGTGTCAGGAATCACAGCAGGTACTCAAGGGGGACGTCCCCGTTGCCTGCGAGGAGCGAATCGAGAAGCTGCTTCTCACCTATGGTCCCCAGTGTCTCCAAATCTGAATCCAGGACGACGATCATGTGGTAGCGTCGCGGGGTGATGAACTGCAGCACCTCACGAATCGTGACGTCCTTGGTGGCGACGAGCTGCTGCACAGCCATGATCCGGTCTGTGAGGATCTCTGACTCGCGCCTTATCAGGTACCTGAACAGCACGTAAGCGCCGTTCGCCCGCTCTCTGCGCGCCGCCACTATCAGAAAGACGACTACTGCCAACGTCACAGCGCTGACCAGGCCCAAGACCACTGCCACCAGAATCGCTGCGGACATGACAGCCAGCACTGCTCCGCTTATCCGTGTGCTGGTCTTGCCGCCTGCGACAAACCCGATTCTGCCGACCAGCGATGCACGGAGCATCCGCCAGCCGTCGAGGGGAATGACCGGCATGAGGTTGAACAGCCCTATCGAGAGGTTCGACAGGACAAACAACCGGGCGTACGGTCCGAGCCTGCCGAGCGCCGCAAACATCCCAAATGCAACGACGGCAATGGTCATACTCGCGAGGGGGCCTGTCAACGAAGTCCTGAACTCGGCCACAGGGTTGACTTCGATGAGTCCCTTCAGCCTGGCCACTCCGCCGAAGGGAAGCAGCTCCACTTCCTCTATGTCGAACCCATGCCCCAGCGCAACTATCATGTGCCAGAGCTCGTGGAGGACCACTGCGGCGAACATGATCACCGCCTCAGCCAGCAACCCCGCAACCGCGTAGAGGACCAGGAGAAAAAAAAACAGGACGTTCACCCTGAGCCTGACCCCGAGCACTCTGGCGATAATCATTGTACCCGCTCTTCCCGGGCGCTATTGAGCTGCTGCAGCCTAATCAGCGATCGCCTTGCCCACTAGATTATATGGGGACCGGTGCAGCAGTATTATCAAGCCTCGCTCTACCTGAAGCTCAGCCTCGTTCGGTTGGAATAGACGTTTACCAGGAGCGACAGCCCGATCCAGTTGGTCAGCAGCGAGCTTCCGCCGTAGCTGATAAATGGCAGCGGAATACCTGTTACGGGCATCAACCCAACGACCATGCCCACATTGATGACTACGTGGGCCAGGTAGAGCGCGACGATTCCTCCGGCCAGACACCTGCCGAACTCGTCCTTTGCAGACAGGGCGATCTTCAGCCCTATGAACAGGATCGCCCCATAGGCTGCGAGGACCATCGATGCGCCGATGAAGCCGAACTCCTCGCAGACCAGGGCGAAGATGAAGTCGTTGTGGTGCAAAGGCAGAAAGCCCAACCTGCCTTGAGTGCTGCCGAAGAGGCCCTTCCCGAACAGCCTCCCCGACCCCACGGACACTAGAGACTGAATCACGTTCCATCCGGACCGAAGCGGGTCCGAGTAAGGATCAAGAAACACGAGCAGCCGCTCGCGCTGGTAATCACGCAGCACGTACCTGATGACCAGAGGGATGGACGCAGCTCCGGTCACGAACAGCCCGATCATCCACTTGATGTCTGTTCCGCCGACGAAGAGCATGACAAACAGGACGACGAAGAACACCATCGCGGTTCCGAAGTCCGGCTGCAGCAGGATCAAGAAGACCGGCATGCATACGTGGATGAGCGCGGGAACGACCTCGTGGCGGCCGAATACGCTTGCGTTTCGAAGCAGGGTTGCGAGGGTGATGATGATTCCGATCTTGGCTATCTCCGACGGCTGAAGGTTCCCGAGCGGGCCAAGGGGAATCCAGCTCCGGGCGCCATTGACCACCTTGCCGACGTGAGGTATCAGCACCGCGATCAGGAGCACAAGCACGACGAGGTAAACGAGCCGGTTCACCCGCATGAACTCGACGTAGTTGATTCGCGTCAGCACTGCAAACGCGCACAGCGAAACACACAGCCACGCGCCCTGGCGGGCTGCAAGGTCGAAGCTCCTCGTGGCTGAGTATATCATCACGAGACCAAAGACCGTCAATCCCAAGGTCAGGGCAACGAGCGCTAGCGAGAGAAGATCAGGGTTTCGGCCTCGCCCTCCCAACTAGTCCACATCCTCTACTCACTGACCCCCGTCGGCTCGAGCGATCGAATCTTGGGCACCCTGACTTTGACGCTCTTCACCGGAATACTCGCAACGAGTGCCACCGAGTCATCGGATTTGTCCAGCTCAACCGACATGCCAACCTCATCGATCTCAAGATAGCGGGTCAAGACTCCGATGAGCTCCTCTTTGAGCTCCTCAAGAACCTCGGGCGACATGTTCGACCGATCCTGCACCAGAACCAGCCGAAGCCTCTTCTTGGCAATGTCGCTGCTGCTCTTCTCGACGCGACCGAATAGCCTGTTCAGGAAATCAAGCAAAGAAGACATCCCCTTCCCGCACTACTTCGCCAGGCCGACGAGCCTCTTGAGGCGCAGCATCAACCCGCCTTGACTCAAGTCCATGAACTCGACCTCTTCGCCCTGGAGCCTCCTGACGATGTTGCGGAACGCCTGTCCGGCCCTGGACCGATTGTCAAGCACGATTGGTTCTCCTCTGTTTGCAGACACTATGATGCTCTGGTCATCAGGGACTATGCCAAGCACCTTGACCTGCAGACCGAGGATGTCAGTCATGTCGTTTACGTCTAGCATGTCGCCTCTCTGAACCATATCCATGCGGATCCGGTTGACGATCAGATAGGGGTCGGTCAACTCAGACGCCTCTAGCAGGCCGACGATCTTGTCTGCGTCTCTGAGTGCGGAGACCTCGGGCATCGACACGACGATCGCCTTGTCGGCTCCGGCAACTGCTGTGTGAAATCCGTGTTCGATGCCGGCAGGACAGTCGATGATCACGAAGTCGAACTCTTCACGCAACTGCTGGCAGAGCTCTTTCATCTGTTCGGGGCTGACCGCCGTCTTGTCGCGAGTCTGAGACGCAGGCAGCAGTTGAAGGCCTTCGACTCGCTTGTCTCGAATGAGGGCCTTCTTCAGTTCGCACCGGCCTTCCACCACATCGACTATGTCGTATACGATCCGGTTCTCCAGACCCATGATCAGATCAAGGTTGCGCAGTCCTATGTCTGCGTCGACAAGCACAGTCTTGTGTCCCGCTGCAGCAAGACCGGTGCCTATGTTGGCCACGACTGTCGTCTTGCCGACTCCTCCCTTGCCGGAGGTCACCACTATTACCTGTCCACTCACGCCGGGTATCCTCCTCCCATCGGTGCGGACCTTATCACCTGTTGCCGGCCGGAGCAGAGAACGCCTCGATCACGATCGCTCCCTTTGATATCCTGGCCAATTCTGGAAAAGCCGGATCCGTGCCCTCTGCGTCAGGCGACCTGCTGATGCGGTCTGCGATTCGGAGCTGGGTAGGCCGCAGTCTGAACGCCACTACGACCGCGTCCGCGTCTCCATATGCTCCAGCGTGAGCGAGACCTCTCAGACTACCCATGACGACTATGTCGCCGCCGGCGACCACTTCGGCGCCAGGGTTGACGTCTCCCAGAACAACTACGTTTCCGTCGAAATCGACTCTCTGTCCCGATCTCAGGGTGCGCTTGATCAGGACCGAGGCCTCGTTTTCGCTGTAGGCATCCGTCAAGCCAGATTGGGTGACTGCCGCCCGTTTCGGCAGGTCGACGGACTTCGCCCCCGTCGCGACGCTCCGCAGTTGCAGACCAGACTCTGCCAAGACCGCCTCGATCAGGCGCACAGCCTCAACGGACACTTCATCGTCCTCGAACCTGGCGCTCACATAGCTGTCAGACAAGAAACCCTTTGCTTTCTGAAGCCTCTCTTTCAAGGCATCTGCAAACCGACGAGCGTCGGGACCGATATGCGCCCTTAGCAGTACACCTTGCCTGGTGCCCCTGAACTCCATCGAGCCCTGATCCATGGAAAATCACCTGTAACCAGCTTGTCCAGTCGCTACCTGATATTCTGTATCAGGGAACAGAACTCCTGCTGTAGTCGATTCCGAAATAGTGCTCTAGCACACGACGGACCACGGGGGCCGCCGCGACTCCGCCGTACCCGCCATGCTCGATCACTACCGCGATCGCGATCTCTGGATCATCGGCGGGCGCATATGCGGCAAACCAGCCGTGGCTGTCTCTTGAGGGGATCTCGCCGGTGCCCGTCTTGCCGGCGACAGGAATCTCATCGAGGGGGAACCCGGAAAAGGCTGCGGCTGCGGTTCCCGACACCGGGACCTGCCGAAGGCCCTCGTTGATCAGGTCGAAGTACTCCTTGGGTATACCCGTCGGGATTTCCTGCGGAGGGGCAGCTTTACGGACGGTGCCGTCCGCTTCTCTCACCTCGAGCACCAGAGACGTCGGTACGCGGACTCCGCGCCTGGCCAAGGTCGCGTACAGTTGAGCGATCTGCAAGGGGCTTACGGTCACGTCTCCCTGGCCGATTGCGGAGTTGAGCGAATCGCCGTACCTCGGTGTATTCGCCGGCACGCTTCCGAACGCCTCGAAGTCAGAGTATCCGCCCAAGGCCGCGATCTGCTGCTGCACGCCGGTCGGGACTCCGAGGCCCAGGTCTATGGCATACCTCTGAGCTATTTCTACGCGTTGGTTCCTCTCGGCTCTCCACATCAGCTTGCCGACAGTCCACAGGTAGGCGTTGCACGAGACCGTGATAGCTTTTGTGACATTCACCAGTCCGTGCGCATGACACGCCTTCCCCGCCAAGTCAGGATCTGGTGACGCGGTGCAGACGTGGACGAAGCCGCGGTCGATCACTCCCCCTGCTAGAGCGGCAAGCAAAGTCACCGGCTTCCACACGGAACCTGGGACGAAGTTTGCCTTTGTCACCTTGTCGAGCTCATTTCCGGGCCACGTTTCTATGGATCCGCTGAAGCGGGTGTATGCGCCCGGATCGGCGCCGGGCCGCGTCGCGGCTGCGAGTATCTGCCCGGTCTTGATGTCGATCACCACGCCGGCACCGCCCGGCGCGCTCACAGGGTCCTGCTGCCGCGAGCGCAGCGCAATGAGCTGCTCATCTATAGCAGTCTCCAGCGCCTTCTGAAGCGACAGGTCTATGGTCAGCACGACGTCGCCACCTGGAGCAGGCGCTTCGGTTGCAACCGTCTGGACGTAGGTCCGCTTCCTGTCGACCTCTATGAGCTCACCGCCGTCGACTCCCCTCAAGGTCTTCTCGAATGCCTTCTCTATCCCGATCTTTCCTACGAGGTCTGATATGGAGTAGCCGTCTCCGCCGAGGACGGCCAGCTCGTCAGCGCTGATCCGGCGGATGTAGCCGATGATCTGCGAGGCCGAGTCTCCCTGAGGGTAGTACCTGACAGGCTTGCGGGTTATGATGAGTCCGGGGTAATCGTGTCGGTTCTCTATGATCTGCGACACAGCTTCCGGCGAGATCTCAAGGGAATCAAGGTCCACGAGTTCATAGCCAGTCACAGATGCGTCTGGCTTTGCACACGCAATGGCCTTTGCGATCTCTGAGACAGAAACGCCCAACAGGTTGGCGAGGCGCTGAATGAGCTCCTCCTGACTGGGGTCGGCAGCCAGCATCTCCTCATACGTGTCCCTCAGCACTGACACTGTGAACACAGGCTGGCTGGTCGCAAGAGGAACCCCGTTCCTGTCGAGTATCTGCCCCCTCGCGCCGGCAATCGGTATGCGGACCAGGCGTTGTTCCTCGGACGCGCGGTAGTACTGGTCGCCCCTCACCACCTGCAGCTGCCACAGTCTGACGAGGAGCACCGCCAGCACCAGAAGGATGGTAAACCGCATGAACCTCA
>JAAYAB010000233.1 GCA_012719595.1 Bacillota bacterium
GCTAGCAGAGGCACCGGCCTCGGCGATACGACCCAGATTCGACCTAATGTTCTCCATAACAACTACAAATAGCCAAATAATGGTGGTGATTGGCATCTTCGCTCCACTACGCCATTGGGGTAATCCATGTCTAGGAAACCCGTTCTTTCTAACCTCGGCGGTAGTGGTGGAAAGCAACGACCCCGCACCGGTCAGCAGGAGTGTCGGCACCTGGCAACGTGCTCCAGACCGCCGGCAACACCGCCTGGATCTCTCCCTAGTGTCCTCCAGGCATGCTAGAAACCGTCAGCGCAGCGGTGTGAGTCGGGATTTGTGTTCGACTGAGTCGATCGATTCGCTGGGGCCCGGGAACTCCCATACCTAGCCTCAGCGGCAGCGTTGGAAAGAAGGGGTTTCGCCCCTATTAGCAGAGAGATCAGCAGCTGGCTATGTGACCCAGATCTCCCCTAGAGTCCTCCATGTCCGCCAGGAGCTGTCAGCTCCATGCAGCAAGAGTGAAGCGAATAGGATGTGCCTTCCAGGCTGCCACCCGGTTGGGGCGCGTCGTCGTGACCTTCCTTTCCAGGCGGAGGGCCGACAGGGTGAACTCGCAGTTGACAGACAGTTGACAGAATGAACTTGAAGTCAACAGGGGTGAAATATGAAGGGAGATGCGTTCGATGGGTCAAAGCTAAACACCAAAATATGCTAAGGAATGAGTTTCATGGAAAAGGTGAAGGTGCCTGTTGCCCTGCTGCTCAACCCCACAATAACCGCATCGGCCAAGGTTATCTGGATGGTCCTGAAGCTGCACCCGGAACTGACCAAGCAAAGCCGCCCATCTCCCACTCGGCTGGCGGTGCTTACCGGCCTGTCCCGCCCGACAGTCCGCAAGGGACTTGCCACGCTTGCTGCCGCAGGCTGGTATCGCTTGTCTCCGCCTGGCATCAGTGTGCCTACAACTGAGCCGAAGCCTCGGCGCATCGTCGAGATCCCAATAGAGCTCCTTGAGGACCACTCCGTCAGGCCACAAGCTGTTGTGATGTATGGCGTGCTCCAGGCAACACCTGAGTACAAACCTCCTACCGGCAAGTATACCCGCAAGCAGCTCAGAGAGATGACCGGCAAGGCATTGAAGACAATCAGTCGTGCAACCAACATGCTGGTTCAGCGCGGCTGGCTTGAACGCGCCCGCAAGAACCACCTCTGTCCATACATCTTCACCGTAAAGAACCCCATCTACGAGCAGTGTAAGGAAGAGATTGAGAGTCTAAAGAGGCTGCTCTCAAGGCCTAATCGCAAGGGAGAGCAACTGATGAGGGGACACCTGTCACTGATTGTCGCCTCAAATGAGTATGAGGATGATGCGTCACCTGGGTTTCTTGTGAATCCATTCACCAAAGAGGAGATGCAGTTGGATCGGTATTACCCCGGCCTAGCGGCATTTGAGTTCAACGGTCAGCAGCACTACGAGCCCACGGAGTTCGCCACGCCAGAAGAGGTGGAGAAGCAACAAGCTCGTGATGACATCAAGGCGGGCATCTGCCGGAGAAGAGGTATCCCTCTCATAATCGTTCGTCCAGAAGACCTGACCCTTGAGACCATGATTCAGAAGGTGGGAAACTACCTGCCTCTGCGTGATTTGCGCCATAGGCAGCCCGTGATTCGATTCCTTGAGAGGGTGAGTCGGGGCTATCGACTGGCTGCTCTTCGAAATCAAGCACTTGCTGCAAAAAGAGCGGCAGCTGCCAGAAGCCAGGGCCAAGAGGTTACCGCCAGATCGGCGACAAATCACTCAGGCTGACGCCAACCGCCTGCCGCAAGCAGAGCAGCCGATGCCAGAGGCCGACACTATGCACTTGCCGCTAAAGAAGGAGCCGATGTCAGAGGCTGACACTACGCACTTGCCGCTAAAGAAGGAGCCGATGCCAGGGGCTGACACTACGCACTTGCCGCTAAAGAAGGAGCCGATGCCAGAGGCTCATACTATGCGCTGGCTGCAAGAAAAGCAGGAAGCGCCGGAGGCTGCCCAATGCCAGAGGGCTGGCGACTTGGCCCGTGGCCCCTAGCCTCGTCTGAGCCTCCCCATGACGACAGGCAGACGGACTCGCCTTACTTCCCCTGGTCTCGCAGGTCGTTTGCGTAGGCCTCGGCGGCATCATGCATCAGGATGCAGAGAAGCACAGCGGGATCGGCGACACCGTTGCAATGGGCGAAAGTCAGGCAGTCCAGGCCATACTGAGCAACGCCTCCACGATAGCACTGCCGGTCAACTCGAGTTCAACACCATGAGCCGATCCCGCCTCGTTGCCAAGGGGAGACAACCCTAGTTGGCGTAGTTGTCGAAGTAGCCTTGGATGTAGACGATCGGAGTGCCCTTGTCTCCGCTGCCCGATGTCAGATCACACAGCGATCCTATCAGATCGATGAATCGCCTGGGCGTGGTTCCCTGCGCGGTCATGGAGCCAGTGAGGTCAGGCTGCTTGTGCTTGATGAACTCGGAGACCGCACTCTCCAGTTGGTCGCCACTTAAGCCGGCAAAGTCATTGTCGGCCAGGTACTTCAGCTTCACTTCGTTGGGCGTGCCGCAGAGCCCCGAAGTGTAGGCCGGTGATACAACCGGGTCTGCCAATTCCCATATGCGGCCTACAGGATCCTTGAAGGCGCCGTCGCCGTAGATCATCACTTCCACGGTCTTGCCGGTCTTCTCTCTTATAGCCGCCTGTATGCTATCGACTAGTGGCTGGCCGTCTCGGGGGAAGAGCTTCACTTTTGTTTCCGTAGCCTTGTTCGCGCCCAACAGGCCGTACTGCTCGTTGTAACCACTACCGTCGACGGGCGAACTCAAGATGTCATCAAGACCGTATACTGTCTCAGCGCCGCTCGCCCTGAGAATGCGTTTTGTTCTGTGCCGGGTGTGGATATCGCACGCCAGTACATGCTTGGTGTAGTCGAGAATCGTCCGGGGATTATTCGAAAACACCATCTGGCAAGTCCCACCGTACTCTTCTGCTATTTGCTTGTAGTAGTCAATGTAGTCTACACCGGTGAATGTGTGTTTGCAGACGCCGAAACACTTGCGCATCTGGCTTTCAGTCAACACATCAGTCCAGGGGTTAATGCCCCATTCGTCTAGTTCGTCAATGTCGACTAGATGGTTGCCCACCTCATCGGAAGGATAGCTAAGCATCAGGACTATCCCCTTGGCTCCTTTGGCAATACCGCGCAGACAGACCGCAAAGCGGTTCCGGCTTAGTATTGGGAACACGACCCCAACGATGTTGTCGCCGTACTTCGCTCGCACATCCTTAGCAATAGCGTCTATGCTTGCGTAATTCCCTTGGGCGCGAGCCACAATGGATTCGGTTATTGCAACGATGTCCTTGTCCTGGATCGAAAAGCCCTCTACCTTCGCAGCATGCAAAACAGTGTTCACGACGATATCCTTCAAGTTATCGCCCTGGTTGATGATAGGAGCACGAAGCCCCCTGACAACTGTTCCCACGACTCTCTCCACAGTCCGTCACCCCAATTAGCCCTTCCGACACGACAGGCGTTCGCCAACGCCGGTAGGTACTCGCACCAAAGATATTACTCTTTAGTGCGCAATCGCACAACCACGAAGGACACTTCATCGCGCCGATCAGCCATGTATACTCGTCTAACCGCACGCCTGCGCCGCACTGCTCGGTGACAGCACTGCTCGGTGACAGCACTGCTCAGTGACAGCACTGCTCAGTGACAGCACTGCTCAGTGACAGCACTGCTCAGTGACAGCGCCGCTCAGTGACAGCGCCGCTGGTTTTCCATCGCGCGAACCCATTGTCCTAGTCCGGCCTAGGTCCCCGACCGCGCCCACAGGCGGGCACGTCAGCTCGTGCCCGCCTGAGCTACCCAACGCCGGCTGCCGGCTGGCCCCTCGCCCAGCTGGGCTCGCCATGCCCGCAGCCTCCGCTACCCGTCTGCCCTCTCGCTCCACTCGGCCTGCCTGGCCGCCCCGCCGCGCCGTCCGGTTGCCTCCGCCGCCTAGCTGACCACCCTGAAGCGTGGACGCCTTGCCGGAAGCGCCAGCCAGCCCCGACGGACCACTGTTTGGCGGGCTGCCTCGACCGCCCCCGCCGCCTAGCCGACCATCCCGAAGCGTGATCGCCCCGCCCTGCCGGCCGGCCCGACGCCCCGCACCGCTCCTCCTAATCCCACCTAAACCTCTTGATCGCAAAGAACAGCGCCACAAGCAGCCACACAGCCAGAATCGACAGGTCTCTCTCGATGCCGAACTCTGAAGGCAGCCTCAGCATGAAGTGGCGGAGCGCGTCCCCGAGATAGGTCAGCGGTATCGCACTCATGATCGGCCTCAAGAAGCCAGGCATGAGCTCCACCGGGAAAAAGATCCCCGACATGAACATCATCGGGAACTGCACGACCTGTATCAGCCCCTGGGCGCTCTCATTCGTTCTGGCAAATGATACGAGGAAATACCCAAGGCTGATGAATGTCGCCGCCCCGAGAATCACCGTGCCGAGGATATGCAGCCAGTTGCCCACCACACGAACGTGGAAGAAGACGGTGCCAACTGCGACGATCACCACGCACTGCACGAGCGCCATGACCAGCCTGATCAGCACCTCCGCCCAGAGCATCATCGATCTCCGAAGCGGAGTGGCGCCGAGGCGCCTGATGATCTTCTTCTCCCGCAGCTCAACAAAGCCAAACGTCCCAAACA
>JAAYAB010000234.1 GCA_012719595.1 Bacillota bacterium
AGCAGCAATCTGATCTCGTCGGCAAGCCCTCGCAGATAGCCTATGTTTTCAGTCAGATACCGGCGGATCAGAGGCCGCCACTTCTGGACCGATGACCGGAAAATCGTGTCGATTGCCCTGTTTATCCCAGAGTTGAGAGCGACTGCGCTAGGGTCGGAGGTGTTGTACCCATAGGGCATGAGGGGAGTGATGCAGCGGTACCCATCGTCGCTGACGTCGAGCCTCAGCAGCCTGTCTATCAGGTCACCCGAGCGAAACGGTTGACTGTTGATGGAAACCACGCCCGCCTCGACCGATCTCAACTGTGCGTCCAGATTCACCCCGATCGTGATGCTCCTTATTGCTCGGACGCTGGCCATCAGCTTGGACAGTTTCTCCTTCATCGACGAGTACTCGGCGCTGTCGTGAATCCCGCCGACCAGATCGAACAAGTCTCTGAGCCCAGCAGACTTGAGAGCCTTTGCATTGGAGAGCGCGCGATAGAGAGAATCGGTGCAGTCGACGTACAGCTCCAGCTCAGACGCTGCGTACAGACAGGCGGTTACGTCCGACGCTTCGGTCTTGGCGCTTCCGACCTCGATTAGGTCATCGATGAGAGGAAGAACGTCAGCGAAAGCACCGTACAACTCCGGGCTGTTCACAAGGTCTTCGAGAATGTCAAGGCGGTGCCTTATCACAGCCGCGTCTGAGGTAAGGAAGCGGCGGAGCTCCAGGTTTCTGGACCTCCATGGTGTGCCCCTCCTAGCCGGCAGTGTCACTAGGTCAGCTATTCTGAGCTCTTCGAGGAACCCGCAATCCATCTCGCTCTGGATCCGCGCGCTCACGGAGTCAGCCGGATAGAGCAGGCTAAGCGCCTTCTTCATAGTGCGTACTCCTCTTCTTGGCACGTTCATTCATAGCCCGAAAACGAGCCTGGCAATGTGGTACACCAGCGCCCGAACCCAGCCAGCAGTCAGGAACGACACAATCAACATAGCCGCTGTCGAGGCAAACAGCATGGATTTGGAATATCCATAGAGACGCCAGTAGTCTAGAAACGACTGGGACCGAACTGCAATGATCAGGTATATCGGGATGGTGACGTACCAGAGCACCCCGTAGGACATGAGAACAGCAACGAACAGTGGCAGCCAAATCCTGAGAAGCCGCAGCAATGCTCGCGCACCTGGGGTGCAGATCAGTATTGGCTGTGACGATGTGAGCGCGGTCTCTGCCTCTTCTTGTGAGATACGGCCCCCTATGGCCATGCTGACCAGCCTCCGAAGCTGTGGTCACCCATCGATGCCCGAGTCCATTCGTCGAGCGTTCATTCAATGCCGTGACGTGCCGCCCGACTCCTTCGAGGATAGGGCAATCCTGTCGTAGATGCGGTCCATCTCTTCCGAAGTCAAGACGGCTCTGTCATACTGGTTCAGCACTCGCGCAATGGCCCTCGGATAGACTATCACGGCTTTACTGTCCGGCTGCCTCTGTATGGTCGCCCCAGCCAACTTCGGGACTATTACGGCTCCGGGGATCATCACATTCTTGCGGTTGCTTAGTGGCAGCCTCTCAGCGATCTCGCTCAAGAACTCGCGGGAGGCGATCAGCGGGTTGTGGACCTCTCTTACCTCTTCCATGCCCGAGGTGCCAACCATAGGCAGGTAG
>JAAYAB010000235.1 GCA_012719595.1 Bacillota bacterium
CGGGAGCGAGTCAGGAAGGTCATCGAAGATACAGTGACAGCCGCACTCCGTGCGATTGTCTCCGATAGCCTCGCCTTCCGAGTCGAGGTGGGAGACAGAGGCGGCCGACCCACTGCAGACTGGCTGGTAGTCAGCGACTACACGTCCGGATCCATCGCTGTGCCTCCAGAGGAGGCGCGGGGCGGTGGGATCGTCGACGTAGTGTCTCTGGCACTCCGGATGGCTGTACTCGAACTGATCAGACCACCGATTTCGGGACCTCTCATCCTGGACGAGCCCGGTAAGATGGTATCTGAGGAATATGTGCCTGCTCTCGCTGGGTTTCTTCGCCGCTATGCCGAGAGCACAGGACGCCAGGTGCTGATCGTAACTCACAACGAGACTCTGTTGGAGGCAGCGGACAGAGGGTACAGGGTTACAAAGGTCGGAGGAGCGAGCCAGGTCGAGGAGTTGGGGGCAGGATGGTGAGACTCCTAACCACAGGCGACCTTCATTACAGAGCGACCAGTCCTCGAGCACGGACAGATGATTTTCAAGCAGCTCTTGAGAGAAAGCTGTTGGAGGTGTTTGACCTCGCCCGCCGCAGCGGATGTTCGGGAATCATCATTCCCGGCGACATCGTCGATACCCCCGGCATCGCCCTTCCTACTCTGGTTGAGCTGTGTTTGTTGCTCGCCAAGTCTCCATGTCCGATCTACACAGTCCCCGGTAACCATGACCTCTGGGGAGGGAGTCCTGATACCGTTGATAGAACGCCGTACGGCGCCTTGGCTAGGTTTGGACTGGTCCGCGATCTCAGCAGGAGCTCCTATCTCGTAGACGGTGTATCGCTGACAGGGCATGGCTATGATGCAGACACGGATAGGGACATTGCTCAATACACGCCGTCCCCGCAGCACGCTTTCTCGCCGAACGCTTCTTCGCAGCGGCCGTCCTCACGGCTGTCCCGACAATGTATCCGCCTGCATGTCGCACATGGGATGCTGCTGGACAGGGCTCCAGGACACGCACTGTCCCGGTACACTTTGGCGAGCGATGTGGCAGCTCTGGAAGAAGCTCCAGACGTCCTTGTCGTTGGGCATGAACACGCAGGTTTTGGAGTCTTGCGCTTGGGCCATACCACCTTTGTGAATCCTGGAGCGCTCTGCAGGCTGTCAGCCAGCACGGCTGAAATGACCCGACAGATTCGCGTGTGTCTCCTAACCATCTTCCCGGAAGCAGCCGAAGCGCCCGCCGGTGGAATAGAGACCGAGCTGGTGCCCCTGAAGTCCGCCCAGCCTGGGCCTGAGGTTCTCAGTCGCGCTCATTTGCACGAACTCGATAGGGTGCCTTCAGGGGCGGACGCGTTTATCGCACTTCTCGAGACCGGGATCGCGGAGGACTCTCTCGAGATCGGCAAGGTGATAGATGAGGTCGCAACGGCGCAGGGATTGCCTAAGGAGGTCGTCGATGAGGCGATTCGCCGGGTGGCTGAAGCAAGCGAGTCGCTTGGCTACGCGTCGTCTGTGTGGTGACGGAACTCCCATGCCCTCAGTTCTCGGAGATTCTCGTCCAGCGGGCATTCGGAGCACTCCCGCAGAGATGCCAGTTCATCGAGCCTGCCCGGACTCGAGGTGAAGTACGTGAGGAGGTTGGAGATGAGCCTCATGGTGTCAGGAGTGATGTAGTGCTCGATGCCTTCTACCTGCTCGTCAACTCCCATATCTGCGTTCAGCATGCGCAGGAAGCGCTTGAGCGTGTCGTCGCGCCAGGCGAGAAAGCGGCCATAGCGTGCACCGAGCGGGGTAAGCGAGATATTCCGGTATCTCTCGTACTTCACGAATCCGGCCTCGTCGAGCTTCCGAATCATGCGTGTCACGCTGGAGGCCTGCACGTTGAGCAATTCAGAGATGTCGACGGCCCGCACATAGCCTTTCTCCTCGGAGAGGCGGTAGATGATCTCCATGTAGTCTTCCATGCTCTCTGTGAGAATCGGAATCACCCCTTTTCTACCGAGACCCTGGTCGCTTGCGCGTGGGCGACATGCAAGACCGTGCTGCCTGCCCTGCCGGGTATTCTAGAGGACGACGGCCAGGATACGAGCAATCTGTGCAACGAGCCAACAGACCACGAATGCAGTGGCAGTCGTGACGGCAGCTGCAGCAACCGCCCATTTCACGCTCCCTGTTTCGCTCCGGATCGTCATCAGCGTTGTGCCGCACGGGAAATGCAGGAGAGAGAAGAGCATGAAGTTGAGCGCAGTAACGAGTGTCCAGCCATGAGCCACGAGCAGCTCTCGCATCGCACTGAGGCTCTGAAGCTCGGCTAACGCACCGGTCGACATGTAGTTCATCAGCACGATTGGCATGACGATCTCGTTTGCAGGCAGCGCCAGGACGAATGCGAGCAGAATGGCACCGTCAAGACCCATCAATCGGCCCACCGGGTTCAGCCAGCCTGACACGACCTCGATCAGGGTTGATCCATGGACGTGGATGTTGGCCATCAACCAGGTGACTGCGCCCGCGGGTGCTGCCACAATGACTGCTCTGCGGAGAACGAACAGCGTCCGAACCAGTAGCGATCGTACCACGATTCGGCCTATCTGCGGCTTTCTGTAGGGCGGCAGCTCCAGCGTAAACGTGGACTGGACGCCCTTGAGCAGCGTACACGATAGGATCCACGATATGAGTAGAGTCACTCCGATGCCGACCAGCACCATTGCCACCACCGTAGCAGATGCCAAGAGCCTGCCAGGACTGCCGGCTGTCGCGGACATGAAAATCGTGGCCAGGGCGATCAGGGCAGGAAATCTGCCGTTGCACGGCACGAAGCTATTGGTCAATATGGCGATTAGTCGCTCCCTAGGCGACTCGATGATCCGTGCCGCCATCACGCCTACGGCGTTGCATCCGAATCCCATGCTCATTGTCAGAGCCTGCTTCCCGTGGGCCCCGGATCGCCTGAACCAGTGATCGAGGTTGAAGGCCACCCGCGGCAGGTACCCCAGATCCTCCAGGAAGGTGAATATGGGAAAGAAGATCGCCATTGGCGGGAGCATCACGGATACGACCCACGCTGAAGTCCTGTATACCCCCTGAACTACCATCCCGTGCAACCACTGGGGCGCTCCGAGCGACCCAAATACCCGAGTCAACACGCCCTCGAAACGAAGGAGAAGCTCGGACAGAACGGAGGACGGGTAGTTGGCGCCGCTTACCGTGATCCAGAAGACGGCTGCGAGTAACAGCAACATGAGGGGATAGCCGAACAGCCGTGACGTAAGGATTGAGTCGATCCGGTCATCCCAGTCCTCAACGCATCTGCGCCGCCTGACCACATTGGCAGCTATGGACTCCGCTTGTCTGTAGATGGCAGAGACGATCTCATCGCCCAGGTGTTCGTCGCTGAAATTTGTCGGTGAGGCTTCACGGGTTGCGGTGTCAAAGGGCACTGATGCACCGGGCTCGTCTGCAATGGCTACGCCCTGCAAGACTGTGTCGCCCAAGGCTGCGCCCTGCAAGGCTGTGTCCCCCAAGGCTGTGTCGCCCAAGGCTGCGCCCTGCAAGGCTGTGTCCCCCAAGGCTGTGTCGCCCAAGGCTGCCTCCTGCAAGGCTGCGTCCCGCAAGGCCGTGTCCTCCCAAAGTGCGCCTCGCAAGGCTGCCTCCTGCAGGGCTGTGTCTCGCGCGGTTACGTCTTGCCAAACTGCGTCTCGCACGGTCACGTCTTGCCAAACCGCGTCTCGCAAAGTCTCCGAATTGCCCTGCAAATCACTCATCATGCAGGCACTTTCCTCCGGATGTAGGTGAGCTTCCGCCCGAGGTACCGTTCGATGCTCGAGATGATCGAGGTGTCGCCGTCTAGGAGTCTCAGTGCGACCCATCGCGGCCTAAGTCTGCCATCTAGGATGCTGGCAAGTTCGGGTTCGAGTCTCTCAATCTCCCGCTCTATGGTTGGCGAATAGCGGACCTGAAGGGGTTCTGGAGATATGTGCCCGGATGCCACAGCGTTGATGACGTCCTTCAAATTCGCTAACCCGTGGCCGCTTCTGGCCACAGTGGGCACGACTGGCACACCAAGCGAATGTGCCAGCAGCGCGTGGTCGATCTCGATGCCCTTTCTTCTCGCTTCGTCGATCAGGTTGAGGCACAGAATAGCCCGCGGCGTGATCTCGGCTACCTGAAGGACCAGGTTAAGGTTTCTCTGAAGGCAGGTCGCATCGGCCACGACCACAGTGGCATCTGGCTGGGCGAAACAGATGAAGTCTCTGGCAATCTGCTCCTCGGGCGACCGAGCAAGCAGTGAGTAGGTGCCTGGGAGGTCGATCAGGGCCACACGCTTTCCGCCATGCATGTAAACGCCTCGCGCCTGTGCCACCGTCTTGCCGGGCCAATTGCCCGTATGCTGGTTTAGCCCCGTGAGGCCGTTGAAGACAGTGCTCTTGCCCGTGTTCGGATTGCCGGCCAGGGCTATCAGATAATCGGCGTTGACTGGACCCCCGACAAACTCCTCACGGAATGCATTGGACTCTATGGGCCGACTGGTTCCGGCCATGATGTCAACCTCCGGTCTATCTGGTCGAATCTATCTGGTCGAATCTGTCTGGTCGAACCGCACCTACTGATCAGTCTAGCCAGGCCATCCATCCTAGAGTGGCCTGACAGCAATGAGCCTGCTTTGGTCGGACCTCAACGCGATTGTCGAGCCCCTTACCCGGAACGCAGTCGGATCTCCCGATGGGCTCCGCCTCAATGACAGCACGACTGACCCGAGCGTGAACCCTAGATCAAGTAGTCGTCGCCGCTCAATGCCTTGTGCATCCAGAGACACCACGATCGCGGCTCGCCCTGGAGGAAGGGCATCGAGCCTGCAGACAGCCGAGTTTGGCACCGTGAACCACCATCCGGAGATGTGCAGCGGACTAACACTGTTGCCCGCGAGCAGGAAGTTTGGAGGAGCGCACTTCCTGGTACCAGAGTATGGCGCCCCTGTGCGATTGGTGATGGTCTTCGCCAGCGTGGGCTCGAGTCTTCGTACGGTACCGAGCCTCGCGGAATACGATGGTCGGTGAGGGGGCGGTCACTGTGTCGACGATTACCATCGCTGCAGTCGGGGACATCATGATGTGGCGTGAGCAGGTAGCGGCAGCCAGATCGGCGGATTCGAATCGCTACTCATTTGACGAGGTATTCAGGGATGTCGCTCCCATATTCACGAAATGCGACCTGGTCATCGGCAACCTTGAGACTACTCTCGCCGGCCGTCGTGCGCCACATCAGACGCGCAACCCAAGGAATGGGTTTCCGAGGTTCAGCTGCCCTGACGAACTCATTCCAGCGCTTCGAAGAGCCGGCTTTCACGTCTTGACCACCGCGAACAACCATTGCATGGACCATGGGCTGAAGGGACTCAAGCGTACGCTTGATATCCTCGATCGATACGGAATCAAGCACACCGGCACGTCGAGATCGGTCAGGGAACGAAACCGGAGACTTGTGATTCCTGTGAAGGGGATCAATGTCGGGATCTTGGCGTATACCTATGGCACCAACGGTATTAGGCCGCCGGCCTCCAAGCGCTGGGCAGTCAACCGCATGCGGGTTCAAAGGATCCTCCGCGATATCCAGCGGCTGAGGCAAAAAGCAGACCTGGTCGTCGTCTCCCTCCATTTCGGCGTGGAGTTCCGCAGGAAGCCAGTGGAAGGCCAGGTCAAGCTTGTGCAGCGCCTGCTGAGAGGAGGAGCAGATATCATCCTTGGATCTCATCCCCACGTGGTTCAGCCGACGGTGGTGACAAGGGTGCGCCGGCCTGACGGGAGAATCCGTCGTTGCGTCGCAGTGTTCTCCCTTGGCAATTTCGTATCCAGGCGAATGTGGCGAAACCCGTGGACTCAGAGAGGATTGATTCTCAAGGTAGGTGTTGAGAAGAGGCGGGGCGGACATGCGAGGATCGTTGGAGTCACGTCCATCCCCACCTGGACGAGGGCGAGAGCCGCCCATGGACGGCCCGCCTATTCGGTGGTCCCGCTGGCCGGAGCCCGTCGGATGTGATGGGCTCCGGCCAGGCCGACCTTATTGAGCAGTCCGACTGGCCTCGACTCGCCGGATTTGATGGGCAGGCCTGGCCGACTGTATTCAGCAGTCCGACTGGCCTTGACTTGTCAGATTGATGGGCGGGCCAGGCCGACCTTATTGAGCAGTCCGACTGGCCTCGACTCGTCGGATCGATGGGCTGGCGTGCCCGGCCTTATTCAGCAGTCCGACTGGCCTCGACTTGTCAGATTGATGAGCGGGCCAGACTGACCTTATTGAGCAGTCCGACTGGCCTCGACTCGTCGGATCGATGGGCTGGCGTGGCTGGCGCTATTCTGAGGTCAATAGCCCGGGCCTGTGCTGCTTGACAAGACGGGTTCGGCTGTCCCGGCTGCATTCAGCCGACCGCACTGTCGATGCGGCCTTTAGCCTGCTACCCTGGCCATGTCGCACTTGACTTGATGTTCGGCCAGTCGGCAAGAGGCACAAAGATCGACTCGCGGCCTCCAGCAGCTGACATCTCTCTTGCTCCCGGAGCCGAACTGATCGCTCTTGTGCTTGAGGAGGATGATCGCTCCGAGGGCGGGCACATGAACGTCGAGAAAGCCGTCTCTGACTGCGACTTCGGAGTAGCCCGCAAGTGCATCGAAGACTCGCTCGCACTCGAGCCACCTGAGATCAAGCCGAAGACTATGGCCTCGGTCCGGGTCGCGGTTGACACATATGACGGCCGTGTTGTTGGCTCTCTCGCGGCCGAACACGTCGGTTCCATCAGAGATTTGCCTTCCGAGCACGTACAGTGGGCCCTCGTGGTAGGGAGAGAACCATTCGCCTGTTCGCAGGCACGCGTGGCCATTCCGAATTTGGGCGAGCAGTCTATACCACTCGATGAGCTCCGCGTCCTCGCGGCCCCATGGATAGGTGCAGCGGTTTAGCGGGTCTTTGTAGCCCTCGAGGCCTGCTTCATCGCCGTAATAGATGCACGGAACCCCTGGGAACGTCATCTGCAGAAGTGCCGCAAGTTTCAGACGACGTTTTCCGATCTCGTTCCGGGGAGGACGAGCAGTATAGGCGGCACGCTGTTCGAGAGGCAAACACTCTTCGGGAGGAGCCTCTCCCAAAATCGTCTTTGCTCTAGCGACATCGTGGCTTCCGATCAGGTTAAGGAGCGAGTAGAATACCGGGCGCGGGTAGTTCTCATAGAGACTCATCAGTCCCTTGTGGAGTTCATTGGCGTCGAACGGCGATCCGCTCTTCGTCGATCGCCCGAGAAGGAATGAGAGCGTCAGCTCCCTGAATGGGTAATTCATTATGCTGTCGAACTGGCGACCCCAGACGAATCCTCGTTGCGCTCCGTAGCTCTCCTTGTTGGATGCGTCTTCCCAGACTTCCCCGATCAGCACCGAGTCAGGGTCGGTCGACTTGGTGCCAGCCCGGAGCGTCTCGATGAATGCGTCGGGGAGCTCATCTGCGACATCAAGCCGCCATCCCTTTGCGCCCAGGCGGAGCCAGCGCTTTGTGACGCTGTCTTCTCCTGTGACGATGAACTTCTGATAGGATGGGTCCAATTCGTTGACGTTTGGCAGCGTATCGACACCCCACCAGCACTCGTAGTCGTTCGGATGCTTGCGGAACCTGTACCAGGAGTAATACGGCGAATTGACGGACTGATAGGCCCCGAGCGACGGGTAGCGGCCGTCTTTGTTGAAATACACGCTGTCGCTTCCGGTGTGGCTGAAGACCCCATCGAGGATGACTGCGATGCCCATACTTCGAGCTTCCGAACAAAGCTTGGTGAAGTCTTCGAGATCGCCGAACATCGGGTCAATGCGCATGTAGTCGCCAGTGTCGTACTTGTGGTTGGACGAAGCCTCAAAGATCGGATTGAGGTAGATCGCCTTTACACCAAGAGAGCGCAAATACGGCAGCTTCTCACGGATTCCCCTGAGATTGCCGCCGAAGAAATCGTTGCATAGCCGCCTGGCGAATCCCCCGCCGTCTTTGTAGCAGGGAAGCTCGTTCCAGTTCTGATGAACCACCGCATCATCTCGGTGCGGTTTCGCCGAGCTCTCGGAGTTGCCCTTGTGGAATCGGTCGACCATGATTTGATAGACGATTGCATCGCGGAACCACTCAGGCGTGGTGAATCCGCGCTCATAGACGGTGATTTGATACGAGTCAGCAAGGTGATCCAGCAGTCTGCCGGTTCCGCCTGTTCTCTGTGGATTGTTGCAGTAGTACAGGGTCCTGCCACCCTGGTGGATTCTAAAGGAGTACCACACCAGTCCGGGAGTCTTGGGTGCGGAGAAAGTGGCTTCGTACAGACATCCCCCGCCGATCTCGGCTGAAGCCATCTGGCTGACGTCGGCTGGCTGCATCTGAACAAGAGATTCGGAATCGCCATGCCAAAGACGGACAAACACCGAATCCGGCTTCGCCGTTTCGTCAAACTTCAGCCTGAGAGTGACGGGAGTGCCGGTCTCGACCGCGCCAAACGGCGACCGGAAGAGTAGGTTGTGGGAGTCGTGATACACAAATGCGGGTTTAATGGTATCACCTCCGGTGGAACCGAGTCGTTAGCACTGGACGGCCAGGGCTGACACGTCGACGCAGAACCGCTTGCCTCGGACCGCAGCGCCCAACTGCCGGCCCGGCTGGGCCTGGCCGACGCGCACCGGCCGAGCAACGCCGAACCGCCGGCACTGAAATGCCAGCACCGGCCCGCCGACGCCGATCTGCAAGCACGAACCCAAGCTCGCCCTGTGCTTCGAACCTGCTCTGAGCTCTATTTACTTCGCTAGCTTGTTTCCTCTCGCTCCGGCCGTTCCCTTTAGGGAGATGAAGACATGCCGGACAAGCATTGCACTGACTGGGAATGTTGACTGAACAGGGGAGTCAGTGGAAGAAAGCCCGTGCGCGGTCGCTGCCTGACAGCGCTCAATCGGGCAACTAGCACGGTACGTTGGGCGGCGAGACCTTCATAGGATGGTACAGGAATTCTGGCAAAGGAGCGAAGCACATGGACACCTACGGTGACAGGCAGGTACCGTTTTGCCCCGGCGGGAACCTGTACCGTATAAGGGCAGGAGATACATTCTTCAGCATCGCCCAGAGATTCCGCATCTCAGTCGATGCTCTGATAAGGGCGAATCCTGGCGTCAATCCTGACAACCTGCAAATCGGCCAGGTGATCTGCATACCCGTGGCAGTGCCGCCGACAGTGTGCCCTCCGGGAACCTTCGTTTACCAAGTGAGGCCTGGCGACACGTTCTTCGCGCTGGCACGCCGCTTTGGAACGACGGTTGATGCGATCATGCGGGTCAATCCCGGCGTCAATCCAGAGGCTCTTCTGGTCGGCCAAAACATCTGCATTCCTGGAGCTCCTGGGCCTCCGCCGCCTCCTGGACGGATCTACATCGTCCAGCCGGGTGATACGATGTTCTCGATCGCACAGAGGTTTGGTGTGTCGCTGCAGGCGCTGATACAGGCAAATCCGCAGATACCTGATCCTAACGTCATCACGCCTGGTATGAGGATATTCATCCCAGTGTAGTCTACAGGGTTCACTACACTGCTCATGGCAACGGAGTGAGGGGGAGAGACGCTCAAGAGCTGAGCGTCTCTTCTTTTGCACTGTGTCGCACCTAGAAGCAACAGATGCTTGGGGCTAGCCTCCGGTCTCCGCTGCCCTATCTGCGGCAAGCGCTTGATTTTGTTGGGCAGCCAGCCGATAGCGCAAGCTCACCTCCTCAAGGAATCGGATCACGGGTCCCTTCTTGCGCAGGTCACGTAG
>JAAYAB010000236.1 GCA_012719595.1 Bacillota bacterium
AGGCGCTCTCTGGGCACGTGCCGGACAACTTTGAGTCGATGATCTCCACATTCGAAGCCGGCACCAAGAACGCTACGCGCAACACCAGCGGAAAGGTCCTGCAACAGGTGGCAAAGGCCATCCCCTATCTGGCCGGAGGCTCCGCTGACCTCGCGCCCTCCACCAAGACCTGGCTCGACGGAGAAGGCGAAATTGGCCCAGGCAGCTTCGGCGGACGCAACTTCCACTTCGGCGTCAGAGAGCACGCGATGGCGGCGATATGCAACGGCATATCGCTGCACGGGGGCATACGCCCGTATTGTGCCACGTTCCTTGTATTCGTCGACTACCTCCGCCCTTCGCTCAGGCTCTCGGCTATGATGAAGCAGCCTGTAATATACGTACTGACCCATGACTCCGTCTACGTGGGCGAAGACGGCCCCACCCACGAGCCGATCGAACAGACTGAATCGATAAGGATCATCCCGAACTGCAGAGTGTTCAGGCCTGCCGATGCGAATGAGACTCGACTTGCCTGGATTGAGGCGATTAGGCGGAAGGACGGACCCACGTGCCTGATCTTGACTCGGCAGAATCTGCCGACCATCCCCGCAGAGGCGATACCAGTCGACGGCTTCTCCAAAGGCGGTTATGTCCTGAAGCGCGAGTCTTCAGGACAGCCTGACGTCGTGCTAGTCGCTGCAGGCAGTGAGGTCTCTCTCTGTATGGAAACCGCGCAGATGCTCGAAGCTGACGGCTTGAAGGTGCGAGTAGTCTCCGTGCCTTCCAGAGAGCTCTTCCTTGCGCAGGATCCTGAGTATCGCAGCTCGGTTCTCACCTCTGCGCCGAAGGTCGCAGTGGAAATCGGCGTCGGAGAAGGCTGGTATCAGATCACCGGATGCAACGGAATGGTATACTCGCTCCAGCGGTTCGGCGAGAGCGGGCCGGGACCTCAGGTCGCTGCGCATCTCGGATTCACCGCGGGGGCTCTGCGAGACGCCATCAAGGCCAAGCTGGGCTTGTGACAAGTCTGAGCCAAGCTGGATTCTGGACAGTCCCGACACGGGGCGGCAAGACCATGAGAATTGAGCAGGGAGGCGGGCTAACCCGCCTCCCTGTTCACACCGCCGTAACAACCTACCCCGACCTTGCCTTGCCGAAGACGAGCTTCTCAATGAAGTCGGGCCCAAGGAATGGAGCCAAGCCAGATAACATGTCGCGATCGATCGAGTCGGCCGGGATTCTGCCGACAGCCCTGCGCAGCGCATCGCTCCCAATGAAGGGAGCAAGACTTACGATATGCTCTTCACAAAGCTCGCCTTCGGCGACCAGGTCTATTGCCTTCTCCAGTCTGTCTCTGCTGATGAACGGAGCGACCCCCATCACGAAATCTGGATCCACCTCTCCTGCACACAGCTTCTCAAAGGCACGGTCCCGAGCTTCCTGGCTCAGGAATGGAGCCAGACTAACAAGATGCTCCCAACACAGCTCGCCTTCGCTGACCATGTCTACAGCCTTCTCGAGTTTGTCTCTGCTCATGAACGGAGCGAGCTCCATCAGGTAGTCTGGATCCACCTCTCCTGTACGCGCCCTATCAAGGGAGCGGTCCAGATCTTCCTTAACAGAATCGCGGCGACCGTGAGATGTCCTCCTGCCGCCGCTGAGTATCTGCTCGATTGATACGCCGAACAAATCGGCCAAGTTCATCAGCGTCTGAACATCGGGCAGTGCCAGCCCGTTCTCCCATTTAGACACGGCTTGGTGTGTGACGTTCAGCTTGTTTGCCATCTCAGCCTGAGTCATGTCAGCGTCACGCCGCAACTGAGATATGTAAGCACCGACTGTACGACTATCGACCATCCAGATCACTCCCATCAGAGTACCTGCGACAGCTGTCACGAAGCGGGCGCCCATCCGTCAACCAAACACTAACACAAGTCCGGCCAGTCCGCCACTAACCGATGGTTGAACCGGGGTCACCGGCGGTTGAAGCAGGATAAACTCCCTGCTCACATTGTGTGCGAGCGTGCAGACTTGGTGCTTTCGGGTGCACAGGCAATTGCGTCTCGAAGCCAAGACGCAACCATCAGTTGCAAACAAGGATATTCTGGCGATGAGCTGGTGCGGCAATTCGAAGTCCAGCGAAGCAACATCAAACGGGCTGTCCGGAATCTTCTCGAAGAGGCCGACAGGATTGCCGACGGATCAAAGCCTGCGGCGACCTTTCATGACATCTTTGGTTCGGACGACTGACACTGCAAAGTCAAGCCAAATCGACTGTCGAGGCGACCGCTCTCGGAATCTCTGAGACGTCGACAGTCTCAGGATGTCTCACGGCCAGTGATCCAAGTTCAGAGATCGGCTTTGGAGCCACGACTCCAGTCAGTCTCTCCAGCGCGGCGATCGTTTCGAGTCCCTCCGTCGCTCCTACGGCCGAATCCCCTGCTATCGCCCTCACCACGGTATCCGGGAACTTGAACGGGCTGGCGGTGGAGACCACGATGGTAAAGGTGCCGTCTCCTGTGCTTGCTAAGTACTGCTTATACACAGCCTGGCCAACTGCGGTGTGGGGATCGAGGACATACCGATGATCAGACCACACGTCTCTGATCGTCTGCATGACCCCGGGTTCGTCGCACCAGCCTCCCCAGAACGCCGACTGAAGCCTTGAGAGCAGCGCAGCACCAACCGAATAATGTCCGGTGCTCTGCAGATCTGACATGAGCTGACGAACAGTGGATTGATCACGATCGCTGACCTCAAAGAGAAGCCTTTCGAGGTTGCTCGAGACGAGTATGTCCATTGCCGGCGATGTCGTCCGGTGGAGCGTGCGCCTGCGGTCATATGTGCCGGTGTTGAAGAAGTCCGCCAGGACGTTGTTCTTGTTGGAGGCACACACGAGCCTGTTGACAGGCAGCCCCATGCGCATCGCGTAGTAAGCGGCGAGGATGTTGCCGAAGTTCCCTGACGGGACCACGAAGTTGACTTTGTCGCCGAACTCGATTGCGCCGCAGGCCACTGCATCGCAGTAGGCGGATATGTAGTAGACTATCTGGGGCGCAAGCCTCCCCCAGTTTATCGAGTTCGCTGACGAGAGCGCCCATCCAGCGGAGGCGAGCCGCTTGCTGAAGTCGACATCGCCGAACACGCGCTTCACTCCGGTCTGAGCGTCGTCGAAGTCGCCGTGCACTCCAAAGACGTTGACGTTGTCACCTTGCTGGGTCACCATCTGCA
>JAAYAB010000034.1 GCA_012719595.1 Bacillota bacterium
ACAGCCCTGATGGCCGTTTTTGCGGGCTTCATCGCGACGGGACGACTATTCCCGTGGCCTCTGATCCGACGTAGACTTCGGGAACCTCGCCAAGTATGATGTTCTCCGCTATAGGCACTTCCGATGTGACTACGACCGTGCTGCTTACCAGCGGGATGACCACCTGTATCGTGGCGGTCACTTCGAGATATATCTTGTGCCTGCTCTGGTTGATCCCCGCCTGCTCAAACTTGTCCACTACCGTCGACTGGACTGTCCCCAGCGGCTTTATTCTGACTGTGATCCAGGGTCCGTAGTTCGCGAGGATCTGACTCCCGAGCGCCTGTCCAAGCGGTATTCTTATCCTGTCCTCGGATATGCTTCGCAGCGTGCTCTGAACCTGTATCGTGGTCTGAGACGCGAGCCGGTTGATCTCTCCGGTGTTGAGCCTCATCGCGACGATTCTGCCTTGGTTGTCCTGTCTGTAGTCTATCAGGTCCTCGTACTTGATGCTGATCGCGATCTTGTCATTGACCGCTGAGTTTATCGCATCGGTCGCTATTGTGAGAGCACGCGCTTCGGCATAGGCCAGGATGGTAGGCCTGAGCCGCACATCTATCACGAACAATGCGGTGCCGAATACCAGCAGTGCAACCAAGATGACCGTCTCAATGTTCCAGGCCCGCACAGCCCTTCTGCGCCTGTTGAACCCCAGCCGCGGTTGCTGTCTCATAGACACCCACCCCCGGCATATCGTATGCAGAAGGCACGCGGGAAGTGCGAATCACATTTTAGGCTTTGCCTGCAGATCCGAGAATGGCGATCTTCTGTCTCACTATTTCGGAAACGGCCGACCTGGCAGGTCCAAGCACCTTGCGCGGGTCAGTGACTCCCGGATCGGTGTAGAGAGCCTCCCGCAGGGCGGCTACCATAGCCAGTCGCATGTCTGTGTCGATGTTTACCTTGTTGATGCCGTTCTCTACTGCCTTCCTGACAGCCTCGTCAGGCACCCCAGAGGTACCCTGCAGCTGCGCACCGTAGCAGACTGCCTTCTCGATGACCTCGCGCGGGACGGCTGACGCACCGTGCATCACCAGAGGGATTCTAGTTCTCTGCTTGATTTCTCTGATGAGATCGAGTTCGAGTCTTGGCTCACCTTTGAACTTCCTCGGACCGTGAGCTGTTCCGACTGCGACAGCCAGCGCGTCGACGCCGGTCTCCGCCACAAACCTTTCGGCCTCCGCCGGATCAGTCAGAATGGCGTGCCGCTCGGACACGGAGACATTGTCCTCAATTCCCGAGATCCTTCCCAGCTCAGCCTCAACGGTTACCCCGGCTGCATGTGCGATCTCGACGACCTTCTTCACCATCGCTATGTTGTCCTCGAGCGGCAGGTGCGAAGCATCCATCATTACAGACGTGAATCCGGCCCGGATGCACTTCACTATGTTGGTGAACTTCTTCCCGTGATCGAGGTGGAGCGCAACCGGAATGTCTGCATCCTGCGCAAGCGACTTGACCATGGCGACGACCATGTCAGCTCCGGCATACTCCAGGCCGCCTTCCGAACACTGCACGATGACTGGAGACCTCTCAGCGGCAGCGCCGTCGATGATGCCCTGTGTGATCTCCATATTGTTCGTGTTGAACGCACCTACGGCGTAACCGAGCGAATTCGCTTTGTTCAGTAGAACCGACATCGGAACCAGTGACATGACACATCCTCCCCAAAGAGCCCCATACACTCTTCTAGCAGCTCGACGCTATTTGGACATCAGTCCAACTAAGTATAGCACTCGGTCTTTCATCAGGTCAATCGACGAAGAGCGGCTCCTAACGGCTTGGCCGGCCGTTTCAGCCCGTCTTGCACGGACTGGTCAGACACCCTGTCGGTCTGATAAAATGAGCTTGGAGTGGACAAGGTACGATCACTCGCATCGGTCGCTAGACGAACAGTGCGCGGGAGGGACTGAACCTCTGATGGCGAGGACGACCAGGCGACCTGCCAGACGGGTCTTTCTCAACCTCTTGATGATCCTTGTGATCATAGGATGCCTGGGAATAGGTGCTGCCCTTGGGCTTCTGGCAGGCACTCTGCAGACTATTCCAAGCCCGGAGGCGCTCACCTACAGGCCGAACCTGGCTACAGTAGTATATGACAAACACGGCGAGGTCATCTGCCGCTTCATGGTGGAAAACAGGACTCTCGTCTCGCTCTCTCAAATACCGAAACATCTCCAGGACGCAATCGTTGCGTTCGAAGATCAGCACTTCTGGCAGCACAAGGGCATCAACCCGATCCGCATACTCAAAGCGCTGTGGGTCGACATACGCACCGGCACCAAGGCCCAGGGCGGCAGTACCATCACCCAGCAGTTCGCAAAACTGGCGTTCCTGAGTCACGAGAAGACACTGATTCGCAAGATACAGGACGCAGTGTATGCGATCCAGCTTGAGCGGACCTACACCAAAGCCCAGATACTCGAGTGGTACCTGAACGAGATCTACCTAGGTCACGGCACCTATGGTGTGGAGGCGGCCTCGCAGTACTACTTCGGCAAGCACGTGGGAGAGCTCACCCTTGCTGAAGCAGCCTTGATTGCCGCGCTTCCGAGAAGCCCAGAGAACTACACTCCAAGGAGATATCCTGAGAGGGCCAAAGAGCGCAGAGATCTCGTGCTGTCCGTTATGGCGGCCGAAGGCTACATAACAAGAGAGCAGATGCTGAAGGCACAGCAAGAACCGATCGTGCTGGCAGAACTCCCGGAGCATTCGAACACGGCTCAGCAATTCATAGAGCACGTCAGGAAGTACCTCACCGATGTGTACGGAGCCCATCGTCTGTACCGAGACGGGCTGAGGGTTTACACAACGCTGGATCTGGAGATGCAGAGAGCAGCAGAAGAGGTGCTCGAGCGGCACCTTCCCTCGATCAGCACACAGGACTCCGAAGGGAGAGTGCAGATATCTCCACAGGCAGCCCTGGTAACCATAGAGGTTGCTACCGGATATGTGAGGGCGATGGTGGGCGGCCGAGGCGATACAGACTTCAACAGAGTGATTCAGACCACCCGACAGGCAGGTTCCGCGTTCAAGCCGTTCGTCTACGTGACTGCACTAAGGCAGGGATGGAACCCCATCTCGTACATCACCGATGCGCCGACCGTCCTCGATGAAGAGACCGGGGAAGCCTGGCCGTCCAACTGGGACGGCGTCTATGAGGGGCCGGTGACGCTGAGATACGGAATAGCCAAGAGCAAGAACGCAGCCTCAGTGCAACTGCTCAAGGCCCTGGGAGTCGACGCAGTCATTGAGACAGCGGAGCGCCTGGGCATTTCGACGCTGGTCAAGTCTGGGGCAAGGACCGACCGCGTGGACGCGTTGGCACTCGGCGGCCTGACAAACGGAGTCACTCCGCTGGACATGGCCACTGCGTATGGCAGCCTCGCCAGCGGCGGAGTCCGGGCTGAGCCGGTGATAATATCGCGGGTTGAGGATAGAAACGGCGTCATCCTAGAGGAAAACCGGTCTCGGAGGACTATCGTTCTCGATGAGGCCAGCGCGTATCTGATGACAAACATGCTGAGCGACGTTATCTACAGCGCGTCGGGAATCGGGACTGGGCGGTCTGCCAACATAGGAAGGCCTGCTGCAGGGAAAACGGGAACGACAACGTCCAACACTGACGCGTGGTTCGTAGGCTACACCCCTGAGTATGTCACAGCAGTGTGGATAGGCAACGACGATCAGGCGCAGAAGCTGGAGTTCAACGGCAGAACCATTGCGAGCGGCGACGCAGCCAGGATATGGGCGGACTACATGACGACGATACTCAAGGGAGTTCCTTCGAAGGACTTCTACGTCCCTGAATCGATCATACGACTCGCAGTCTGTTCGGAAACAGGTGAGCTTCCGACAGCGACATGTCCCAAGGTCGTTCAGGAAGTCTTCAGGGACGGCTCAGAGCCAAAGAGGCTGTGCAGCCTGCACAACCCGAACATCACCATACTGGAGCGCCGCATCTGCTCCGAGTCGGGTTTGCTGGCCACCATCCACTGCCCGCCCGCCAAGATTGAGACCAAGAAGTATCAGGCAGAGACCGGCGTCGAGGTCGGCAAGGGCGGACTGAAACCGGGATCGCTTCTGCCTCAGCGGTTCTGCGACGTGCACGGCGGGAGCCCCACTGAGACCGAGCTGCCCCCGGAGTTCATGCGGTTATACTAGCTACAGTTACGCCTGTTCCTCCTTCGCCAGCCTCGCCGTCCCTGAACGAGCTCACGTGATGGTGCGAACGCAGCATGTCCTGAACGGCCCTGCGGAGTGCGCCGGTTCCCTTTCCATGTATGATTCTGACGATCGACAGCCCTGCCAAGGCGGCGTCATCGAGATACCTGTCCACTTCCACCAGCGCATCGTCGACAGTCATGCCTCTCACATCGATCTCGCTCCGCACACTCATTGCGGCTCTTCTGGAGAGGCTTCCCTCATTCGATACGGCCTGGTTTGCGCTGGCTCCAGCCACAGCCGCCGAAGCGCCTCTTCGCGAAGGTTTGGAATCGTCGGACCTCGGCTTTCCTCCCTTGACCACTCTGACCTTGGACCTGTCGACAGCGATCTTCATCGCACCGACCTGCACCACGACCATCCCTGAGTCGGGCCTAGGTTCCACGACGACGCCGTCCTGCCTGTACTCCGGCAGGTAAACAGTCTGCCCCGCCGAGAGCTCGGCATCGCCCGTCTCCTCAAGTACTCGCTCCGGCTCAGTCTGGCCCATGTCCACACACTGATCCGCAATCTCACCCAGAGTCCTTCGCGTCTCGCCGGCGATGTCAGCCAGCACATCGTTGCTGATTCCGCTTCGCGCACCCTGCTCCAGCAGTTCCCTGAGGTCCTTGAGGACAGCTTCAGCTTCTCGCTTCGCACGCGCCACCACCTGCGACGCTTCATCGCGGGCCTTGCGCACCATTGCGTCTCTTTCTCTCTCAAACGACTTCTGCGCGCTCTCGAGTTCGGCCCTCAGGCGCTGTATCTCTTGCTGGGTGCTGCGGACCTCGTCAAGTCTGCGGTCGAGTTCAATGCCCTTTTCGTGGACGGTCTTCAGCAGGTTCTCAAAGCCGACGTCCTGCTGCCCGAGACGACCGCTCGCATCCGCCACTATCTCTTTCTTCAGTCCGAGTCGCTCAGCTATAGACAGGGCGTTGCTGCTGCCCGGCAGTCCGATTATGAGTCTGTATGTCGGCCTGAGAGTCTCGAGGTCAAACTCCACGGATGCGTTCTCAAATCCAGGGGTCTCGTGAGTGAACACCTTGAGCTGCCCGTAGTGCGTCGTAGCCACGGTCGTACAGCCCTTTGCATGCAGGTAGTTGAGAATCGCGATGGCCAAAACCGCTCCCTCGGTAGGGTCTGTCCCGGCTCCCAGCTCGTCAAGGAGAACCAGGCTCTTGTCAGTTGCGTTCTCCACTATCTTCACAATCTGAGACATGTGGGACGAAAACGTGCTGAGGCTTTGTTCGATGCTCTGTTCGTCCCCGATGTCAGCATAGATCCCGTCGAATACCGGCACCACTGATCCCTGATCGGTTGGAATATGGAGGCCCGTTTGGGCCATGAGGCACAGCAGCCCGACCACTTTCAGGGTGACGGTCTTGCCGCCGGTGTTCGGCCCGGTTATGACGAGAGTCGAGTATCCGTCGCCGACTCTGGGACTGACCGGCACTACCTTGCCTTTGAGCAGCGGGTGCCTCGCATTCCGGAGATGCAAAGCCTGCCTGTCTGAGATCTCCGGCTCAACTCCCCGCATGAACCGGCTGAGTTTCGCCTTGGCGAAGATCATGTCCATTCTCGCAAGGGTGTCCACGTTGGAGCGGATCTCATCCGCCACGGCTGCGACCTCTCCCGACAGCGACTTCAGGATCCTGTTCACTTCCTCCAGTTCCTGAGACCGGAGTTCTACCAGGCGGTTGTTCATCTCTACGACCTGAAGCGGCTCGATGAACAGCGTCGCACCAGATGAAGACTGATCATGGACTATACCCTTGACGCTGTTTCTGAACTCCTGCTTCACGGGCACTACATATCTGTCATTCCTGACTGTGATAATGGCCTCTTGTAGCCTGCCGATCATCCCAGGGTCCTTTACGAACGACTCCATGCGATCGCGTATCCGGTTGCCGGTAACCGTGATGTCTCTGCGAATGGAGGCCAGCGTAGAACTGGCCCCGTCGAGGACCTCTCCCTCCTCGCCTATCGATCGCTCCAGGAGTGCTCGCAGGCTGTTGAGGTCTGCCAAGCCAGCCGCGAGTCCTTTGAGTATCGGGTGATGCCCCGAAGCCTCCAATACCGCGCGCTTGTATCTCGAACCCGATCTGAGGGTTTCACAGATCGCCCACAGGTCCTCCCCGCTCAACTGGCTCCCGATCTTCGCCCTCGACGCCGCATCTCTGACATCAGTCACCGCACCGAACGGCGGCTCACCGGCCGAGTGAAGGAATGACAATGCTTCTGTGGTCTCCGACAGCAGACCTCTCACGAACTGCGGATTCGTTCTTGGGCGCAGCGATCGAGCGAACTCCTTGCTCAGCGAGAATGAGCAGTGCTCTGCCAGCATCTCGAGGATCTTCTCGTACTCGAGCACTCTCAAAGTCCTGTCATCCATGCCCCTCAACACCCACCTACTCCGCGCCTCTGTAGAAATGGCCTCTTGTGTACCCCTGCTTGCCCACGATATCCAAGTCCTCGCAACTCACCCGTCCAGTTCTCCCGTAAACCTCGTCTTTATACGCCGCGACGATCCTGGCCAGTGACGCATTGCTCTCCCCGTAGCCCTCAATGCGGTAGAGACCGACGCCTGAAAGCTTCCTCAGATCGTCTACTGACTCCAGCATGCAGAGCGGCACTGAGTTGAACACATGGGTCCTGCAGAACTGGTCTGATGACAGCGGAAACACATAGCCCTTCCGGTCCAGCAGCCCATAGGCGTCCCGACGCTTTCTGCAACCCGCCTCCACGCGGCCGCACCCGCTGAGGTATCCGTAGACGCACTGCTCTGACACCATGAGCGGCAGCCGCCCGTGAACGACGACTTCGACGAGAAGATCGCGCGGTGCGGCGAGCTCTTTGATTCGGCTCAAGTTCATCTCCGGAGAGAGAGTCACACCTGCAAATCCCAGGTCGCGCAATGCACCCACGGTGGCCGAGTTCATGATGCCTATCGTGTGGTCCGCATGGAGGGCTGCTCGTGCGAACCGGCGGTGCGCCGTGTTGCCGTCTCCTTCACCACTGTCACTTGTCTCAGGTCTGTCCGCAGAGCGGCCGCCCCACAGTCCACTCCAGCCCGTGGCCGTAGCCAAGGCCTGTGCTACCCCAAGATTGCCGACGAGGAACCCTGAAACCATTTGATTTGCGGCATCTGATGCACTGAACAGCCGCTTCAGAGCCTGGTCGATTTCGCTGGCCCTCAGAATCCGCGGCAACCTCACGAAGGCCTCGATGCCGGCCCCAACCACTAGCTCCAGAGCCTGCTCGAGCTTCCGGCCGTTCCACAGGCAGTTGCTGTCCCGGTCGAAGCACTCCAGCGAAAGATATATCCTATTCGGTCTCGCAGATACAAGCTCATCCAGCTCATCGAGAGAGCTCGTGCTCACAGACAGCTTCGGCCCTGCGAGGTCCTCTCGCCGGCTTGACTGCGACCGGTCAGCCGGCCGGGCGGGCCAGCCGGTCAGCAACCCAGTCGATGAACCGGTCAGTGAGCCGGTCAATGAATCAATGAGGTCACGCGCCGGAGCTTCGCGGCGAAACGCCTCGCTGCGAATCGACTCGAGTCTCTCCAGACAGGCTCTGCGGCACTCGTTCACCACACTGCGAGGAACCATGACTCCACTGTCCATGTTAACCACTATACTGTCAGGCCGGAAGGGTGTATTTCCGGTCCGAGCGATGTTTGCCTTGATGTCGTCTATCTCGGCAGGATGGCGCTCTGCCGGCTCAACGACATAGTCTGATTGATGCGTGGCTGAGTTGCCGTTGCAGTCTGTCACGGTCAGAACGAACTTCTGCCCCAGCCTGGCCTCTGCCACAAACTCAACCGGCAGCTGACGCTGGGCTCTCTGCGAGACAAAGGTCTGGCGCGCCTCTCTCGCCACCCGGGCGTCGAGCGTCTTGAACACTCGGTCGCCCACGCCTGCTGGATCCTGTATTACCACCTGTACGACGTCTCCGCGCTCGGCAGACTGCACCGGACGACCGTCGATGAACAACTCCTCGACTGTCTTGCCGGCTCTGCCTCCCCTGGACACCCACACCTCTATTCCGTCTCCGCGAGACAGCTCGCCTTCGAGGCGGAGCTCTATTCTGTAGTTCGAGCCGTCTCTCGTCAATCTGGAGACACGGCCGATGTACGAGCCTCTGTTGCTGGGCCGTCCCGGACTCATCAAGTCCGACGCAGGCTGCCCGAAGAAGTACCCTTTCGTGAAGCCTCTGTTGAACGAAACAGACAACTCGTCCATGGCTCTTGAGAGCTGCTCGTGAGGGATACTGCCGCGCTCAAGATACGTGTCCACAGCCCACCTGTAGGCCTTGACGACTGTGGCCACGTACTCCGGGCGCTTCATTCTGCCTTCGATCTTCAATGCGGCGACTCCGGCTCTCGCCAGGTCGGGAATATGCTCGATCAGACACAGATCACTGGGGCTGAGCAGGTGCCCTTCATTAAGTCGGATCCCCGCTGCCGGCTTGCGCGAGTCAAGGCGCACCAGGCGGTATTCGAGACGGCACGGCTGTGCGCACCGGCCTCTGTTGCCGCTTCTGCCCCCAACCATGCTGCTCATCAGGCATTGGCCAGAATAACAAAAACACAGCGCTCCGTGAACGAATACCTCCAGGTCGATCTGCGCGCCCGCCTCACGAATGGCCTGTATGTCGGATAGTCCCAGCTCGCGGGCTAGAATCACTCGCGAGAAACCCAGTTCCGAGAGCACCAGACAACCCTGCGGGTTGTGGACCGTCATCTGCGTGCTGCCATGCAGCTCGATGTCAGGGAACAGCTGTCTGAGCGCGCTCGCCAGGCCCAGGTCCTGCACAATGAAGGCATCCGCTCCTAGGCTGTAGGCGCGCGACGCCAGCCGCAGCGCCCCACCGATCTCTTGATCGTAGAGCAAGGTGTTGATCGTTACGTACGCCTTGACCCCTCTCACGTGCAGGTAGTCGATCGCGCGGCCGAGTTGTTCATCGTTGAAATTGTCTGCATACTGTCTGGCACTGAACTGGGTGCCGCCGAAGTACACTGCGTCAGCGCCGCTCTCGGTTGCCGCGACCAGTGCTTCGAAGCTCCCAGCAGGTGCCAGCACCTCGATGGTGTGCTTCATGTTCGGATCAATGAGCCTCAATGGGCTGCCCGTCACCTTCATCCTGTCTGCTCTCTCTGGACAGGCCCGCTATGAGAGAACGAGCCGCCTCCCTAAGTGCAGGGTCTCGCGCGTTCTCACTCAGCCATTGGACGTATCCGGGATCGACGTCAAGGACCTCGCCGAGCGTCCTGTTCGCATATCGACCGAAGCCGAGCGTCTGAGATCTGATCTCGTCAGGCGCTCTCTCCGCAACCCCCATGTCGTCAGAGTGGATCATCTCTTCGAGAGCTACCAGCTCGACGCCAACTGCGTCCCTCATCGCCCGAGCCTTTGCCCGGGTCGCTGCCATTCGCAATAGGTGAGGCTGTATGGCGTGCGCGACACTGGCCGGAGACGCATCGCCGACATCTGAGAACACTCCGTCGTCCGTTTCTATCTGTGCACGAGCGACCGCAAGCATCCCGTTGTCCTGGTTGGGCACTTGAATGACTTCCACTTCGACCCTTCTCAGGCCCCTTTCCTGTGCTAGCTGGAGCAGTCCTCCGTATAGGATGTAGTCCTTTCCCTGGAGTGTTCTTACAAATCTGTCGCGAAACTCGGGGGTTAACTCCACGGATCTCTTCTCCTTCATGTTATTATGCTCAGTCGTTCTTGTCCACCCAAGCAATCGCACGCTTGGCGTTGGGAATCGGGCCGTCTATGGAATCACGTCCCAGGGGGCCGCCTGCCCCGAGGAATCAGACTTCCGGGAGATATACAGCTTTCCGCCGGTGTCGATGAGAGCTAGGGCCACGTCCTTCACATCATGCACATCACTGGATCTGAGCTGATCGTTCAGCCAGTCCATCGAGAGCGAGAGCTTCTCCATGTTCTTGAGCTGAACGACGCCGTCACAGATCAGCGGCAACGACAGGCCTTCGTATCCGGTGTCTATGTGAAGATCCGCCGGAGTCACCGCCCGGTGCTGGCTCCTTTTGAGGACGCTGATTCGGCCGGACGGCTCCAGAATCGCGTATTCCACCTCAGCCGGCGAGAAGACGTCCTTCTCCCTGAGCTGGCTGAGCAAATCATTCATGTTGTACCTGTTCCATCTCAGATTCTCATACAGTATCCTGCCGTTCTCAATGACTACGGTCGGAGTCCCGGCGATCAGCCTGCGCAAGACGTGACTTTTCAGCGAAGCGTATGAAAGGAGGAGTTCATACAGCGCAATGAGGGCGATGGGTGCGAGCGCCTTTGCGAGATCACTCTCGAGCTCCAGGGCCACAGCCGCCAACTCACCTATGATAATGGCAACGACCAAGTCAAATGGCGACAGCTGTCCGATCTCCCGCTTTCCCATGATCCTCACCATGACCAGCAGGAAGAGGTAGACAGCCGTCGTTCTTACCGCGATGCCTGCATACGACTCCACAGGGATAGTATCCGTCGCGAACAGGTCATTATGCGCGCCGGCTCGGACTCGGCAGGCGGCAGGCGGGCCGCTTCAGCGGTCAGTCGTGAGCCCTCTGGAGCCGACCAGATGGAGATCAGTTGCTGCCGGCAGGCTGACGCCGATACTCTCGAACAGCACTGGAGCCGACCTCATTACCGCTACTGACACGCCTGATTCTCTCAGGTGAGGCACCAGCACTCCAATCGGCAGATTCACTATGAACCACATGATGAGGGCGACTATGACATAGCTGCGAGCCGCACCGGCTATTCCGCCGAGAAGGCGGTCGCCGGGCGATGTGGCAACTCCGCCGGCAGGGCCCGCTAGCAGCGAGGCGGCAACTCGGAAGACCACAGTCATCGCGACAAGCACGACCGCGAACCCGAATACTATGCCATAGTGTGCGCTCGTATTCAGTACAAACCTGAGCAGCCTTGCAATCAGCTCGTAATGTCGGCAAGCCATGTGGAGGGCGAGGATCACCGCGAGCAGATCAAGGATGGCGAAAACCAGCCCTCGGTTCACGCCTGAGACGAAACCAAGGGCCAACACAACAGCAATAGCGACAGTTGCCCAGTCCACAGCTAATAGATCCACCAGGCGCACCTCTTGCCAGTTTTCCACAGAGAACAGGGCCGCGCGGGCACGTCTGGGTCTTGCGTAGGGATTTCAAACAAGGCACCCGCCAACGGCCTAGGCCTGTGCTTGGTGCAGACTCTTGAGGAGACTACTGGAGACTGAACTCTCGGTAGAGCAGATACGCCGTGATCGATCCGGTCATCTCAAAGATCCGCCAGAAGAAGTCTGCGGTCAGAACCATTCGACCACTACCTTTCTCCAGTCGTTCTAGTGGGGCTTCTCAACCATTATAGCACACGCACACTTCTCAAACAAGCAATCAGACCCTCATTCTCTGCCGAACGGCCTCGTACGCCACAATGCTCACTGCAACGGCCGCGTTCAAAGACTCCGCCCTTCCCGGCATTGGGATCGAGACGACGGCATCAGAGAGGCGAAGCAGCTCGTCCGCCACGCCGTCGCCCTCGTTGCCCACCAACAAAGCAAGCGGCCCGGTCAGGCATTCGTCGAAGTATGGGCGGTCGCTGCCGGCTTCCAAAGCTATGACTCTGATCCCGGCGGATTTCAGATCTCGGATCAAGTCAGCGAGAGACGCTGTTCTCGCGACTTGCACAGAGAACAGCGCAGAGGCACTCGATCTGACCACCTTGTCGTTGAGCGGGTCGACGGTGCCCTGAGAGACTACGACTCCGCACGCTCCACACGCGCTCGCGGTCCGCACTATGGCTCCGAGGTTGCCAGGATCCTGCAGCCTGTCCAGTAGAAAACCCATTGAACCTTGAGCCATTCGCTCCGACACTTCACCGACATCCGTGTATGGAGCGGCGAACACAGCTACGACGCCTTGACAGGTCTCTACAGAGGATAGGGACGCCACGACTCGGTCCGAGCACAACAGCACTTCAGCGCGCTGCGCCGCTGCCGCCTCGATCAGTTCGGAGACAGTGCGAGCACTCGCCGAGTCTGCAGACACGAACAACCTCAGAAGCCGACCTCCGGCGCCTATGGCATCGGAGATGTGTTTCGTCCCCTCCACAAGCACCCGACAAAGCTCGTTTCTGTGCTTGGCCAGCTTGAGGCGCCGCGCCTCTTGGACCCGGCTGTTGTGCGTGCTGGTTATCAACCCGTAGGCCACCGGTCCACCACCCTGAGCAGTTGCATCGAATGTGCAACGGCCTGGCTCACGCCAGGCCTTGTCACGATCGACTGTCACACCGCACTATACTAATGGACTTCCTTCGCTGCAAATACCAGCTGCTCAAACCCCTTCGGATCGTCGATGGCCATCTCGGCCAAGACCTTCCTGTTTATCTCAACCCCGGCGCTCCTCAGGCCGTTGATGAAGTGCGAGTAACTCATGCCGTGCTCGCGGACAGCCGCGTTGATTCTCGAGATCCACAGCTTTCTGAAGTCGCGCTTGCGATTGCGCCTGTCTCTATACGCATAGGCCATTGACTTCAGCATGGCCTCGTTTGCCTTTCTGAACAGCCGATTCCGTATTCCGGTGTATCCCTTGGTTTCCTTTAGCACATCACGGTGGCGTCTCGTCGTCACCGTTCCGCCCTTCACTCTAGGCATGCCGAACTCCTCCTCGGATCTGTTCTACTCTAGAGGTATGGAAGAAGCTGCTTCATACGCTTCGTGTCAGCCGTAGATACGAGCTCGCCCTTGCGCAGATGCCTTCTACGCTTGGGTGACTTCTTCCCGGTGAAATGACTCGTGAAAGCGCTGGACTTCTTCAGGCTTCCTCCACCTGTACCTCTGAAACGCTTTGCAGCGCCTCTATGTGTCTTCATCTTGGGCATAAACAGCTACTCCTCCTTGCGAGATGCCTTGTCCATCAGCGAACCCGACAAGGCCCGCTCACATTGGCCCTGCACAGTGCGCTTCAGGTCACCGCGCGAGCGCGTGGATGACGCGCTTGCAGCAGGCTGCGACAGCGTGCCGCTTCACGCCTTCATGATCCCAGAAGGGTGTCGATGGCAAGCGCCAGCGGAATCAGCAAATACGGCCTCTGAATCGCGTGTTCTGAAGCCTAGTCGCTCTGCTTCGGAGCCAATATCATTATCATGTTTCGGCCCTCGATTCTTGGGTCGCGTTCGACTACGGCATAGTCCTGAACGAGCTGCGCCAGATCCTCGAGCAATCTCTTTCCGATGTCGGAATGCACTATCTCGCGGCCTCTGAATCGCACCGTTGCCTTGACCTTGTTACCTTTTTGCAGAAATCCCGCGGCGTTCTTCGCCCGGACGCTGAAGTCGTGGTCATCTATCTTGGGCGATATACGAACTTCCTTGATTTTGATGATCTTCTGGTTCTTGCGGGATTCCCTTTCCTTCTTGCTCTTCTCGTACATGAACTTGCCGTAATCCATCACACGACAGACAGGAGGACGAGCAGTCGGCGCAACTTCGACTAGGTCCAGACCGCGCTCTCTTGCGATTCGCAGAGCATCGCGCGGGGCCATGACTCCCAGTTGCTCACCGTTTTCGTCAATGACCCTGATCTCCCTTACCCGTATGTCTTCGTTGACGCGTAGTCCCCTGTCACTCACTCGAGTTCCTCTGTTGATAGCCAGACACCTCCTGATTTACATCTACCACAAAAAGGCAGGTGATGGTCACCTGCCTATTTGTCCAAAGCCAGCAAGCCGTGACATGTCACTCGACAGACTGGATTGCTGCGAGCACCTGACAGTCATCATAGCTGCAGGAAATCGGACCAGAGAACCCAGCTGACAGTCGACGACGTCGCTGGGTGAGAAGCTAGGTGCCTCTACTTGCGCTCTTTTCTTGATTCTTTGCCCAGTCTCTGACACATTTGCATCAGAGATGCGAACATAGTATATCACAACGCTCGCCGACAGGTCAACGATTCTTTGACGCAGCCTGCGAACGATCCCGCGGCGATCGTGGTGCTATGTGCGCCTACCGTTTCTGCGGGACGCCTGACCGAGTCCGGATTTCATCCGTGATCGTCTTCACGAACGACTCGACTGGGACTGATCCCCTGTCACCGTGCTCCCTCGACCTGACCGAGACGCTGCGCGAGCTCGACTCGTTGTCTCCGACAACCAGCATATACGGCACCTTCAGCAACTGGGCATCGCGTATCCTGTACCCGAGCTTCTCGTTTCTGTCGTCTACCCTGCATCTCACTCCGGCTTCGGCGAGTTCCCGGGCTACCGAATGAGCGTACGCATGATGCATATCAGTCACGGGGATCACGACAGCCTGAACCGGCGAGAGCCACACTGGAAATGCGCCTGCGTAGTGCTCGATCAGGATCCCTATGAAGCGCTCGAGGCTGCCGAACACTGTCCGATGGATCATGACAGGCCTGTGCTTGCGGCCATCCTCTCCCACGTACGTCAGATCGAACCGCTCGGGCATGACGAAGTCGAGCTGGATGGTGCCGCACTGCCACGTCCTCCCGATGCAATCCTCCAGATGGAAGTCGATCTTCGGGCCGTAGAAGGCTCCATCGCCCTCGTTGACCCTGTAGTCGAGTCCGCGGGCCTCGAGCGCGCCCCTGAGTGCATCAGTGGCGAGATCCCAGATGTCATCCGAGCCGATCGCGTTCTCCGGCTTCGTGCTCAATTCGACCCTATACGGGAAGCCGAATGCCCTGTAGAAGCTGTCGACCAGGTCGATCACTCCGATGATCTCGTCCTGCACCTGGTCTCTGCGCATGTAGATGTGAGCGTCGTCCTGAGTGAATGCACGCACTCGGAAGAGCCCGTGCAGAGTGCCTGACTTCTCATGCCTGTGGACCAGACCGAGCTCTGCACAGCGGATGGGCAGATCTCTATAGCTGTGCAGGGAGCTTTGGTACACCAGGATACCTCCGGGACAGTTCATGGGTTTCACGGCGAAGTCTTGCTCGTCGATCTGCGTGAAGTACATGTTCTCGCGATACTTCTCCCAGTGTCCGGAGTTCTCCCACAGACTCCTGTTCAGCACTATCGGAGTCTTGATCTCAACGTATCCGGCCGCCGCATGCTTCTCGCGCCAGTAATTCACGAGTTCATTCCATACTATCACCCCGTTCGGGTGGAAGAACGGGAATCCGGGACCCTCCTCGTGAAGGCTGAACAAATCCAGATCCTTGCCCAGCTTCCTGTGGTCACGCTTCTTTGCCTCCTCCAGCCGAGCCAGATGCACCTCGAGGTCCGAGCGTTTGGCGAACGCTGTTCCGTAGATGCGCTGAAGCATCTTGTTGCGCTCGTCGCCTCTCCAGTACGCGCCCGCGATGCTGAGGAGCTTGAACGCCTTGAGGCGTCCCGTTGATTCCAGATGAGGACCCCGGCAGAGGTCCTCGAACTCCCCCTGCGAGTAGAAGCTCACATGGTCGCCTTCGAGGTCGCTGATCAGCTCCTCTTTGTATATCTGTCCCGCGCTGCGCACCTTCTCGAGGGCGGCGCTCTTGCTCACTTCCGCTCTGGTTATTGGCAGGTTTTGTTCGACGATCCGCTGCATCTCCTTCTCGATCGCTTCGAGATCTTCCGGTGTGAACCTGTGCTCCAGGTCGAAGTCGTAGTAAAAGCCATCGTCGATTGCCGGACCGATCGCCAGCTTCACGCCTCCGAAGAGCCGCGAGACAGCCTGCGCCATGACGTGCGCGGCGCTGTGCCTGATTACAGAAAGCGCTTCCTCTGTGTCTTCTGTAACGATCTTCACTGATGCGCCGTCCCGAGGCTGATATGAGAGATCGACCATCTCCCCGTCCACGATGCCGGCGACAGCCGCCTTTCGCAGCCGCGGGCTTATGTCGAGCGCTATCTCCCCCACGCTGATACCCTGGTTGTACTCCTTCACTGATCCGTCGGGAAGTGTGATACGCACCTGTTCCACTGATACTCCTCCTCCGATCCAGCGGGCCGTCCGCCCAGTAGGCCTGCGGCCGCCGGCTGTCCGATACACTGTGGGCCGCGTGCCTCCCCCGCACGGCAAGCGGCAGAAGGCTTCCCTCGCACTTAACAGAAAACCCCGTCCCTGTCTGGGACGAGGTTCACTCGCGGTTCCACCCAACTTGCAGGCACATGAGTCCTGCCGTCTCAAGTGATCTGTAACGGGATCCTCCGTCCGGCTTGTGCCGCGAGGGGCCTTGTCGCCGGCGGCTCGCAGGCGGTTTCGCGAAGAACTCTGCAACCGGAGGGCTTTCAGCCAGGGCCGCTCCTCTCTGTCAGTCCGATGAACCCGCTACTTGTCCTGCGTCCACGCCTTTGATCGAGTTGACGATCCAAACATATTCGTGCTGACGCTTTGTCTACGATCAGATTACACCAGAGCACGCAGCGCTGTCAATGCCCGCCGTCAAACAGGCGGCAGCACGAACACCCGTCACATATCACAATTCGGCCTCTGAAAACGCTGACTGTGTTCTCGAACAGGAGGCGCGCGCCTCTCATGCATATTAGAACCCGTGCCGGCGCAACTGCGATGAGAAGCCCGATCAAAACGTCCTCGGCGCTGAAGTCGCCATCGACCAGATCATCCACGCCCTCGAGAAGGCCGTCCGTATCGATCAAGCCGCCGAGGGCGTCATAGAACCGAAGGTATCCGTCGCGGTTCCGAATTACGGTCACAGACTCCGTGCGAGGCCGCTGGACCTCTGCGAAGTACCGCAGCAACTCGATGAACTCGGTCCGCTGCTGGTCGAGAAGGAATCTGTCGATCGCGCGATAGACTGCATTGCGCAGCCGCACGAGGTAGCCCTTGAGCCGGAAACGCAGAAACCCCTCAATCGACAGTATGTCGCTGGCGGTCAGGTACTCGTAGAGCGCGATAAAGACGTGATCGACCCTGATGGTGCCAGACGCCGGTCCCCTATCTGAACAGCCGAGGCATGCCCGGATCTCTGTGTCGGCCTGTTCGTCGCTGTTCAGCAGGTACTCCTCACACATCTCGCCCGCGTACGCCTGCCGAATTGCCTCGTCCAGAATCACTGCACGCTCTCTGCCAGCGAGCGCGAAGCCAATGCCGCGGACAACAGAGGCCATGAAGTCCACAGCCGCACGTTCCCTGATCACCCGCGCCAGAGCAGAGGCTAGGCAGAGTCCGACCAGCGACTTTGCTTCGCCCTCAAGCGCTCTCGCGGGCGGGTAGTCATCATCAGGTGTCGCTGCGTCGGCATCCGGTACCCATCTGTTGACCTGCCTGAGATGGATCTTGCAGTCATGCAGCCATTCCACTCTGACTGTAGTGCCGTCGGACTGCCACTGCGTGTGAATCGAGACAGACGACAGCAACTCTGACTGAGCAGACAACAAGTCCACAAGATAGCCGGCGTGTTCGCCGGCGTCAATCTCAATGACGTGCAACAGGATACTCCTCCTGCACGCCGTAGTATGTGTCCTTGCATTTTCATCTATACGAATAAGCCCCGGAGCAGGACTCCGGGGCGATCTGCTGCATCGCGAAAGCCTGGCATCGAGGAGGTTACTTCAGCCTGTTGTACAGCTCCCAAGCTGCCTCGTTTGAGGGATCGATCTGAACTGACTTCTGCGCCGCAGTGCGGGCCGCTGCAACGTCACCCTGCATCTCACGAGTTCTTGCAAGGAGCAGGTACGCATAAGCATCGCCTGCATAGATCTCGATTGCCTCCTCGAGATACACGCTCGCCTTGTCGGGATTGGACGCTGCCAGGTGAGCAGAGGCCAGGTCCAGCCTGATGTTGAAATGCCCGGGACGGAGCCAGAGTGCGGACTCAAAAGCCTTTATCGCGCCGTCCACATCCCCAAGAGCAAGTTGCGCTCTGCCCAGAACTACATGACCGTCGAAGTGCTTCGGGTATCGAGAAACCAGATCAGCGGCTATAGCTCGCGCTCTCTGAGCATCTCCTGCATTGAGCAGGGCAAGGCTCATCTTGTACTGGGCAGCCAGTGAGCCGCCGGGGCCGACGGACGCGGATTGGTAGCTGTCAGCTGCATCCTCGAAGTCGCCCAACGAGAAGAACGCGTCGCCCAACGCCATGTAGATCTGTGAATCGTAAGGCCTCATCACACTTGCGGCGATCAGAGCTTCGAGCGCTTCATCGGCCCGGCCTAGGCGGAGAAGAGCAAGTCCCAGGTTCAGGTGAGCATCCGCGAATCCAGGACTCGAGTTCGCGACCTCGAGCATCGCCTGTGCGGCCTCTTCATACCTTCCCAGCTCCAGGAGGGCCAGCCCAGTGTAGAAACGAAGCCCAATCGCATCTGGCATGTGCGCAGCAGCGGTCTCAAAGTGCGGCAAGGCCTTGCCGGGATTTGATGAATCGAACCTGCCCGACAGATTCAGGTAGGCACACCCCAGAGCGAAGTGTTCCAGAGCATAGTACGGAGACGTTGCGGCTGCCGCTTGCACGACCGCTTCGGCATCCGAAAGCCTCTTCACCGCGCACAGCGCCAAGACCTTGTAGTAGTCAGCTCTGGGCGCAGCCTCTTCAGACACGCCCACCAATTCCAACCTGTCGAGTGCTGCGCCGTACTGCCCCGCCAGCAGGAGCATCGAGACCTCGTCGAGGCCCGAACTCGGCACTCCGATCGCGATTCCCGAATCCGCAGGCAGGGCTCCACCGAATTCGGACGCCGCAGACCCTCTCAGAACTTCATATGGCATCAGCTCAGACTCAACCGCATGTGCAACCGGGGTTACAAGAGACAAAGAGAAGAGCAGTACCAGCATCATTGAGACAACTCCGGATCGTCGGACGCCTTGGCTCCGCATGCCACATGCACCTCCCTGCAACTTAGGATCTACCGATCAATACGCTCTCCGAGACCGTCAATCTCATGCTCACCGACAATCCTCACGTGATAGGAGTCCACAAGACGCTCCCCTGGATAGCCGAGAGCCTCTCCGTCAAGGACTCTGACAGAGATCACTATGCGCTTGTCTGCGTAGGACGTGCCGAACACCTCGCTCAAACTCTCGGTGTCTAGCAAGTATGTAATGACTGACCCAGTAACCTGGGATCCGAGGCTCCTTAGCTCGGTGGGCCTGCTGTGGATTGAGACAGCCTTGACTATGCCCATCGTGTCTGCGAAGTACAGCGGGAGATCCTCCAGCCGGATGTACTTGTCTGCCTCCACCCTGTACTCCGAAACGAGAAATCCTGGTGTGAATCTGCCCTTTGAGTAATCAGGAACGTAGCCCACGTAGTACTTGATGATGACCCCGTTTTTGACGTCTATGATGCCGTCATTTCCCTGCTCCGTAGGATTGGCAGCTGAAAAGGCCTCCCACTCTGTAAAACTGAACACTTGGCCGTCCGCGCCTGCCTCGACAAAGCTCGGAGCGCCGAACACTTCGTAGACGTTATCGTTCGACAGCCCGATGATCGTGCCACCGATCCCGCTCCCGCCGACGGGAGCCGCTGCCGCCAGTGCCGCCGTGCCCACAGCCAGCACCAGCATCACGCAGCTGAGAAACCGCAAGAACCTCGCCATTACGTCCCACCTCAACACAAACACGATTGGAAAAGACGCGCAAATACAACCAAGAAACGTACCGTCTTGTAGTTCGACACGCTGACAAGCATCTCCTGCTGAAATACACGGCGTGACGCTGCTCAGAGAGTCGCTGACGCGGCGAATGGCGTCGGAATAGACCTGTCGCGAAGAAAACAGAAGGCAGATGCGCATTCGCATCTGCCTTCTGTGGTGGGGCGCACTGGAATCGAACCAGTGACCTCTACGATGTCAACGTAGCACTCTAGCCAACTGAGCTAGCGCCCCTCGTCAAGCAGCACTGGAGGCGACACCCGGATTCGAACCGGGGAATAGCGGTTTTGCAGACCGCTGCCTTGCCACTTGGCTATGTCGCCACAGACCAGCACCCGAACTCGGGCTGCTAAAAGAGATGGAGCGGACGACGGGATTTGAACCCGCGACCCTCGCCTTGGCAAGGCGATGCTCTACCGCTGAGCCACGTCCGCACCTTGCTGGTGCCGCAGGGCAGAATCGAACTGCCGACACGCGGATTTTCAGTCCGCTGCTCTACCAACTGAGCTACCGCGGCAAGAATGGCGGAAGCGACGGGAGTCGAACCCGCGATCTCCTGCGTGACAGGCAGGCATGTTAGACCACTACACCACGCCTCCGGGTATTATGCAGCCACTCGAGTCACGTCTTATCTTAGCGTAACCGACAGCGAGCTGTCAAGACCGTTGGTGGGCGAAACAGGACTCGAACCTGTGACCCCCTGCGTGTAAGGCAGGTGCTCTCCCAGCTGAGCTATTCGCCCCGGCAAGCGCCCGCTCATCGTCGGGACGCAATAACTAGTATACAGAAACCCGTCTGCCGAGTCAACCGCTGCTTTGGACCGTATCACCGCTTACGTGGCGATCGCCCCGGCGCACCTTGCTCTAGATTCGATCGGCAGGACAGGCGACACCTATGCTGTGCCCCGAGACTCTGAACTCGATCGGGCACACTGTCACTACCTCGCCGTCGGCCTGGCACTGCACTGGCGCATCGGTCTCCACTGTCACACAACTGCCTCGCCGCATCTCCACATGTGGATTCGTGACATGAGTGCCTGAGTAGATCTTTGGCAGAGCTGCCACTAAACTTACTCGCGGCATCGCGCTGACGATGCATATGTCAAACAGGCCGTCAGCAGGATCGGCCTCAGGGGCGATCATCATCCCGCAGCCGTAGAAACGGCCGTTGGCAACAGCAATGAGGAACGCCCGGCGGGAGATCCACTCTCCATCTATGCAGATGCGGAAGTTCCTCGGTCTGTACGCGCACAGCTCCACGAGCACGGATGTCAGATACGAGAGCCGCCCTCCGAGAAACCGCAGTCTGCCGGCCGCGAGGGCGGCAACCTCCGCATCAAACCCGCAGCCTGCGACGTTTATGTAGACGATCCCGCCGAGTTCGCCCACATTGACCCGGGCGACATGTGCCCCCAGAGCGACATCCAATGCTGCGAGGGGATCCTTCGGCAGGCCCATCGTACGGGAGAAGTCATTACCCGAGCCTGCAGGCACCACGCCTAGATCGATGCCTGTGCTCAAAGCGCCCTGGACGACCTCTCTCAAGGTTCCGTCGCCACCGATCGCCAGGGCCCTGGTGAAACCCGAGTCTGCGGCTTCCCGAGCGATGGAGATCGCGTGACCTGGGCGCTCAGTCCAGACGATCGTGTGCTCCACGCCGAGGAGGTTGAGTCTCTCCTGAAGTGCCGGCCATATGGTTCGCGAATAACCTTTTCCTGAGATGGGATTGGCGATGATCAGCAGTCTCATTGTATGTCCAGCTCAAGCTGTCCTGGTGCGGAAAGCGTCGGCCCGATCCACCTCCTCCTCACGTGGCGTGCTGCGCGCCTGCCTGCACTGCGAAGTGCTCTCAGCCGCCTGCTAGGCGCGTCTCAGCCGCTACAACCTGCTCATGACTTCGAACCACCTCGTGCGCCGGGCGAACTCGCACTGCCCGTAGTTGTACCCCGGATTGTCCGAGTTCCAGGTATCCGGAGGTGCGCAGTAGATCGATAGACCGGAGCAAGGGTAGCTGCCCGTGTCTCCGATCTCCCGCGAATGTAGGCATCCGGCTGCCTCAGCCGCCTCAAACCACTGCAGCACGCCATATGCACTGTCTGCGACCTGAGCGGCCTGGGCACGCGGCAGCCCCCATCCAGACAAAGACACACCGTAGCAGATCTCTTCGCACAGGCTGGCGAGGTCATAGTAGTGGTATTGATAGTCCCTATTGCCAGGAATGTAGCCAAACCTGGTGCTCCCTGACAGTGCGTCCATCAAGCCCTCTCGGACACCTGCCCACGCCGGCGGGTCGGACAGCGCGGCATCAAGCGCCTGGCTCAACGAGTCGACTCTGTCAACAAGCTCCTCGACCTCGCTTGTGCGCACTGCAGAGCACGTGAGGACCCGAAGAGCGCCTGAGTAGTTCTTGTGTTCGTCTGCATACGACTCTACCAGTTCGATGCCGCATTGCCAGGCGTCATACGCGGTACTGAGTCTCGTCAGCGCGTCCGAGTAGTCCCAACCCGGACCGGGTTCGGCTTCCTCCGACGCCACGATTACGTCCGCACAGCCCCGCAGCTCATAGACCACTTCGATGCCGCCCATGAGGCACGCGTCAAAGCCTATGAGGTCCACCTCGAGGCCGCTCAAGGCGTGCGCAATCTGATCTACATCCATGAACCCTTTCCCCGGCCCCGCCGGAAGGCCCTCGTCCGGTCCGATCGCTCTCGACTGCACTACCCGAGAGTCAGGGTCGTTGTGAATCGCGATTCCGTCGCCGTGATCCCACAGAATCAGCGCATACCTTGAGGCAGGATAGAACGTCTTGCACCAATTCACGAAGGACCTGAGAGCCTCAGGATCGGCCGAATCCGTCTCGATCGCGCCCGACTGATCACGCGGGCTGGCAACCACCGGAGACACAATCTGGTTCGAGCCAGACGCGTCTCTGGTTATCTCGTACACCCTCGCACCCTCATAGCCTGGAGAAACAAGGTAATCAGATCCGGCCGGCCAGACACTTGGAGGATCCACGAACGCCAAGACACTGATATCAGATGAGTCGAAATACGCAGTCTCCATCTCGTTGAGATCCTGAGCCATGTAGCTCCATGATCCTCTGCCGAGGTTGTTGTCGGCGATCATGTAGATCATCACGGTCCATGACCGCGTGTCAGGCGCAGCACCGCCGAGTACCACAGCTGACGGCGGCTGGCCGTACTCGTACTGCGAGTGGCGCGTTCCATCGCTGATGTATAAAGTCCGCATGCCCGCCGGCACCCCCGACAGCGCGAACCGTCCGTACGCATCCGTGTCCGTCCGCAGGTTAGTGCCCACTACCTCCACGGAGGCGAAAGCCCACGGGACGTACCCGTCGGGAGGATCCATTCCTATGTGAATGCTCGCCCAGCCCGGCGCGTACTGGCTGCCTGAGACGAAGACATATCCGGCCACATCGCCGTAGCCATCGTAGTGGGTCCAGAAGACGCAACCCGGTATGCATATCGCCAGAGCCAGCAGTGTCACATACAACGCCGACCTAGCACAGCGGCGCATTCTCAATGCCCTCATTGCCCCTATCTGCTGTTCTGCTCAAGTGTCCTGAGATACGCCCCCTTGGCGGTCCGCGCCCAATGGAACAAGTACTGCTGCGCGAATCCTGCGAGGTCCTCAAAGCGCTGTCTTGCGAACTCGTGCATTTCCCGCACACTGGCGCGAGGGTTACCTAGATAGAGGAAGCGCATTACGCGGCTGATCCAGGTGTCTATCGGAAAGGCCTCGTATCTCCCCATTGAGTACAGCAGCACGCATTCGGCGATCTTGGGCCCCACTCCGTACAGGGACATCAGGCTCTCCCTGGCCTCTTCATACGGCTGCTTCGAGATCAGATCGAGGTCGGCACCGCCTGTTGTTACGAGTTGCGCCATGCCGTATATGTACTTGGCTCTGTAGCTGGCCCCGCAGCTTTCGATGCTCTCGACTGAGCCGTCAGAGAGCGCAGAGGCACTGGGAAACGCATACCGGCGGGTTCCGAACAACTCCTCATACTCATCGCTCGAGACGCGTTCGCCAAAGCGTTCGCAGAGCCGCACAATGGTCGACATGATCGAGGGAATGTAGTTTCTTGCAGAAATGATGAAACTGATCAGGCACTCCCAGGGGTCTTGACGGAGGATTCTGATCCCGGGCGCATACCTGATGGCCTCCGCGACGATCCGATCCCGCTTGCAGAGCGACCGTTCTCTTTGAGCATGATCGTCGCTGAGCCCGAAGTAGTCAAAAACCAAACCGACGAAGTCATCCGGACACAGCTTCGTCACCGAGTGGTCCTCGACATGAAGCGACTCGTCTCTCCACTCCGCAACCAGCAGGCTCCCTTTGACTACCCCATGATACGCGTTGCCGACTCTCCACCACCGAAACGCCTGCCCACACGTGAGGGTATTGGCGAGGTCAAAGGCGTCTACCCCGTGGATGGACAGGCGATTAGTCCCAATCTCTAGCTGCATTGTCAATCAGCCTTGGACTCCTTCACAAGACGGTTGAGCGTTTCCTCAAGCTCCTGGAGTTTGCGGCCGTACAGCGCCCAGTCATTGCGCTGGATGGCATCGCGGGCTTCGTTGAACAGCCTCAGCGCCTCGTCGGCAGTGCTCTCATCCTCAGGGACTTCGGGTGCCGCATCGATGTCCTCTTTGGGTCTTGAAACCGAGTCGCGGCGCTCTTCCGTCTCCACGACTGCCGCAGACCTGTCGAACAGCAGATTCAGGCTCTCCTCGAGTGTCCGCCCCGCGACCACTCGGCCCGCATAGGAAACGACCACGCGCTTGAGCACAGGGTAGGCGGCGCCCTCAGGCTCGAGGAACACGGGCTCGACATACAGAAGCGAGTTCTCCACGGGAACCACCAGGAGATTCCCTCTGATCACCCGGGAGCCCTGCTGGTTCCACAGAGTCAGATCCTTGGAGATCTCGTCATCTCCATCGATCAGGTTCTCTATCTGCATCGGCCCTCTTATGGTCCGGCCCTTCGGAAGCCTCAACAGGGTGAGACGGCCGTAGTTGTCGCCATCGCAGCCTCCGACAAGGATGGCTGTCATATTGCTCTTTGCGACAGGCGAGTACGGGACCATGAGCACGTACTCAGCGGACTCACCGCCAGGCAGTCTCGTGACCATGTAGTAGGGCTGCATCTGAGCGGTAGATCCTTGGTACTGCTCCAGCGGAATCCTCCATTGATCTTCCTTGTTGTAGAACACGGACACGTCCGTCATGTGGTATATGCTCAGGATCTGTGCTTGCACCGTAAACAGATCCTCAGGATAGCGGAAATGAGCCTCGATTCCGTCGGGCAGTTCGCTGAGGTCTGCGAAGAGATCCGGGAATACTGTCTCGTACAGCAGGGCGATTGGATCCTCTCTGTCCCACCTGAAGAACTTGACGCTACCGTGGTACGCATCGACTAATACCTTGACGCTGTTGCGCACGTAGTTGCCCCAGCCCGGATATGGCTGCGAGTACGGGTACCGTCCAGTTGTGGTGTACGCATCCATGATCCAGTAGAGCCGTCCGTCAAGCAGTACCAGGTACGGATCGCGGTCATACCTGAAGAAAGGCGCTATTCGTTGCACTCTCTCCACTATGTTCCTGTGCACCATGATACGACTGTCACGGGTCACGGCGTCTGAAAGCAGGATATCCGCACTGGCAAACCGCAATGCAAACAACGCCTTTACCAGCGGAGACGACAGCTGGATGCCGCCGGTTCCGTCGTACTTGATATACGCGTTCTCTTCTCCGGCCGGATAGTCGAACTCGCCCACACCGCGGTGATTGTTGTTGACTATGACGTAATCGTTGGTCTTTTCGCCGTAGTAGATCTGCGGGCGATCAATCTCGAGCCCTGCTTCAGATCTGAGCGGCAGCCCTTCGACCGCGTAGACAGGGAAGCCTTCATCGGATATCTCAGTTGCGTAGCTCATGACCAGCCCGTAGCCGTGCGTGTATACCAGGTGCCGGTTTATCCAATTCCTGGCTTCTCCGGGAACACGGTCGGGATTCATCTCCCGGCCGGACAGCATCACCTGGCGGTACCTGCCGCCGATATGGTACCGATCAACATCCACCTCATCGAACTCATAGTACGCTTTGTTGGACTGGGTCTGACCAAACACATCCAGTAGAGGCCTCCAGTCCCAAAGCCGGACATTGGAGATGACATCAGCGTTATCGTCGAGGTCTGCGGCGGTCAGGTTCTCATCAGCCGGAAACATGATCTCTACGAGGTCTGCAAGCCCGTAAGCCTCTCTGGTCATCTGAATGTGATTCTCGATGTACGGAGCCTCAAGCTGAGCCTGGTTCGGTTTGACCAGGAATCTCTCCACAACGCCGGGCACTATGCCGCTGAAGATCACTGAGATCACGAAAAGGCCTACAATGCTGGGCACTAGAAAGCGGAGGCGTCTCGTCGCCGCGTCCACGAGCACAGCGACGGCAGCCGCTACCGCCACTACTGTCAGGACGTTGTAGCCAAGTGCGATCACCTTGACGTCAGTGTATCCTGCACCGTAGATCATGCCCCGAGTCGAGTAAACCAGATCGTATAGATTCAGCCGATACCCAGCCGCTCTTATTAGGAAGACGAGGGAAACCAGAATCGACACGTGGGCAAGCGGCTTCGGGCTGACCCTGACTCTGCCCGGCACGAGCGAAACCGAACCTGCGAGCATATATCCTCCGCAGACGAGCAGGATCACAGCTGTCAGCAGCGACAGGGCGAAGGAGTACAGCGAATGCAGGAGCGGGAGTCTGAACACGTAGAAAGAGACATCCAGGCCATGCAACGGGTCTCTCACGGCAAACGGCCTTGCGTTGAAGAACCCGAGAATCTGCAGCCACCTGTCTGAAGCAACTATGCCGCAGAACACTGCAATCGCTGCAGACACCAGCACAGCCGCGCGCACCGCCCACCGGCTCTGCAACACTCTGCCGTCAGGACCGATGTCGACGACGCGCAGCCGCCGAAACGACTTCGCAACAGCGGACAGATTCACATGGATCAGGACAAAGGTGATGATGCCCACTGACAAGCCCGCAAGCATCCGGTAACCCAGCGACTTCACCAGAATGCTCGAATAGCCGATCTGGCTGAGCCACATCCAGTCGGTCAGCCACACCACGGCGCTGCTGCCGACAGCAAGCGCTGCCAGAAGAATCACCGCGATCAGCACTATGTAGCCTGATTTCATCCGTCCTCTGTCTCCTTCGACACAACGCAGGCCAGAGCCGCCGATGTTGATACTATTGCCTGGTGACCTGGTAGTATTCCTGAAACGGCCGGGCCTCTCGTTCGCACACTTCACTGACCAAGTACTATTTTGACACGCGCGACCCAATCCCTCCCCTGGCATTTGAGCCTGTCTGCACCAAGAGCCAGGAAGAACAAGGTTGATCGGGAACACGAGCATCAGGTACAATTTAGGGGAGTCAGACTCTGAGAGGACACGGTTGGTGGTGGAATGGGCACAGCCATGGCAGGAGACAGCGATTCATATCGAACTCTCGCGAGGCCGCATTCGACGAGACTCAAGATCGAGCGGTCGGAGTTCATCTCCCATGGAGGCATCGCGACAGATCAGAACGAGGTGCGAGCCTTCATCGCTGCCAAACAACATGAGTATAGAGACGCCACACACAACTGCTTCGCCTACAGAATCGGTGCGCCGGGCCCGGAGGTCGAGTACTTCAGTGACGCCGGGGAGCCTTCCGGCACTGCCGGAAGACCTATACTGTCGGTGATGAAGTCGAATGACCTGCACAACTGCGTCATCGTCGTGACCCGGTATTTCGGAGGCCGGAAGCTCGGCGTTCCGGGGCTGATCAAGGCTTACTCACTTGCCACCCAGCAGCTGATCGACGAAGCCGGTGTGCAAGTCTGTTTCCCCATGAAGAGGATACACGCAGTCTGCGACTACGCATGCCTGGACCAGGTTCACCAGGTCGCGCGAAGCCTGGATGCAGTCGTCGAGGACCGCGTATTTGCTGACAAAGTGGAGCTGGTCCTCTCCGTGAGAACCAGCCAGTGCGGCCCCTTGGCGAGTTCTCTCAGAAGTCTAGGTGCTACAGTGACGTCTCCAGACGACCAGCTCCACTCCGAGTAGCGACTGCTCCACCTATGGAGCTCCATCCTAGACGAGTTTCCTCAACAGACTCCTATATGCCTGCGAGGCTTCCCTGCGATTTGACACCTCGAGCTTCTTGAAGATGTGCTGAAGGTGAGTCTTGACTGTGTTCACGCTGACGAACAGCTGGTTGGCAACGTCCTTGTTCCGCTTCCCCTGCGCCACCAAAGACAGCACCCGGCGTTCGGATCGAGTGAGTCTATGAATGGGATGTGCGGTCGAAAACGTCGCTTCCGCCTCCTGCACGCCCTCTACCACGCGCTCTCGCCGCTCGTCTGACATGTGCTTGTCCAGGTACAATGGCCAGCCGACGTCGACATGAGCAAGTGACCTGGCAACCTCCTTTCTGTCAAGTACACCGTGCGCGCTACGATTTTCGGGCATCATGCATGCAGATGCAGTGTGATGAAATTATAGCATAACAAAAAGTGGATGACAAGCAAATTTTGGAATGATAATCATATTATGGCCGCCCAGCTCAGAGCGTCACTCAAGGCCGCACAGTGCGGTGCGCCCGCCATTCTCAACTCACGTAGATCCTCTGCACTCTCTTGCCGATGGTGCACAGCACCTCGTGAGGGATCGTGCCAGCCCAAGCTGCGACTTCTTCAGCGCGGATCAACTCGCCGCCGTCGGCCCCGATCAGAGTGACGATGTCTCCAAGACGTACTTCGCCTGCGTCTGCTATATCGACCAAGCACTGGTCCATGCAGACCCTGCCGACAACCGGGACCCGCTTGCCGTTCACCAACACCTGCGCCTTGTTCGACAGCATCCTTGAAAACCCGTCTGCATATCCGATGGGGATGGCGGCGACGACCGTATCCTTCGGCGTGACGTAGGTTCTGCCGTAGCTCACTGCTTCGCCGCTTGACATGCTCCTGATCTGGACTATCCTCGACTTCAGGGACAGCGCCGGTTTCAGGAGCGGTCTGACAGGACAGTCGCTGAGTGTGACGGCCCCGTACAGCATGAGCCCGGGTCTCACAAGATTGAAGTAGCTCTCCGGGTAGCGGACTATTGCAGCGCTGTTGGCGGCGTGAAGAAGGACGTTGTACCGTTTGACAGACTCGTCGCCGGCCAGCAGCCGGAATCGCTCAATCTGTGAGGGCGTGAAGTCGTCGCTTGCCTCGTCGGCACACGGAAAGTGGGTCATGAGCCCCTCTATCCGGACAGACTCATATTCGGATACCCTTCGAACGAACTGCGGAAGCTCATGCTCAGCCACTCCTACCCTCCCCATGCCTGTGTCCACCTTTATGTGGACTCTGGCTGTCTTCGTTGCTCTTGCCGCAGCCCTCGACAGGGCTCGCACGATCTCTTCATTGCTGACGGTTTGCACGATGTTGTAGCGGACTATGTCATCCGCCTGCTCCGGCAGAGAGCATCCCAGTATCTGAATAGGAAAACGCACTCCAGCCTCTCGAAGTTCGATGGCCTCCGTGAGCGTGGCCACCCCCAGTCTGTCGACACCTGACTCGACAGCTGTCCTTGCGACCGCTGCGCTCCCGTGGCCGTACGCGTCCGCCTTCACCACCGCCATGATCTCGACGCCCGTCCCGACCAGCTGACGGACGACACCGATGTTGTGCTTGATCGCTGACAGGTCTATCTCAGCCCATGTAGATCGCTCTGGTCTCACTGAACCGCCTCCCGGCGTAAGCAGGTGTGTTACTGCCACATATCTACTCTACGCGCAAGAGAACGACCCGGTGAACCCGCTGTGCGGGACCAGGTCGAATCCGCTTCCTCCTGACCTTCCAGCTGACTCAGGCGGAGCTCACAATCTCGCCTACGAGGTCATAGTCCGATGCATTGGTAATCCTGACGTCGACAAACGCGCCTTGATCGGGGCGCTCGTTTTCGATATAGATGAGGCCGTCGACCTCAGGCGCCTCTCTCTGTGACCGCCCGACGGCAACCCACTCGCATTCCTCGGAGACGCCGTCGACAAGAACGCGCTCCACGCTGCCTATGCGAGCTCTCATCTTCTCGAGCGAAATCGACTTCTGGAGCTCCATTATCTCAGCATACCGCCGTTTTTTTAGGCGTTCTGGGATCTGCCCGTCGAGCGACGCGGCCGCCGTCCCTTCCTCCCGGGAATACATAAAGACGCCTACTCGGTCGATCTTCTGGTCCTCGACGAATTGCATCAGCTCTGAGAACTCTTCATCCGTTTCGCCCGGAAAGCCTACGATCAACGACGTCCTGAGCGTGATATCAGGGATTCGTTCCCGGATCCGCCCGAACAGGCGCGACAGACTCGCTGCATCGCCCGCCCTTCCCATGGCCTGGAGTATGCGCCCGCTGACGTGCTGGAGCGGGATGTCAAGATATCGGGCGACCTTGGGCTGCTCAATGATCACGTCTATCAGGTCATCGGTGATCCGCGTCGGATAGGTGTAGAGGAGCCTGATCCACTCGATTCCGTCCACTCTGCACAGTGATCTGATCAGCTCCGGCAGCATAGGACGGCCGTAGAGATCGACGCCGTAAGCTGTCGTGTCCTGCGCTATGAGTATGAGTTCGCGACAGCCTGCGGCAGCAAGCGCCTCCGCTTCTGTCTGCACAGACTCAATGCGCCGGCTCCTCAGGCAGCCGCGAATCTGCGGGATTGCGCAGTATGAACACCGGTTGTCGCATCCGTCGGCTATCTTGAGGTAGGCGTAATGCTTTGGCGTAGACATGATGCGAGGAGAATCGTGGTCATACAGGTATTCGGGGTGCCCGACCGCCACCACGCGCTCTCCGGCGAGAGCGCGCTCGACTATCTCGTCGATGCGTGGGAACTCCCCTGTTCCTACGACGGCGTTGATCTCAGGCATTGACTTCAGGAGCTCGGCTGCATATCTCTGACCCAGACACCCTGCTACAATCAAGACAGATAGACCGCTGCGCTTGCCGCGGTCCGCTATCTCAAGGACCGTGTCTACGGATTCCTGCTTAGCCGACTCAATGAACCCGCACGTGTTGATTATCGCAATGTCGGCCTCTTCGACCGACGATACCAGGCCGTATCCTCGTTTCGCCAGGATCCCAGCCATGACCTCTGAATCCACGAGGTTCTTGCTACATCCGAGAGACACGATTACCACTGCTTCCTTCGGCATCGCATAACCTTCCCTTTGATCTGAGTTGAACGACGCTAGTATTGTAGCACAGATGATACAAGATGGCGCTCTTCCGAGGATGATCTTGTCTGACTTGATTTGACTTAACTGCACGCATATGAATATAATTAAGAAAAAGCGCGTCAGCAACGGGTGAATGAGGGGTGATAAGCTCTTGGAGGCAGGATTCAACCGAAATCGGGAGGAGTCGCTGCGCAGGGCAAGAGAGCTAAGAGAAAGGATAGCAGACTACTTGGAAGCGCGGACAAGGATTCGCTCAGGCAGGGAGCTACGAGACCAGCTGCAGCAGAGGCGGGATCGGATACTCAGACTTCTGGGAGGCCGCGAGGAAGACTGGAAAGATTGGCACTGGCACATGCGCAACAGGATCAGCGACGTGTCTGTCTTGAGACGGATCCTCAACCTATCCGATCAGGATGCAGAATCGATAGCAAGAGTCGGCAAGACTCACAGGTGGTCGATATCGCCTTACTACGCGTCGCTGATAGACCCGGAGAATCGAAAGGATCCGGTATATCTTCAGGCAGTGCCCACCCATCATGAGCTGTCAGGAGAGGGCGACCCCGATCCCATGTCGGAAGAGACAACGTCGCCCACAGCATCGACCACCAGAAGATACCCGGACAGAATGATCATAAAGGTCACGAACCAGTGTCCGATGTACTGCCGCCACTGCCAGCGGCGCAGGGCGATCGGCGAAGTCGACCGAAGCACACCCAAGGAGCATCTGGTGCGCGCCATCTCCTACATCCGGGAGAATCCGGAGATACGAGACGTCCTCATCACCGGCGGCGACGCTCTGATGCTTAGCGACTCCGCGCTCGACTGGCTCCTCACGGAACTCGACAAGATTCCCCACGTGGAGATCAAGCGCCTGGGGACGAGAACCCTCGCCACTCTGCCTCAGCGGATTACCGAGAGCCTGTGCGAGATGCTCGAGAGGCACCATCCGCTGTATGTCAACACTCAGTTCAACAGTCCAATCGAGGTGACCGACGAGGCGGCTGAAGCGGCAGACCGGCTGTCGCGAGCCGGCATACCACTGGGCAATCAGGCTGTCCTGCTACAGGGCGTAAACAACGACGAGCACATAATGAAGAAGCTCAATCATGAGCTTCTCAAGATCCGCATCAGGCCGTACTACTTGTTCCATCCGAAATGCGTGAGGGGTACTGTGCACTTCCGCTGCCGCGTCGAAGAAGGTCTCCACATCATGGAGAAGCTTCGCGGCTATACCTCAGGACTTGCAGTTCCGACCTACATCATCAATGCTCCGGGCGGTCTCGGGAAGACGCCGATGCTGCCCGAGTACCTTCTGAGCTGGGATGCAGAGTCGATCACTATCCGCACATGGGAAAACAAGGTGATCAAGTACCCGAACTACAGAGGACGCCTTCACACCGAGAGCGCAGCCTCTGAGTCCGCAAGGCCTACGGCCTGACCCCGGGCCGTTGCACGAGCGCGGCCCCTTCTCAGCCTTTCTCCAGCGCTGCCTTCATCCTGCGCAGGCCTTCAGCGATGTTCTCTCTCGATGTCGCGTACGACAGCCGGATGTACTCCTGGTCCTCTCCGTCGTTCTTCCTGCCAAACGATGTCCTGGGCAGCACCGCAACGCCAGCGTCGTACAGAAGGTACTCCTGAAGCTCTTTGGCCGACCTCATGGACAGGCGTTTGCAGGCTGCCGTGACGTTCGGGAAGGCATAGAACGCTCCCTTGGGCTTAACGCACGTGACGCCGTCGATCGCGTTCAGCCCTCTGACAAGGATGTCCCTTCTCGCAGCGAACTCGCTGACCATGCTGACAGTGGCATCCTGAGGGCCTGTCAGCGCTTCCACGCCTGCTATCTGTGTAAACGAAGCCGTGCACGACTCGCAGTTCGTCTCAAGCCTGGCAACATCCCTGGCAAGCGCCTCGTTCATTGCCCCCCATCCCATTCTCCAGCCGGTCATCGCATATGTCTTCGAAAATCCGTCGATGACGATCGTGCGCTCCTTCATGCCGGGAATCGATGCGATGCTGAAGAACTCGCCATCGTAGACGATGCGGGAGTACACCTCGTCCGACATCACCCAGAGGTCATGCTCGATGGCCATCTCTGCGATGGCCTCCAGATCCTGCTTGCTGAGCATTCCGCCTGTCGGATTCTGTGGCGAGTTGATGATGATCATCTTCGTTCTTGGACTTATCCTGCGGCGAAGATCATCCACATCGAGGCTGAAATCCTTCTCCTCGAGGAGAGGGATAGGCACCGGCCGCGCTCCAATGAAGTTGATCACCGACTCGTATATGGGAAACCCCGGGTTCGGATAGAGCACCTCATCGCCGGGATCGACTGTAGCGAGAATTCCGTGGAAAATTATGGGCTTGGCTCCCGGAGTCACCACAATTTCGTCAGGCGAGTACCCGATGCCTCGGGTCTTGGTCATGTAGTCCGCAATCGTCTCTCTGAGAACGTCAAGACCTGCAGACGGGCCGTAGTGCGTATAGTTGTTCTCGATGGCCTTCATCCCCGCCGACTTGACGTTGCCCGGAGTGTCGAAGTCGGGTTCGCCTATACAGAAACTCACTATGCTTCTGCCCTGCCGCACCAGCTTGTTCACTTCCGCTAGGACTTCGAAGGCTGTCTCTGTTCCCAGCCTCGACATACGCTCTGCTCTCTTCAACTTCACCGCCACCTCTCCTTGCATGGACAAGCATGGAAATACGAGGTTCTGATCTATTCTTGCATTGCGGGGGGGCGATTGTCAACAAACGCAGGACGGCGCACCTCTCAGGCTTTCGCCAGGAAGTCCGCCGCCTTGGTGGGTGGGTTCCCCATATCGGTCGAGTGGGTTCTCAGCACACTCTCGCTCCATCATACACAGATCCTCGCGGATGTGTTACTCCATCCTAGAGGTCTCGGCATAGGCTGCAAGAGCGGCCTCTAGCCGCATCTTCGTAATGCCGCAGGCCACTTCGTCGACGCCGTCGATCCGCCCGGACGCCTTGTATGCTGCGGCGTGGCAGCCGCCTGAGCAAAGGTAGCGCGCCCAGCACCTCCTGCACCGAGGCTTCTCGAGCACCCCGACTCCTCGGAAACGGTCAGCCACATCCAGCCGCGTGACGCCAGACCACACGTCGCCCAGACGCAAGCCGGTGTCGCCGACGAATTGATGACAGGGATACAGGTCTCCTGAAGGCGTCACCGCCAGATACTGGTTCCCTGCACCGCACCCCATGAGGCGCCTCTCATGGCACTGACCCGTGAGCGCTCCAAGGTTGAAGTGGAAGAACTCAAACGGGCGGCCTGCACGCCGAGCACTGCGATACTCGGTCACCAGCAATTCGTACTCCCGGCGCACGGCCGGGAGATCGTGCGTCCCGATTCCATACTCGGATTCAGGCGATCCCACTACCGGCTCCATCGAGATGCGGTCGATTCCAAGTCCCAAGAGGTAAGCGACATCCTTGGCGAAGTCAAGGTTGGCTCTTGTATACGTGCCGCGGACGTAGTAATCCCTGACGCCTGTACGTTCAAGATACTCAGAGATGCCGGCCGCTACCCGCGCGTGACTGCTCGTTCCGTCAGGGAACCTTCTCCATCTGTCATGCGTCTCCGGGCGCCCGTCGATGCTGAGTATGACGCTGAAGTGCATCCGGTCCATGTATTCGACGATCTCCGGGGTGATGCCGACCGCGTTTGTCGTGAGGCTGAAGTGGACGCTCTTGTTTGCTCTCGCGGCCGCCTCGAGCGCGTAGTCGGCGATCTGGACCACCGAGTCGAAGTTCAGAAGCGGCTCTCCGCCGAAGAAATCGACCTCCAGCTGCTTGACTGCTCCCGACTCGCGAATCATGAGATCGACGGCCGCCTTCCCCACCTCTGGCGGCATCAGGGCCGCATCGCCAAACGGCGGCTGCGAGCCGCCCTGCCTTCGCCGCCACGCGTCTGCGACGAAGCAGTACGAGCACGCGAGATTGCAGGCGTGGGCTGCATGCAGGCAGACGGCCTTCAGAGGACGGTCATTCGATCGAGCGCGGGGAGTTGTGGACTCAGTGTCAGGCGCGCCGACGAGAGACTCGCTGTCCGCGACGCCGGCATCTCGCGGAATCGGCGTGAGCAACCCTTGCTCCAGCATAGTCTCCAGGTCTCGATGGGCGCTCACAACCAGTTCTGCGTCATATCGGCCTCTCATCGAACCAACGATGCTCGCAAGCGGGTACACACCAAAAAGGTCGACGATCTCGGACAACACATCGTCGACCCGGTGCAGCGCTCCAGATTCAACGTCATACAGATACCGAGTGCCCAGGAATGTGAACACATGCCAGAACGGGTCTCTAGCCTCTCTCAGAGGCGCCCCGCCTTTTGAAAGGCTTGGATACACTTGTGATCCCTACTGCGTGCGAGCACAGGGCTGGTTGCCCACAGTGCAGGACGTCTTGCATGCCGACTGGCACGAAGTCTTGCACTCGTGGCACGCGGCGCGATTAAAGCTCTCACTCGTTCGAGGCGGAATTATGTTAGTGGCGTGGCTCAGTCTTGTCTCAGCGGTTGTTGCCAATTGGGTCTCCTCCAGTTCAAAGTAAGCAGTTCGGCGTGTGAAGGGTGGTTGTCCAACGGGAAAGCGCCTACTTGCGGACGCACGGCTTCCCGCCATAGAACGCATTCCACTTGTTGCAGCGCTTGATATTGATCACCAGCTCACCGTTGTTATGGCTACACGTGCCATCTGCGCCGTAAGCAGAACACGCTTTGCATATGCGGTTGATCTCTTCATCTGTCAGGTGGAAAATCACACTGCTCACCCCGCCCCGCACATTCTCATGCATATTATACACGATTAGCTAGCAGTTGCCAACGAACAGGAAGGCGTCAGGTACTTTGTGCTCTAGTCCCTCCTCGCTTGTCTCACCGCACTGGTGTCAATCTGCTCCACTAGTGTCAACCTATCTCACTCGTGCTTCGCTACTGCAGAGCCTCTGATATGTCAGCCGACATCACGAGGCTCACCAGCTTCACAGACGCCTCGACGTCGATCATGTCGACCATCTCCGACGGACAGTGGATGTACCTCGAGGGAATCGAGATGACCCCCGATCGAACACCGTCCCGCGTGAGGTGAATCGCACCTGAATCCGTGCCGCCGGCTGTCAGAACCTCCAGCTGGTAAGGTACTCCGTTCCGCTCTGCGAGATCGACCAAGAGCTGTTTAACCTTCGGATGTGCGATCACCGACTGGTCCTTCACCTTTATGGCAGTGCCTTTCCCGAGAGAAACGGCCATTCTGCGCGACTCGGGAGTGTCGCCTGTCCCCGTCACGTCGATGGCTATCCCCAGATCCGGGTCTATCCCGAATGCCGAGGTCGCAGCGCCCCTCAGCCCCACTTCTTCCTGAACGGTGAACGTGCAATAGACCTCGCTTTGGCACTGTTCTGTGCGGCGCATGGCCTCTATCAAGACTGCGCATCCTATACGGTCGTCCATCGCCTTGGCCACGATTCTCTGGCCAAGATCGTCGAAGCCGTGAAGGTATGTCGCACAATCCCCTATTGAGATCAGTTCCTGTGCGGATTCCCTGCTGGTCGCGCCGATATCTATGAACAGCTTGTCGAGGTTCAGTTCCTTGATGTCATCGAGCTTCTCCATCCCGATAGTGCCGACGACTCCATTGGTGAACCTGACCCGCTGGCCGAAGAGTCTGTGCGGCGAAACCCCTCCTACGTTGCTGAACCGCACGAAGCCCTTCTCGTCTATGTCTGTGGCGATCATCCCGATTTCGTCCATATGCGCGGCGAACTGGATCTTCGGGCCAGTTCCCCGGCGGACGGCGATGAGATTGCCCAGAGCATCGACTCGGATCTCATCACAGTAGTCTTTGACCTCGCTCTTGATCGCTTCCCGGATCTCATCTTCGAAGCCGGAAGGCGAGCTAATGGAAGTGAGTCTTTTCACCAGGTCTTTCATTGACTGGGCAACCCCCTCGTAGCAATACTTCGCAAAACAGCTGAAGCCAGCTTGACTGTGTTCTCGAAGTCGGTCAGATTGAGCACGGATACAGGTGAATGTATGTACCGGCACGGCACAGAAATGACTCCGGCAGGGACTCCGGTTCGAGATAGGGATATGGGTCCGGCGTCAGTTCCTCCGGTGGTCATCTGCCGCAGCTGATGAGGTATTCCCTCGGACTCGGCTACCTCTATCAACCGTGTGAAGAGCGGCCTGTTCACCACGACCGAGCGGTCCATGAAGGTGATCGCGGGTCCCTTCCCTAGCTTTGTGGACTGCTTGTGCTCCTTTGCGTCGGCCACGTCGCCCGCAGACGTGCCCTCGAACACGAGCGCAAGCGATGGCTTGATCGAGTACGCGGCCGTGCGCGCTCCTCTGGCTCCGATCTCCTCCTGTGTCGTAAAGGCGAAGTACACAGGGAGGTCGAAGTCCATCTCCAACAGCCTGAGGAGCACCGAACATCCCGCTCTGTCGTCCAAAGCTTTTCCCTTGAAGCACCCCTGGCCGAAGACGCCCGCTTTCGTGTCAAACGCTGCCACGTCTCCACGCGAGACAACCTTCTCAGCGTCATCCTTGTCCTTGGCACCTATATCGACATACAACGACTTGGCCTTCAGCGGTTTTTTCTGCTCATCAGGTTCCTGCAGGTGAATCGGTTTTGCGCCGATGACTCCCGGCACTTTGTCTTTGCCTACCCTGACAGTCTTTGATACGAGCACTCTGTGGTCGATCGAGCCGATTGTGTCGATCTTCAGCAGACCGGATTTGTCGATGCTCGTCACCATCAGTCCGACCTCATCCATATGAGCGGCCATCATGACGGCGGGACCCCTCTTGTCGCGTCCCTTCACAGCGATGAGGCTGCCCATAGCATCGAAGTACACATCGTCAGCCAGTGCCGAGGCCTTCCTATAGATGTAGGACCTGACTTCGTCCTCACGGCCGGAAACGCCATCGAGGTTGCTCAGCTCTTGAAGCAGCACTTCAATCCCTCCACGAAATCAGAATCCAGGCTGATGACGAACTGTGCGAGCAGACGTCCAGTCTCCTGTATGTCTTTCAAGCACACGGTCTCGACCGAGGTGTGCATGTACTTCAGCGGTATCGATACGAGCCCGGTCGGCACGCCGTCTCTGACCATCTGTATCGCATAGGTATCCGTTCCTCTCGGGTTCGGGCTCGGCTCAGTCTGATACCTCACGCCGGCCTCATCGGCTGCAGCTTTGAGCCTTTCCAGAACTCGGGGATGAACCTGGGGCCCAATCGCCAGCACAGGACCCTTCCCAAGCTCATACGCCTCGCTGTCGTCGAGACCGGGCATGCTTCCGTGGGTGACATCGATGGCAATCCCCACATCTGGATCAATGCCGAATGCACTCACAAGGGCTCCGCGGAGACCCACCTCTTCCTGCACCGTCGCGACGCAGTAGACGTCAGCGGCATGCGAATAACCCTCCAACCTGCGGAGGCACTCGATCAGCGCAGCTACACCCGCTCGATCGTCCAGAGCCTTTCCGCTCCAGTGCGAGTTCCTCAGGGCGGTCAAATCCCGCTTTATGCTAATGAAGTCACCCACACTCACCTGCGCTGCCAGTTCGTCTGCCGGCAGCCCTGTGTCGATCGCCATGTCTTCGATCTTGACGGAGCTGTTGCGCTCATTCTCGTCCTGAATGTGGGGTGGCTTGGCACCAATGATGCCGGGTACATCACGCCTGCCATGGACTACGACCTCCTGGCCGAGGAGAACCCGCACGTCTATCCCTCCGACCGAGTCGAATCGCACGAACTGGTCCTTGACCTCGGTCACAATCAGGCCGATTTCGTCCATGTGAGCCGCGAACATGACCTTCGGCGCCGAAGGAGAGCTTCCGGCCTTACGTATCACGAGGTTCCCAAGGGCATCGCTCCGTATCTCCGTCGCCCAGCCTCTTGCTTCGCCGGACGTAAACAAGTCTGACACAACAGACGAGACTAGATGCTCTCTTCCTGATACCCCGGACGAAGTACAGAGCCTCTCCAGGAATTGGTCTAGCTTCATGTCGTCTCTCCCTTCTCCTCCGGAATCGAGATCATTACCTCTCTATTGATTCTCTGGCCGCCATGTGTTTCCTCTATCGCCACCCGAAAGACCGCCGTGTGCTATAATACCCATGGAGGGACAACCCTGATCCGCCCGGGCCGGTCCCGAATCGGCCTGGCTTCAGCGCACGGAGGGGGCACGCAGATGAGTGATTCGTTCAGGGAACAGTGCTTCATGTGCGACGATGGGGCAACCCGCATTCGGCTGGTGCTCCAGGACTGTATGGAAGGCATGATGTCTCTGGTCGAACCCGAGAGCGTCGATGTCGTCGTCACGTCACCTCCGTACAACATAGGTGTGTCCTACAGCACCTATGATGATACGATCGACAGACCGACCTATCTGGATTGGCTTCGCTCATGGGGAAAAGCCGTGCACAGCCGCCTGTCCGCCGACGGGTCGCTCTTCCTCAACATGGGAGGCAAACCCACCGATCCATGGATCCCATGGGAGGTCGCCTTTACGCTGCGAGACACCTTCAGCCTGCAGAATGTCATCCATTGGATAAAGGCGATATCGATCGACAGGGACTCGGTCGGACAGCAAGTAGAGCTGAGCAACGACATATCCGTAGGTCACTACAAGCCCATCACCAGCGAGCGGTTTCTGAACGACTGTCACGAGTACGTGTTCCACTTCACGAAGCATGGCAAGACGCCCATTGACAGACTGGCGGTAGGTGTGCCGTATCAGGACAAATCGAACATCGGACGATGGGAGTCAGCCACCCAGGATCTTCGGTGCAGAGGCAATACGTGGTTCATCCCGTACAAGACTATCCAGAACCGGCAAAAGGAGCGCCCCCACCCGGCTACGTTTCCGCCCAGGCTGCCGGAGATGTGCATCAAGCTGCACGGACTCGAGCGCTGCCGGCTCGTGATGGACCCATTCCTGGGCATAGGCAATACGGCTATGGCCTGCTTGAGCCTGAGGAAGGCATTCATAGGCTTCGAGCTGGACGAGAACTACTTCGACGACGCGGTGGCCAGGGTGTCATTGGCGTTGTCTGCAGGCCGGGAAGGCCATCCTTCACTGTTTGACGATATCGAGCCCTGACGCTGATTTGACCTGCGACGGAGCCACCGAACCAGCTTTCGCCAAGATGCAGGAACGCCGAGCCTGACGGCTCGGCGCTCATTGTGATGCCCATCTGGTGCTCTTACCTCTTCGCCTGCGCCGCGATCTCCTGCAGGCATGCTGCACATACGTTCTTGCCCTTGATCTGCTTGATGTCACTCGCGTTGCCGCAGAAGACGCAATCCGGAGCGTACTTCTTGAGGATCACCTCTTCGCCGTTGACGTATATCTCCATGGGATCTTTTTCGGCGATCCCCAGGGTTCTTCGCAACTCAATCGGCAGCACGACTCGGCCTAGTTCATCCACTTTTCTGACTATTCCTGTTGACTTCATCCGATATTCCCCTCTCCCTAAGGTATACTATACAGAAGCATTATAGCACAGCTGGTATCATGAGGACACGCAGCCGCGTTCCTCATATATCTCCCATCATTGTCACCTGCATACATCAGTCATGATTACCAACTTCTCTCTACAACAAGCTCTGAATTTCGACGTAATCTGTTCTAGTTTGACATAATTCGACACAGACTGGATATTGCAAGCCCATGGTCTGCAGCGGCACTAAAGAAACCCATGCTAAAGAGCCCGTTCCGCCGGTCTCGTTGACAGGGCATGTCCACAGTGCTAGAATGCGGCTGTTCGGCATGTTGGGGGGCTCGTGCATGGAAGCATTCACCTCAGCTCTACTGATGATAACCCTCGCGGAAATGGGAGACAAAACGCAGCTGATGGCTCTGGCGCTTGCCAGCAGATATCCTGTGGTGCAAGTGATCCTGGGAGTGTGCCTTGGCATCTTGACGACTAATCTCGTGGCCGTGGCAGGTGGAACGATCATTGGCGAGGCGCTCCCTGTGACGCTGGTGCGGCTTGTGTCAGGCGTGGCCTTTCTTGGTTTCGCAGCGTGGACTCTGCGTGACCGGTGCAAGGACGAAGCATGCACCGTCAACGACAGGCTCCCCTGCTTCCTGGCAGTCGGGAGTGCGTTCTTCCTGGCAGAGCTCGGCGACAAGACTCAACTCACTGCCCTCGCACTCGCAGCCGACTCAGGTGAGTTCCTCTCCGTATGGGCTGGGTCGAGTCTGGGCATGGGGCTCGCGGCCGCGCTGGCAATCGCCATAGGGACGCTCGCACATCGGCGTCTGCCTGAGCGGGCAGTCAAATGGGTGTCAGCGGGTGTCTTCGCCCTGTTCGGAGTACTGGCCATCGCCGATGGTCTGACCGATCTGCTCTGACTCCTCTGATGGTTCGCAGCCTGCGGGCTCACGCCGGATGTCCGCCAGGATCTCAAGGATTTCCTCCTTGTAGTCTGCCGGAGCGTACACTGCGCCCCAGCCCTTCTGGACCTGGTATATCCCATCATAGGCTGAATCACGGTAAGACCTGAGCGTGTGAGGGATTGACCTCTCAACCAACACCGAACCGAGCAGCCCTGCCTCGATCTCGTTCTCGATGGTTGCCACCTTCACTGTCTCGCCCGACATCGGCTTCACCCTCCTTGAGCAGTCCGAGAACTCCTAACGCACTTAGTATCTGGTACGGAGCACGGTGTATCTGCCACTCCTCGTGTCGCCGGAGACTATACCAGTTACACACTTGCGAAAGACAAAGGGCCCGGCCTTCGTAAAGCCGGGCCTCAAATAGTTGCCCGTTTCTCTCAGTCATCTGATGCCCCGAAGATCTCCAGGATTGCTTGCATGATCTCTGCTTGCTTGGAGTCGGACAGCACTCCTAGGTAGTCGCCGAGGTCAGCGCGTAGAATCGGTTGCATCAGTTTGAGTCGAATAAGTACAGGCTTGCTTATGGCTTTTTCTTCTTCGGGAAAGAGCTCAATGTCATGACGACGCTTGACATCAGTCCGACTAGTTAACGGAGCAACCAAGACTGTAGGGAACGTCGTGTAGTTCGTACGATCATTTTGCACAATCACGACCCGCCTGTGATCATGATAAGTCCTTGTGCCCCTAACCCTATCGGCATCTGGTATGCTGATCAGGCGGTCGCTGACCAAATACACCTGTCCAAACTCAACTTCCCTATTGACGAAGATAGCTGCCGGAAACGGATACGGTTCTAGTTCTGGAGAAGGCATTCTGTAGCCCTCCGCCGAAGGTCTTCGAACTCTCTGTAGGTCTCAAGGAGTGCCGCGAAATACTCCTCATCAGAGCCTCGATCTGGGCTGGCATCCAAGCGGCACTTAGCAGCGGCAAGTTCGCCTCTGGTAAACTTCTTCGGGGTCTTGCCCTTTTCCATATTGATCCTCCTGGGAAGAACAGTGTATCCTAATTCTGCCTCTTCAGCAAGGATCTCATCCATGGGGGGAGTAGAATACGCAAGTTCTTTTATCTGCTTCAGGCTCAGTCTTGACGTGGCGTCTACTAGAGCAAGAGCCGTCCTCTTTTCCCACTCGGGCAAATCATACTGAGCTGCTCGGGAGGAATCTGAAATGACATACTCGTACAGTATGCAATCTGAGTCGATATCATGACGAGTGCAGCTAATCACACCAGTCGAACAAAGGAATTCGGCTTCCTCAAGGATGGACGGAGAAAAAGGGCCGTATTTGTCGCGAACGAAGCTCACTTCGCTGTACTGGCGCCCCCGGATTTGGACTTGCTGATACTCAAACAGGTATATCAACTTGACGAGTTCGGTTCGGGTTACGAATCGTGGGAAGTGACGGATGAAGAATACGATAAGATTCCTCAGCTTCTCCATACCAATCGTCTTCTCCAGTGTTTTCTAGTGGAGCATTCTACACCATGTTCCAGGAATCCTCCCTTGTCTAGAGTGATTCAGCCCAAGAGGATCCCGTCAGCTCATCGCATGTGCAGAAGCGGCTGACACCTCAAAATCACCGCAGCCCCACAAAAAAAGAGCTACGAAACCTTGTCCAGCGTTTTCTACCTTGCCGGACGTGCCGTAGCATTAGTCTGTCAATAAGATGGTGCCCGGGACCGGACTTGAACCGGTACGGGTTGCCCCACACGCCCCTCAAACGTGCGCGTCTGCCAATTCCGCCACCCGGGCTAGTCAAGCTATTCAAGCATTTGTCAGTCGGCGGACTGACAGATACCATTATAGCTACAGGTATGTGGGTTGTCAACGGCTATAGGTCGATGCTCTCCATGGCTTGTCTGATCACGGCGGCGCTCGCGTGGAAGGCTTCCATCTCGGCGTCAGAGAGCTTGATTTCAAAGGTGCGCAGTATTCCCTCACGCCCGACCAGCGCAGGCACGCTCAGACACACTCCGCTGACACCGAGGTAGTCATCGAGCAGAGTAGATACGGTCATCACCGAGCGTTCATCCCGCACCACAGCTTTGACGATCGACTCCATCGCCAGCCCGATCGCCCAATGCGTTGCGCCTTTCTTGCCGATCACATGGTAGGCTGCGTTCTTGACTTCGTCGAAAATCGCCTCCTTGACGTGATTAGGGCAAGTTCTGGGGCAGGCAGGACAGTACTCCGTCAGTCTCATCCCCGCGATATTTGCAAGACTCCATACTGGGACTTCGCTGTCGCCGTGCTCACCGATGATGTACGCATGGACGTTCCTTGGATCGATCTCACAGTGGCGGCTCAACTGATATCTGAACCTCGCACTGTCGAGTAGCGTACCTGTGCCGATGACCCTGTGGCTGTCGAAACCCGAGAGCTTGATGGCTATATGTGTCATCACGTCTACGGGATTGGTCACAATAATCAGGATACAGTGCGGCGCAGCCTCGGCTATTCTCGGGATGATGTCCTTGAACACGTCTACATTCCTCTTGATAAGGTCCAACCTGGTCTCGCCTGGCTTCTGCGCTGATCCTGCTGTGACGACCACAATATCAGACCCTGCGAGGTCGTCATAGGATCCGGCGATCACTTCTACCTCCCGCACGAACGGCACTCCGTGACTGAGGTCCATCGCGTGGCCCTCCGCCAGAGACCGATTGGCGTCCACCAGGACGATATCCGTTGCGAGTCCAGTGATGATCAAGGCGTACGCAAACGATGACCCCACCATGCCTGAACCGACGACGCCCACCTTTAGACCCTTCTGAAACACGCCGAATCCCCCCATCATATCACCATGGAAGTTGCAACAGTGCGAGTCTGGTGCTATTGTTGTTCCAGGGCGGTCATTGTCCGAGGCGGCCAGGACCGGCCCATCGGCTGCTGACCGTGCCGAACTCCGCTGGGAACAGTGAGCATGTCAATGATGGATCGAGCGACTCAGTACCTCAGGAAGCACTTCTGGCAACCGATCACCAAAGCAATCAAGCGGTTCAACCTGATTCAGGACGGCGACCGGATAGGCGTGGGTCTGTCCGGAGGCGTAGACAGCGCTGCTCTGCTGTTCGCCCTTTCCTCGCTGCGCAAGCGCGCACCCGTTTCCTTCGAGGTGGTCGGCCTCCACGTTGACGCCGGCTACGGCGTTGACGCCCGAATGCTGGAGACCCTGTGCAGCCTGGCGGAAGTGGAACTCCATGTCGCGCAGGCGCCGATCGCAAAGGTGCTTGAGGCGCGCTCTGCGGATACGAGTCCATGCTCGCTGTGCGCGAATCTACGCCGCGGCGCGCTCAATACCCTCGCCAAATCCAAGGGGTGCAACAAAACCGCTCTCGGCCACCATTCAGACGACGCTCTAGAGACGCTCCTGCTCTGCATGATGTACGAATGCAGAATTGCGACATTGAAGCCCTTGTCGTACCTGGACCGGACGGGCATCACTCTTATCCGGCCGCTCATTCTGGTGCGCAAGGAGGCGATCCAGAGAGCCGCCAGTCACTATGGGCTCCCGTGGGTCGCCAACCAGTGCCCCTACGAGGGCAAATCCAAACGCGCCACTGTCAGAGGGCTTATCAATCACATCGACACGATCGAGCCCGGTGCAAAGGCAAGGCTGATGGCGTCTCTGCTCAACGTCGACGTGGACAGCCTATGGACGTGACGTGGATGCCACAGATATCGGCAGCGACTAGTCCTGAACGCTTATGGCATCAGTCGGGCACCCGTCTGCCGCTTCCTGGACGTCCGCCTCGAGTTCCTCGGGAACCTCGTCATCGATGGCCTCTGCCTTGTCATCATCGTCCCAGCTGAAGACGTCAGGACATGTCTGAACGCACAGGCCGCAGCTGATGCACAGGTCCTTATCGACAAATGCCTTCATAGGATCAACCTCCTCTGGGTCCGTTAGGTTATTCTCTCCTGACCGCCCAGGCGTATTCTTGGCGGTCAGGGAGTCTGTTTCTCCCTCGCCTCGCCGATGTCCTGCACGCCACAAATGATTCACCCGTCGGGCAGTGGCAGGTGTTAGGTCTCATGTGCCGAAAGAAACCGTGACTCACTCTCATACAGGAGCGGACCGTTGAGCATCAGTAACAGAGACATAGCAGATATTCTCGAGAGCATAGCTGTAGCACTGGAGCTTCTGAGCGACAATCCGTTCAGAGCGAGGGCGTACTCCTCAGCCGCTCGCGTTGTGTCGTCGTACAAGGATCCGGTTGACCAGCTGGCTCGCGAGGGCAGGCTCGCAGAGATCAAGGGCGTAGGCTCGTCGGTGGCGGCGTCGATCAGTGACATCGTTGAGACAGGCACTTCTGCTCTCCTCAGCGAGCTGCTAAACGAGATACCGCCTGACGTGTGGCGGATGCTGTCAATCCCGGGGCTGGGCCCGAAGCGCGTGAAGAAGCTCTGGCGTGAGCTCGGGGTAGACACACTCGACGAGCTTGGCGACGCTTGCAAACAGGGCCGGCTGCTGTCGCTAGAGGGGTTCGGCGAGAAGCTGCAGTCGAGCATCAGGAACGGCATAGAGACGCTGCGCAGGAACGAAGGCCGTCTGCTGCTCAGTGCAGCTCTGCAGATCGCAGATGAGTTCATTGAAAACCTTGCCGCCAATCTGTCCAGTCACGGTCCAGGCCTCGCGCGCACAGACTCAGCGCACACAGACTCCCCCGACATATCGCTAGAAATTGTCGGAGCGGTCCGCCGCAGGTGTGAGACCGTCGACGCAATCGAGATCCTGGCCGGTGCCGCTGACCCAGACAGAGCGGCCGACATCGCCCGGGCATTCGAGAAGGTCGCCGACGGCCCGGTCCAACCTGCTGATATGCCTGACTGCGAACGGATAGGCTGTGCCGGCCGCAGCGATTTGACCTACAGCGCTTCGGCGGGATTCAAGGGTGCGCGGGTCGTCATCCACGTTCGGCCTCCCAGCATTTCTGCACAGAGTCTGTTTCTTCTGACCGGCAGTCAGGGTCATGTAGATGCTTGCCTCAGGCTCTCGCCTGAAGCGCTCTCCGCTGATCGTGAGTTCGCCGGTGAAGAGGAGATCTACTCTGCACTGGGCCTCACCTATGTCCCGCCAGAGATGCGGGAGGACAGGGGTGAAATCGAACTTGCAGCGCAAGGCAAGCTTCCCCGGCTTCTGGAGGAATCGGACATCAAAGGCATCCTGCACATTCACACGAACTACAGCGATGGCAGCAATACCATAGAGGATATTGCGAGATACTGCCTCGAGCAAGGATACGAGTACGTGGGTATAGCCGATCACAGCCGCAGCGCGTTCTACGCCGACGGCCTGTCCGAGTCGGACCTTCGAAAACAGCATGACGAGATATTGGAGGTCCAGTCAAGGCTCACGGGCATCAAGATACTGCACGGGATTGAATCTGACATCCTGGCGGACGGAAACCTCGACTACGATGACGATACGTTGGCCATACTCGATTTCGTAATCGGCTCTGTTCACAGCAGATTTTCCATGTCTCGTGACGACATGACGGCCAGGGTGATCAGTGCAATACGAAACCCGTATCTGTCGATACTCGGCCACCCGACCGGACGCCTGCTCCTAAGCAGAGAACCCTATCAGATAGATCTCGCGGCAGTGCTGGAAGCGCTGGCCGAAGAGGGCAAGGCTGTCGAGCTGAACGCAGACCCGCACAGACTGGACCTCGACTGGCGCAACTGCATTGTTGCCAAGCGCTTGGGAATCCCGGTTTCGATCAACCCTGACGCACACGATACCAGGGGCATAGAGAACTTTCGGTACGGAGTGGCGATCGGACGAAAGGGCTGGCTGTCGACGGCCGATGTCCTAAACTGCCTGACGGCTTGTGATATCATCGAAAAGCTCAGATCAATGCGAAGCTCATAGCTTCAACAGTGCACTCGACCATGAGGAGGCGGCTAGCACGATGTCAGACAAGACTGGCCTGAGGAAGTCTCAAAGCAGACAAGCACTTGAGATATACAGGCGGCTGAAGGACGAATACCCCAACACGAGGATTGCGCTGGACTTCAGGACGCCGTTTGAGATACTCGTTGCGACCATACTCTCAGCTCAGTGTACGGACAAGCGGGTGAATCAGATAACTCCCGCGCTCTTTCGCAGGTTCCGCACCCCCGATGAAATGGCGGAGGCTGACATCGACGAGATTGAGAACATGATCAAATCCGCGGGCATGTACCGGACCAAGGCGAGAAACCTGAAGAACGCAGCTGCTCAGCTTCGCGACAGGTTCGGTTCGAAGGTCCCCGAGGACCTCGAGTCGCTTCAGTCGCTGCCGGGCGTAGGCCGGAAGACGGCAAATGTGATTCTGAACAACGCGTTCGGCATCCCTTCAGGAATCGCCGTGGATACACACGTAAAGCGCCTTTCGGCCAGGCTGGGATTGACGTCGAACAAAGATCCTCTGAAGATAGAGGCAGACCTGAAGCAGCTGCTGCCCAAAGATGCCTGGATCGAGATCTCTCTCATGCTGATAAGGCATGGCCGGACGATCTGCACTGCCCGCAAGCCGAAGTGCCAAGCGTGCATCCTTCTTGATATCTGCGAATACGGGAAATCCCAGGTGTAGGCCTAAGTCATGAGCATTCGTTGAGGTATCGAACTCTCTCCTCCATCTCCTGCACTTCGGACTCCAGTCTCTCGAGTTCCTGGTAGAGGGACTCCCACTCCTGAATAAGGCGTTCCAGCTCTCGCTGCGCCTCCGACAGACGTTCGGTCGTCTCGAGAGAGCGCTCGGGATCGCCGTATACGGAGGGTTGCGAGAGTTCTTCCGTCAGGTGTTCGACCTCCCGCTCCTGCTGAGAGACTGCGCTCTCGGCGTTGACGAGACGCTCCCGGGCTCTGGACAGCTCCGCCCGCTTTGATCGAAGCGCCTTCTGCGCTTCGTATGGACTGTCGGCCGATTTCGTGTCTCTCGTTTCTTCGATTGGTCGCCGGTCAGTGGCAGCGCCGGGTTCAACCCTTGAAGCTCTTTTCTCCAGGTAGTAGCTGTATCCGCCGTGGTAATCAACCAGTTCTCCGTCAACCAGCTCGATGATTCGCCCAGCCATCTTCTCCACGAAGTACCGGTCGTGTGTGACGAACAGCAGTGTCCCGTCGAAGTCGCTCAGCGCAGCCTCGAGAGCTTCGATCGCAGGTATGTCCAGGTGATTGGTCGGCTCATCAAGCAGGATCAGATTGGGGTTTCGAGCCAGCACTATTGCCAGCCTAAGCCTGCTCCGCTCTCCGCCGGACAAATCGCTCGCCAGCTTGTAGACGTCATCGCCTCTGAATAGAAACGCCGCAAGCAGGTTTCTCGCCTCACCGGGCGTCATGCCTGTGGAGTCTATGAAGTTCGTCAGCACATCACGGTCAGGTCTCAGATCCCGGGGTTCCTGATCATAGTAACCAAGCTCCACACCCGTTCCGTACCTAACAGAGCCGCTGTCGGGCTTCATCCTGCCGGCGAGTATTCGCAGGAACGTCGACTTCCCTGAGCCGTTCGGACCGAGCACAGCGACTCGATCGCCCCTCATCAGCCGCAGTCCCGCGTTGCGAAGGACGGTCCTGGCCCCAAACGACTTGCATATGCCCTCGGCCAGCAGCACCTGTTCTCCACTTCTGCGGCCCGCCACCCTCACGTGCATTGAGTCCTGTATTTCGGGCTTTTCTACTCGCTCGATCTTCTCGAGCAGTTTGGCCTTGCTCTTGGCCTTCTTGTGGAAGTTGAGGCCGTACTGCATGAACCGGTCGATGATCTCCTGGCGCCTCTCGATCTCGCGCTGCTGGAGTTCCCATTCCTTCAGCTGGCGGGACAGCAGTTCGCTCTTAAGCTGCACATACTTGGTGTAATTGCCGGGGAAGGAGTTTGCCACGCCTCTGTCTATTTCCACGATCTTGCTGACGACCCGATCGAGGAAGTAGCGATCGTGTGAGACGAGTAAGACAGACCCCTTGTACCTGGCCAGAAACGACTCAAGCCACTCAACAGAGGAGACATCGAGGTGGTTGGTGGGTTCGTCGAGGAGGAGCAAGTCGGGCTCAGTGAGCAGGAGCTTGGCCAGGCTCAGGCGCGCCTTCTCTCCGCCGCTCAGGCTGGAGACATGCTGAGTCAGTCTGCTCTCGCCCAACCCAAGGCCTGAGAGCACCGCCTTGGTCTGGCTGCGAAAACGGTACCCCCCGGCAGACTCAAACCGCTCTTCGAGCGACGCGAGCCGCCGGGCGAGGTCATGCGTGTCCTGAGACTCGCTTCCTTTGGAAGAACCGGAGATGGCCTCGGCCAGCTCGGCGATCTCGCGTTCCATGTCAATAAGGTGGGCAAAGACGGAGAGAGCCTCTTCGTAGACGGTAACGCGTTCGGTCAGCAACAGGCCTTGACTCAGATACCCTATGGACAGCCCCCTGCTGCAGATCACAGTGCCCGAGTCTGTCTGAGTTACACCTGATACGATATTGAGCACCGTCGTCTTCCCGGATCCGTTTCTCCCGATCAGGCCGACCTTCTCGCCGTCGGCGACCTGAAAACTCACATCTCTCAGCACTACCTGCGTGCCACAGGTCTTCTGAAGGTGCTGAACGTCGAGCACTGCTGCATGTCTCCTCGGAGCGCAACGTCAGTTCTGCTTCTCGAAAGCTCGGTGCCCTATGTCGGTCCGGTAGTGGGCCCGCTCAAACTGTATGGCATGCACAGCCTCGTAAGCGCGCTCGGCCGCCTCCCGCAAGGTCGTCCCCAACGCGGTAACGGCCAACACCCGGCCACCCGCGGTCACAACACGTTCATCACGGGCTGCAGTGCCGGCATGGAACACAATGACGTCGTCGAGCTCTTTGACTCGCTCCAAGCCAGAGATCTCACGGCCTGTCTGGTACGCTCCAGGGTACCCTCCTGACGCCATCACGACGCACAACGCGCTCTCGTCGCGCCACTCGAGAGTGACCCGATCGAGCTCGCCGTCAATGCACGCCTCCATCACATCCACAAGGTCTGTTCGAAGCCTCGGAAGGACAACTTGCGCCTCAGGATCGCCGAACCTGGAGTTGAACTCTATCACCTTCGGGCCGTCCGGCCCGATCATCAAGCCGGCATACAGAACCCCTACGAATGGAGTGCCCAGCTCGGCCAATGCCTCGACAGCCGGAACCAGAATGTCTTCATACACGCGGCGCTGCATGTCTTCATCGACGATCGGCACGGGCGAATACGCGCCCATGCCTCCGGTATTCGGTCCGGTGTCTCCATCATACGCAGCCTTGTGGTCCTGTGAAGGCACCATTGGCACCACCCGCTTGCCGTCACAGAACGCCAACACAGTCGCTTCCTCTCCTGTCAGGTACTCCTCCACAATCACCCGGCTTCCCGCGTCTCCAAACGCGCGGGCCCCCATGACGAGATCGACTGCCTGCTCGGCCTCTTTGAGCGACCCGGCTACCGTGACACCTTTGCCTGCGGTGAGTCCAATGGGCTTTATCACCATCGGGGGGCTGAGTGATCTCAGGTATGCCTTGGCGTCCTCAGGATTGTCAAACTCCCTGTAGGAACCTGTGGGAATGCCCTTGGCCTCCATCAGCCTCTTTGCGAATGCCTTGTCCGTCTCTATCCTCGCACTGGCTTGCGTGGGTCCGAACGCCCTGATGCCTCTCTCCATGAGTTCGTCTACGACTCCAGCCTCGAGATAGGCCTCAGGACCGATGACCACCAGATCGACCTGTCTAGACTCGGCGAGCTCGGCGATCGCAGCCGGACTCCCACCCGCCGCCTGGACACATTCAGCCAGCTCAGCTATACCAGGATTCCCAGGTGTACAGAGCACCTGGTCAACCCTGGGGCTGCGGCTGATCGACCATACGATGGCATGCTCCCTTCCGCCTCCGCCGACGACAAGAACCTTCACAGAACGTCAACTCCCATCTCAACAGAGTTCCCTGCCAACGATCCGCCTGTAGGCCTCCAGATAACGGGTCCTGGTGCTGCTGATCACATGCTCCGGGAGCACCGGAGGAGGCGGCGTCTTGTCCCACCCAAGACTCTCAAGGTAATCCCTCAGATACTGCTTGTCGAAGCTGTCCTGGCTTCTGCCCGCCTCATAGGTATCCGCGGCCCAGAACCTGGACGAATCAGGCGTGAGGATCTCGTCCACAACGTGCAGTATCCCGTCGATCATTGCGAACTCGAACTTGGTGTCTGCGATTATGATGCCGCGCTCCTCAGCCCTTCGGCTCGCAGCTGCGTAAAGCTGCAAGCTCTTTGCGATGATCTCATCGGTCAGGTCTTTGCCGATGAGGTCCGCCATCTGACTGACGGTGATCGGCAAGTCGTGACCCGCATCAGCTTTAGTCGTCGGAGTGAAAATGGGTTCAGGCAGGCGCGATGAGTTCAGGAGCCCTGCAGGCAGCCGGACACCGGACACTGCCCCGCTCTCCTTATACTGCGCCCATCCGCCGCCGGCCAGGTAGCCCCTGACTATGCACTCTACCGGCAGCACCTTGCCCTTCTTGACTAGCATGAAGCGGCCTTCCAGTTCATCTCTATACCTCGCGAGGTCAGTAGGAAGGTCGGAGACGTCTGCGGACAGGAAATGGTTTCGAACAATGTCTTTGGTGTAGTCAAACCAGAACGCAGAAAGCCCGGTCAGGACCTTCCCCTTGTCAGGGATCGGCTGGTTGAAGACGACGTCAAACGCCGAGACTCTGTCGGTAGCGACAAACAACAGTTCCTCGCCGAGATCATAGATGTCGCGGACCTTCCCGCGGGACATCAATGGGACTTCCTTCACAGTGGTCTCCATCAGACCTGAACTCATCGAACTCACTGTCCGCTCCTCCTACGCACGCGCATTCCGTCGACCGTCAGCAGTCCGGCGCAATACAGCTCGACAGCCTTCGGGTAGATTCTGTGCTCCACTTGCAGGACCTTTGCCGCCAGTGATTCGGGCGTATCGTCATCCTCGATGCGCACGATGTCCTGCAGGATGATAGGCCCCACATCGCATTCCTCTGTGACAAAGTGCACGGTAGCCCCGGAGAACTGAGTTCCTGACGCTATCACCGCTTCATGCACGAGATGACCGTACATCCCCTTGCCGCCGAACGCGGGAAGCAGCGCCGGATGGATGTTCATCGCGTCGCCGTGGTACCGCTCGAAAAAGACGCGGTCGAGTATGCGCATGAAACCTGCCAGGCAAACCAGATCTACGCGATACTCAGTCAGCACATGGGCTATTTGCTCCGAGAACTCACGCCTGCTGCTGAAGTCCTCGTACCGCACCACCTCAGTGGCGATCCCGTGCTGGCGGGCACGCTCCAGCGCGTATGCCCGGTCATTGCTCGAAACCACTACAACGAGGCCGCCCTTGATCTGTCCTGACTCCACAGCGTCTATGATCGCCTGCAAGTTGCTTCCCGACCCCGAAACCAGAGCACCAATACGAACCGGTCCGCCAATCACTCGAGCACCTCCATCTCCTAACACAGTCACACGCCACTGGCATCCGTTGCAGGGTAATCGCCGGTGAAGCAAGCCACGCAGATCTCGTCAGCCGGCCTGCCTATCGCCGCGTACAGGCCGTCGAGCGACAGGTAGTGAAGCGAGTCAGCGTTGATGAATCTGCGGATCTCCTCTATGGAGTGAGAGGAGGCAACGAGCTCCTTCGCGGCCGGCACATCGATGCCGTAGTAGCATGCATACCTCCACGGCGGAGAACTGATCAGCATGTGCACCTCTGAAGCGCCCGCCTCTCTCAACAAGCTTACGAGCACGCTGCTGGTAGTGCCCCGCACTATCGAGTCGTCGATTATGGCTATCCGCTTGCCTCTGATCACTGCGTCTATGGGCGTCAGCTTGAGGGTGACTCCCCTGTTGCGCAGCTCCTGCTTTGGCTGGATGAAAGTCCTTCCGACGTACCTGTTCACGTTCAACCCGATGTCAATGGGGATTCCGGATGCCTCGGCAAAGCCGAGCGCTGTGGACCATCCTGAGTCCGGAACGGGTATTACCAGGTCTGCCTCGATCTTGCTCTCCCTTGCGAGCTGTCTTCCCATCTCTTTTCGGACGAGATGCATGACCTTGCCGTCGATCTGAGAGTCAGGCCTGGCGAAGTAGATGTACTCCATGGCGCACACTGCCCGCTTCTTCGACTCCAGAAGCTTGACAGAGTGCAGTCCGTCCGCATCTATGGTCACCAGCTCACCTGGTTCTATGTCTCTCAGGAACTTCGCCCCTACCGTACTCAAGGCGCAGCTCTCGGAGGCTATCATATACGCGCCGGCCATTCGTCCAAGGCACAGAGGCCTGTTGCCCATCGGGTCTCTTATGGCTGAGACAGAGTTGGGAGTCAGCAGTACAAGAGAGTAGCTGCCGGTCATCTTTAGGCACGCCTCACGCAGCGCCTCGGCGATACTGGGCCTGCCTGCACGGGCAAGGAGGTTGACGATGATCTCTGTGTCCGAGGTCGATTGGAACACAGCCCCGGCTGAGGTCAACTCGCTGATCAGCTCAGCCGCGTTTGCGATGTTGCCGTTGTGGGCGAGAGCAATCGGGCCAAGGGAGCACCTTGCGTGGATAGGCTGGGCGTTGACGAGCAGACTCTCTCCCGCTGTCGAGTACCTGACGTGGCCGATCGCCAGATGTCCATTCAGGCTCCGGATGTCCTCTTCTGTGAATACTTGCCTCACGAGGCCCATTCCCTTGTGCACGGAAATCGTCTCTCCATCCGATACAACGATCCCTGCACTCTCCTGGCCCCTGTGCTGAAGGCTGAACAGCGCGTTGTGCGTGACCGCCGCAGCATCGAAGGATTCAGACTCACCATACACCGCAAACACGCCGCACTCTTCACGCGGCACATCGATCATGTCCATATCATCGGCTACTAGCCTGTGAGTTGTCATGGCGTGACATCTTCCCTTTCCTGTCGCGAAGTCGCCGAACGGTCGGCGGCGAGCCTTTTCTCATCTATCACTCTCTGCCAGCGCCTGCAGATCTCTTCGGTCCTCTCCACAGAGCGGCCGATGTATGTTTCAGGGGAGTCGAGGATCCGTCTCTGGGCCGAAGTCAAGCGGCGAAGGAATTCAGAGTACTCCGGCTTCCGGTCTATCAGCTGCCTAATCGAAACCCGCTGCGACCTCGCCTCCATCGCAAGAAGCCTGACAGCCTCGTGTGCATCTGGATGCCCCGATGCGGCGAGGAGAATGTACAGCGGTTCGGCTATCACATCGTTCTTGGTTGCATCGACATTCGCAGCCATGCGCTCGTAGTCGATGACGATTCTGCTCATGACTGTGTTGAGCCTGCGAAGGGCCAAAACAAGACCTGCCAGCACTTCTGGCACGAATCTGCCTGATGCAGAGTTGGTCAGGTCACGCTGGTGCTCGGAAATCTGATCCATGTAGACGGTCATCATGCGCGGCATGAAGACCTTCCACAGGCTCTTGACGTGTTCGAAATTCCACGGGTTTCTCTTGTGCGGCATCGTCGATGATCCTACCTGCGTCTGCTCGAATCGCTCGGCGACTTCGGAGATCTCGGATCGCTGGAGATGCCTGATATCGTCTGCGAGGTTCGCCAGCACTCCGAGGGCGGACACTGCTGCGTGCAGGAAGTCTGCCACGTACTCGGGCATCACGATCTGCGTCGAGTACTCTGAAGGCAGCATGCCCAGCTCTGCCAGTACCTCGCGCTCGAACGCGTCCGCATCGTCGAACAGTATCGTGCCGGCGTTATACGCACCTACTGCCCCGGCGATCTTACCCCTGAGGTTGCCTGCAGTCTGTTCGATGGCTGCCAGGCGGTTTCCAAGCCTTGCGACGTATTCCGCCATCGCGAAACCGAACGTGATCGGCACGGCATGCTGGCCGTGAGTTCGCCCCATCTGCACGGTTGCCTTCTCTCTAAGTGCGAGGTCTATGAGAGTCTGGAGCAGGGCGAATCCCTCTGGAAGCAGCACATTCTTTGAGAAGTCCCGGTAGCGAAGCGCGGTGGCCGTGTCCATTATGTCTACAGACGTCGCTGTGAAATGCACGTAAGGGCGTGCCGCCTGGCTGACCCTCCGCTGAATGCAGTTGACCAGGGCTCTTATGTTGTGCCTGGTCTTCTGCTCCTCGGCGTACACCTCCTCGGGACTGATGACTCGACAGGCCGTCTCTACTTCGTCTGCGACCTCCGGCGGGCAAATACCCCTTCTGCTGAGTGCGCGAGTGAGTGCGCTCTCCACCTTCAGTTCATACCTGATGAATGCAGCCTCCGACAGGTAATCGGACAGCTCTGCGTGAAGCTTCGGGTCGCTGACGAGGTATCTGTGATCCAGTGGACTGATATTGGAGAAGACATCAGACTCCATAGCTGCATCAACCTCCGGAAAACGAAAGCCCGCGGCGTCAGGTCACCTGAAACCTGTCCGCCGGGGCTTTTGTCCCTCTACGGTGTAGCCTCCCCCTTGAGAGGCTCGCATCACTCGGACCAGTCCACAGCCCTGCTCATCGCAGCGCTGATGCGGAACCCTAGATGCGCTTTCCAGACCGGGCACTCACTATGCCGAAACACTACGCCATAGCCGACACCCAAATCAACCGCCACTGCGGAGACGCACTCGGCACCGTGGCGGCCGCACAACGTTTCTTCCCGCTTCGATTATAGCACACCGGTGCGGACAAACGCAAACGACAGCTGCAGCGCGGGGAGGCTCGGCGCTTGTCCACATGTTCGCCGGCACTAGGCCCTATCAGGCAATGCCGGACCTGAGCCGGCTTCGGTGAGATTCCGGTTCTTTCTCTCCACCTCAGCAGCGAGGCTCTCTCTGTGTTCGCGAAGTCTCCGTCTCAGTTCTTGATCAGCCAGCGCAAGGATCTCGACCGCTAGAAGCGCGGCGTTCTTCGCCGCGTTCACCCCAACCGTCGCGACCGGCACGCCGCTCGGCATCTGCACGGTCGAGTAAAGCGAATCTACTCCTTGCAGTTGCGACATCAACGGCACGCCGATGACTGGAATGGTCGTCAAGGACGCCATCACGCCGGCCAGGTGTGCGGCCCCGCCTGCACCCGCAATGATGACCTTTAGCCCTCTCTCTTCTGCAGTGCTTGCATAGGATGCAGCCCGGTGCGGTGTCCGATGAGCCGATATCACGCTCATCTCAAACGGAACGCCGAACTGCCGCAGAACGTCTGCAGCACCTTGCATCACGGGCAGGTCGGAGTCCGATCCCATGACTATGCCCACATGTGCTTTGCTCATTGAAATCTGGCACTCCTCTCACGCCAGTACCTGTTGATACTCACGCAAATATCCGCTCAGGCTCATGTCAGCCCGGGAGATTTCCTCGATCGGTCAGCTCTGCCCAAGCCCCCGGCTCCCTCTCTGCGTGAGGGGGATGCCTGCCGAACACAGCGGACAGGCGTCAGGGCTGTAGGTCGGAATATCGAGAGCGGCAAGGACCTCCGTCCTGGCTTTGAAGGACACGCGGCCGCCGCTTCGATCGACAAGGAGACCGATGCCGACGAGCGCGCCCGGAGACGATTCGACCAGTTCGATCACTTCAAGGACCGATCCGCCGGTCGTGACGATGTCTTCTACCACCAGCACCCGCTCTCCTGCACCGATCTCGAATCCCCTCCGAAGGCACAGCCGGCCGCCTTCGCGCTCGGCGAACATCGCCCTGCATCCTAGCACTCTCGCTACTTCGTATGCAATGATGATCCCGCCGACGGCAGGGCCGAGAACGACATCGACACGGTCCTGTTCAAACCTGCGAGCGAGCTCCTTGCAGAGCAGACCCGCGAACTCGGGGCGCTCCAGCACCCTGAACTTCTCGATGTAATGCGGCGAGTGCAGGCCGGAAGTCAGACGGAAATGCCCGTCAAGGTACGCGCCGCACTCTCTCAGGATATCTAGGACTGCCGACTGGCCTAGCATTCACATTCCCCCAACTCCGCCTCTATGTCCGTCAGCACTCTGGCTGCAGCAGACCGCGGATCTTTGTCGCGGGTAACAGCTCTGCCCACGACAACGTAGTCTGCGCCGCTGCGTATCGCCTCTCCCGGCGTCGTGACTCTGCGTTGGTCGTCCACCCCTGCCCAGCGAGGACGGACGCCAGGCGTCACAATGGCAAATCCGTCTCCACACGCCTTCCTGATCGACGACACTTCCCACGGTGAAGCAACGACTCCATCGAGGCCTGCCTTCTTCGCGTTGAGCGCAAGTGCCGTCACCTGATCCACGAGCGGCCTCTCGATTCCCAGCTCGGAAGTGACTTCATCCTGGCTCAGGCTTGTCAAGACGGTCACGCCAATGACCTTCGCGTGCCGAGCACTCCCATCCTGAAGGCTGCCTACCGCGTCGGCGGCAGCCTTCATCATGCGCAGGCCGCCCAGGCAATGCACGTTGAGCATCGCCACACCGGTGGCGGCCAGGACACGCGAAGCTCTCTCGACGGTGGTGGGTATGTCGTGCAGCTTGAGGTCAAGGAAAACAGAAACGCCTTCGCTCATGACCGCCCTGAGACCCGGGATTCCTACCGAGTAGAACAGCTCCATGCCTACCTTGTACATGCCCACCGACTCCCTTGTTGCCTTGACTAAGCTCAAGGCGTCGGCGAGGGATGAGACGTCCAGCGCGAGTATAATCCTGTCCCGTGTTGTCGCAGAACCTGCGGCACGGTTTCCCAAAGCCATAAGTCTTCCTCCAATAGCCCAGGTCTTCCCCTATTCTCGCCGGTGGGCCAGGCCGACCATCTCCGAGACAGTACGGAACCCGTTTCGGATCATGTAGTCCCTTATCTCGTCTATCACGCGAAGAGTGCACGCCGGGTCCACGAAGTTGCCGGTGCCAACAGCCACTGCGCGTGCGCCGGCCAGGATGAACTCGACCGCATCTCTTCCCTTGGTGATTCCGCCCATGCCGATCAGCGGCAGATCGACGGCTTCGTAGACCTGCCATACCATTCTCACAGCCACAGGTCGTACAGCGGGTCCTGAAAGGCCGCCGAACAGGTTCCCCAACGCCGGACGCTTCCTGTCCACGTCAATGGCCATTCCGAGCAGAGTGTTGATCAGCGACAGTGCGTCGGCTCCGGCCTCCTTGCAGGCTGCAGCAATATGAACGACGTCGGTGACGTTCGGCGACAGCTTCGCTATCACAGGCAGGGACGTCGCGTCCTTTACTGCCGCCACGACCGCGGCAGCGCTCGAAGCATCCACTCCGAAGGCCAGCCCGCCGCGCTTCACGTTGGGGCAGGAGATGTTGATCTCAAGCGCATCGGCACCTCCATGGCGCTCGAGCTCCGATGCCAACTTCGCGTACTCCTCCACCGTATCGCCGGCGATGTTCGCTATAACTGGAATACCGTACGATCTCAGTGCTGGAAGGTGATCTCTCAGATAGCCGTCGAGGCCGGGGTTTTGCAGGCCGATGCAGTTGAGCATTCCGGAAGGCGTCTCCCAGACACGGGGCGGAGGGTTTCCGTCACGCGGCCGCAGCGTGAGCCCTTTCGTGACGATCGCTCCGAGCTTCGAAACATCAACGTACGGTTCGTACTCGGCTCCAAACCCGAATGTCCCCGAGGCCACCACCACTGGGTTGCTCAAGACGATGCCTGCCAAACGAACTGACAGATCGACGTCGATGACATCGTTAACATGGCGGAGCGTTACTGAGTTGCCTCCTTCGCAGACCACAAGTGCACCTCCGGACTATCCCGATCGCGTGCCTGAACCCACTGTCTCAGCCCATTCGTGCAGGTCGACCCGCGCACTCAATCGCTGGGAAAGATGACCCTTCGGACGTCGAACACCGGTCCTTCACGGCATACCCGCTCGTAGCGCTTCTCGCCTCCAGGATCCACCACCAGCTGCGCACATCCCAGGCATGCGCCCGTCCCACAAGCCATTCTCGACTCGAGAGACACCTGTCCGGGCACACCAGACCTCAGACACCATTCCTGAACAGCTCGAAGCATAGGCATCGGGCCGCAGGCATACACCTCTATCTCATTGCCAGGTTTGCGCCGCGCCATCTCCTGAGCAGCCCAGTCCATGTAATCTGTCACTCTGCCTGTCATTCCCTCGGTCCCGTCTTCAGTGACAACATGCACTTCTGCACCGTAGCCGCGGAAATCGTCTATCAGGATGACGTCGCGGCTGCGGGCGAACCCTGCAAGCACCAGCGGCACCGACCCGGCAGCCCGGAGCGACTTCGAAAGGAAAAGAAGGGGCGCAATCCCCATCCCCCCGGCAACCAACAGCGGCTGCCTGACCTGCATTCCGAGCTCAAATCCGTGACCGATCGGGCCCATCAGAGAGACTGTCTCTCCCTCTCGCCTCTGTGCCAACTCTCTGGTGCCTCTCCCAACGACTCGGAACACAAGGGTGACTCCGCCCTGGAAAACGTCGACGTCACAGACGCTCATCGGCCTTCTGAGCAATGGGTCTGTGGAGTCTGCACCTGAGACGGCCACGTGAACGAACTGCCCGGGGCTCGCCTCTGAAGCTATGGGCGGGCAGTCGAGAACTATCCGAAACACGCCGCTGATGATCTGACGGATTGTCTTCACCGCCGCATTTGCACTAACAGGCATACTGCTCCCTCTGCGTCCTGTCGACTATCGCTCCGCCGTCATAGACCACACGGCCCGACGCGATGACCGAAATGACCTTGCCCCGGCCGCGGGACCCCTCGAATGGAGTGTTCCTGGCCTTGGACTCGAACAACCGGCTCTCGATCACTCTTTCGGCATCGACATCCACCAGAGTCAGATCCGCGACACTGCCGCGAGACAGCGAGCCGCGACCTGACAACCCGAGTATGCGGGCCGGGTTGGCACTCAGCTTCTGAGCCAGCTGTGAGAGCGAAAGCGCGCCGCTGCACACAAGATTGGTCAGACTCACGGTCAAGGTTGTCTCCAGGCCGATCACTCCGTCAGGAGCGTAGTCCAGCTCGACGTCTTTCTCCTCTTCCGTGTGCGGGGCATGATCGGATGCTATCGCGTCTATCGTGCCGTCTTGCAGGCCTTCAATGAGTGCTTGAATATCGTCGGGCGTCCGCAGCGGAGGCCTCATCTTGTAGTTGGCGTCGTATTTCTCCATCTCGTCGTCTGTCAGCGAGAAATGATGGGGTGTCACCTCGCACGTCACACGAACGCCTCTGGCCTTCGCCCGGCGGACCATGTCTACGGCGTCTCGCGTGCTGATATGAGCCACATGAATCCTCGCTCCGAGCTTCTCAGCCATCATGACGTCTCTCGCCACGATGATCTCTTCTGCAAGGCGCGATATGCCTTTTAAGCCGAGCCGAGTGGAATTGTAGCCCTCGTTCATCACTCCGTCCGCCGCCAGCGTCTCATCCTCACAGTGCACGATCATGGGGATATCATACATCCTCAGGTATTCCATGGCCCGCCTCATGATCTCTGAGTTCATCACCGTGTTGCCGTCGTCGGATATCGCGACCGCTCCGGCGTCCACCAGATCGCCGATCTCCGCAAGCTCCGCTCCCTGCCGCCCTTTTGTGATCGCTCCGACTACGACGACGTTGCAGTAGCCGAACCGCTCGGCTTTGCTTCTCACGAACTCGACGTGGGCTCTGTTGTCTATCGCCGGATCCGTGTTCGGCATGGCCGCGACGGTCGTGAAGCCTCCTGCGGCAGCACTGCGCGTGCCGGTCTCAATCGTCTCCTTGTCCTCGAAGCCGGGCTCGCGCAAATGAACGTGCATGTCGATGAGTCCAGGGAAAACCACGAGCCCGCTCGCATCGATCACGCGGTCAAACGCCGTCTCAGGCACTTCTCCCGACTCGACTGCCTCCACTCGGCCCCGGTCTATCACGACGTTGCGCACATCGTCGACTCCGCCGGCCGGATCCACTACTCGACCGCCCTTAACCAGCAGCTTCATGTTGCCTTCCTCCTCCCGAGATCAAGTACAGGAGCGCCATCCTCACTGCTACGCCGTTGGTAACCTGTTCGGCTATAGCCGAGCGGTCGCAGGTTGCCACCTCCTGCGTGATCTCAATCCCGAGATTGGCTGGGCCCGGATGCAGCACCAGCACATCCTCCCTGGCCTTGGCCAGGCGGTGCCGGTTGAGCCCGTAGAGATTGATGTACTCCCGCGTTGACGGGAACAAGCCCTTCTTCTGCCTCTCGAGCTGGATTCTCAACACGTTTATGGCATCCACATCGCGGATGGCTTCATCGAGGTTGTATGACACCTTCACCCCGGTTTTCTCGATTTCGGGCGGGATCAACGTCGGCGGGCCGACCACAGTGACGCTGGCTCCCATCTTGGTGAGCCCCCAGATGTTCGACTTCGCCACGCGGCTGTGCAGGATGTCGCCGACGATCAACACCTTGAGTCCCTCAATCCTGCCTTTCTTCTCTCTGATAGTGTATAGGTCCAGCAGAGCTTGAGTAGGGTGCTCGTGAGCCCCGTCACCTGCATTGACCACTGCTGCGTCGACTGATCTTGCCAGGAAATGAGGTGCACCTGCGGCCCTGTGTCTCATCACGATGATATTGGCACCAAGCGACTCAAGCGTTCTCACAGTGTCTTTCAGGCTTTCGCCCTTCACCACCGAGCTCGAGGATGCGGCGATGTTGATGACGTCCGCACTCATCCATTTCCCAGCCAGCTCGAATGATGTTCGAGTGCGGGTGCTGGGTTCGTAAAAGAGGTTCACCATTGTCTTTCCACGCAGCGTGGGAAGCTTGCGTATGTCTCTGGTGAAGATCTGCTTGCACGGCTCCGCCGTATCGAGGATCAGCTCTATCTCCTCTCTCGTCAGATCCTCGAGTCCAAGCAAATCCTTTCGTCTGAGGGCCATCAGTTCACCATCCCTTCTTCGGCTGCGGGGCGCGCCGGACCCCTCGAAGCAATGCGAGAAGCCCGGCGCGCTTGGATCACGTTACTCTGCTGAAGCAGCAGCCTGCCCGAGCTTGTCCTGCTTGTCTTTGGAAGCCCCGTTGACCTCGATGTCTCTGGGAAGAACGAGGTTGAGTATTATGCCGACCAAAGTCGCGAGGGCGACTCCCTCAAGTTTGAACTCAAGAGCTTCGCTTATTGGGAAGAGCAGCTTGCCTCCGCCGATGCCTATTACCAGGATCACGGACGAGATGATGAGGTTCCGCTTGCGGCTGTAGTCTATGCCACTCTCCACGAGCGTCCGGATGCCGCTGGCTGCTATTACCCCAAACAGCATCATCGAGATCCCGCCCATGACTGGTGTCGGAATGGTCTGGAGCAGGGCTCCGAACTTCTGTATCAGCGACAGCACTACCGCCATCACGGCAGCGCCGCCGATGACCCAGACGCTGTATACTCTTGAGATGGCCATGACGCCGATGTTCTCTCCGTAGGTGGTATTCGGAGGGCCTCCGAACAGCGCAGCCAGTGAAGTGGCGATCCCATCTCCTGCAAGCGTCCTGTGCAGTCCCGGATCCTTGTAGAAGTCGCGGCCGACCACTCTGCTGGTCACCAGGGTGTCGCCCAGGTGTTCAGCTATCGTGGCGAACGACACCAGTGCAAATGTGGCGATCGGGACCAGTGCGAACTTCGGCAATGCAAACTTCGCGAAGCCAAACCAGTTTGCCGAAGACACGACACCGAAATCGATCAGCGCATGGCTCGGCCAGATCCATCCCACGACCAGCGTGAAGACGTATCCCCCGATTATCCCGAGCAGGACCGGTATTACCGTGAAGAACCCCTTCAGCAACACAGCGCATATGATCGCGATCGCAAGAGTCACCACCGCAACCAGCACGTAGTATCCGTTGTAGCCGGTTGCGTCATTCATTGCCATATCCATCGCGACCGGCGCGAGGTTCAGACCTATGGTCACGATGACGGAACCGATGACCACGGGCGGCAAGAACCTGTCCATCCAACCCAGTCCGAACGCCCTGATGATCCCGCCGATGAGCAAGTACACGAAACCGACGGCGAAAGCTCCGCCCAGGGCATACTCAATGCCGTAGTTCGCCGAAATTGCGATGAGCGGAGGAATGAACGCGAACGACGAGCCGAGATAGGCGGGAACCTTGCCCTGCGTGATCAAGATGTACACCAGGGTCCCAAAGCCGGAAGTGAACAGGGCTGCCGAAGGACTCATGTGCGTCAGCAGGGGCACCAGCACAGTGGCTCCGAACATTGCAAAGACGTGCTGAATACTGAGAGGAACCCACTGGCCAATTGGGGGCTTGTCATGGACATCGAATCTTACGTTACTCATCAATATCCCTCCTAATTGAGTGCTATCGGGCTTGCCGACTTGATATATGAAAACCTCCTCACCAACCCACGCGGGCCAGCAAGGAGGTCCCTTCAGCTTCTCTTCCCTTGCCAGCCTCTCTGGACTGATTTAAAGGGGGGTTGTGGACTGCTCTTCTCTATCCGGATTCCAATTCTCCTGTTAACTCCTGAATCACGACTCGTTCTTCGCCGTCGGATTCTTGGAGCCTCACGCTTATTACCTCTCGTTTCGAGGTGGGCACGTTCTTTCCTACGAAGTCTGGTCTTATCGGCAATTCTCTGTGCCCTCTGTCGACCAGGACCGCTAACTGTATCAGCCTCGGCCTCCCCATGTCCATCAAAGCGTCGAGCGCCGCCCGAACGGTTCTGCCGGTGTAGATCACGTCGTCAACCAGGACCACGACTTTGTCAGTGATGTCAAACGGTACCTCAGTCTTGTGGACAACCGGGTGAACGCCGATAGTTGTGAGATCGTCTCGGTAGAGGGTGATATCAAGAACGCCGACGGGCACAGGGGTCGACTCTATTGACCGAATTGCGTCCGCGAGGCGCCTGGCCAGCGGAACTCCCCGGGTTCGGATTCCGACGACCGCAAGATCGCTCACGCCCTGATTCCTCTCAATGACTTCATGAGCGATTCGCACGATTGCTCGGCGTATGTCGTTGGCATCCATCAACTGGGCTTTCTCGGCGAGGTTCCGCCCTGCCATCCGGCACACCTTCTCCCAGGGTAACGTCACATCGATCACAAAACAGCCTCTCTGAGGTCCAGAGAGGCTGTGCAGAGTCTAGTGCCACCCGGACACCATCGACGAGGGTTGACCGGGATTCGGATCGGATTCCTTTCCAGCCTCTCTGGACTGGCTTAAAGGTGCGCATCGATCTTTTGATGTTTATTATATCAATGCGCCGCCTCCGGGTCAACGAGCATCATGGTTGATGAGGCTCGTTCTGCTCGTCCAATTCAAGCGGGACAGGATTTCGCGCATATCCACGGGCATGTCCGCGTCAAATGACATTCGTTCTCCCGACCGAGGGTGATTGAACTCCAGATGGCTCGAGTGCAGCGCCTGCCCGCGGATGTCGAAAGTGTGCTTGCGCTTGGAGTAGACCGGATCGCCCACTATCGGATGCCCTATGTAGGACATATGAACGCGTATCTGGTGCGTGCGGCCGGTGTCCAGTCTGCATCTGACCAGCGTATATCCGTCGGCGCGGCCCAGCACTTCGAAGTGGGTAATCGCCGGCCTTCCGCCCCTGTCAACCACAGCCATCCGCTTGCGATGAACAGGATGCCTCCCTATCGGAGCTTCGATTCGGCCTGAGTCGGTTGCGACAGTCCCGTGCACAATGGCGATGTACTCGCGTCTGGCCGTGCGCGACCGTATCTGGTCTGCGAGCGAGGCATATGATTCGTCATCCTTGGCCACGACCATCAGGCCTGAGGTGTCTTTGTCCAGCCTATGCACGATCCCGGGCCTCTGGACTCCTCCTATGCCTGCGAGATCGGTACAGTGGTTGAGCAACGCGTTCACCAGCGTCCCGCTGCGATTGCCCGGCGCCGGGTGAACCACAAGGCCCCGAGGCTTGTTGACCACGATCACGCTCGAGTCCTCGTAGACGATATCCAGGGGAATCTCCTCAGGAGAGACTCCGGCAGGTTCAGGAGGGGGTATTCGAATCTCGATGACATCGCCGGCACGGACTTCGTACGACGGCTTGGGGGACCGGACGGAGCCGCCTGACATCACTCGGACATGGCCGCGCTCGATCAACCGCCTTGCCTGGGACCGGCTCATCTCGCGCACATTGCCAGATATGTACGAATCGATCCTCAATCCCGCATCCGGTGCCGCCGCACACAGCCGGACTAGCTCAGCCGACGTGTCGTTCGCAGCCGCCGAGGCCTCATTGTCCTTACGACGCCCTGCTGCCAATTTGAGCTCCTCCTACCTCGCGAAAACGCCTTGAAAGGACCGCTATTAGTATGAACGTGACCGCTCCGACCCCGAGAGACACAAACTGCGCAAGAGTCAATCCGAGGGCCAGGCGTTCCCCGTCACGAACGAACTCTACAAGGAACCTCATTATGGAGTAGAGTGCGACGTACTGGAACATCAGCATGCCTTTGAACCCCGTATGGTTCCTTCGCGAGAGCAGGTAAAGGAACAGAAGCAGGCTGAGTGCGAACGAGTAAAGCTGAGTTGGGTGCCTGGGGATGTCATCAAACTCGGACACGGGAAAAGCCCAAGGCAGGCCAGAAGGGACACCGTAGCAGCATCCTCTGAGAAAGCACCCGATCCGCACGATTGCGTAGCCGAGCGCAACGTATGGCGCTACTATGTCCGCCATCTGCCAGCGGTCGATGCCCCGGATTCGGCAATAGACTATCCCAGACAGGATTCCTGCGGCTAGTCCTCCATGGAATGACAGGCCTCCATCAGTCAGGCGAAGGATCTGCTCAGGCGCGTTCATGTACCAGGAGGCGTTCAACAGAACGAATACCAGGCGAGACCCGACTACAGACGATACGCACGCCAGTATGCCCAAATCCAACACATAGCCAGGATCAATGGAGTATCGGCGGACTTCGCGAGTGACTGCGAGCGTGGCGACGGCGAATGCCACTGCCAGCGCAAAGCCATATGAGTACACACTTACTCCGAAAATGTTGAACAACTCTGGTCGCATGAGCAGCCTCCTCTGCCGATCCGCGGGATCCCAGCCCCAACCCGTCGGCTCACAGCTCCCACCTTGCGCTTCCGCAGTTCACAATCCATGGTCATTGCAGTTCGCAGCCCATATTGCTATCGAGGCCCTTAATCCGTATGGCCGTCACAGACTCCTGTTGAGCTGTCTGTCTGCCTCATGCCGGACACTGCCGTCCACGCCAGCAGGACTACGCCCGCCAGTATGAACGAATCCGCAGCGTTGAACACCGGCCAGAACCCCACGTCGATGAAGTCCACTACGGCTCTTCTGGCGAGCCGATCGATGAGATTTCCGAAGCTGCCCGATCCAAGAAAGACCAGTCCCCAAGGAGACCTGACCGCCGACGAGTCGCACCGCCACCACAGGGCAACCGCGCAGAGAAGGCCGATGCCGAGCAGGCCAAGCCCCACCGGTGAACCCTGGAATATCCCAAACGCGCCGCCTTCGTTTCTCACGTGGGTGATGACGAGAGGGCCGATCACCTTGATGCGGCTGCCTACAGGCACGAGCCTCTCCACAAGGTACTTCGTGATCTGATCCAGTAAGATACACGAGGCCAGCGTCACAAGATAGCATACATGGCGAATCGGCCTGGCGGATCTGCTAGATACCATCGTACTCCTCATCTGCCGCACTATCAGTTCCCTCGACCGCCCGTGTGTCCTCCTCGGAATCGACAGCGACTATGCCTGGCATGTCCTGACGAGTTCCTGACGTGCCGTACTCGGCGACGTCCTGCCACACGTCCTCTCCGTCTGTCCCTACGGAGTCGCCCTCGCTGAACAGCCTGGCGAACAGATCGCGTATCAGGCCCTCCTCGGGCGGGCGCGGATGACTGACCATTTCTGCCTCCTGGGCTTCGCGACATTCCTTACAGAGAAGTGTGAAAGGAATTGCTTCCAGTCTCTCCGCGGGAATCTCACGCCCGCACTTCTCGCACAGCCCGTACGTCCCGTCGTCCATCTTGGCGATCACGCCGTCGATCATCGACAGGATCCTCCGCCGACTGTCGATCAGGCCGACTTGCTGCTCTCTGTGATAGGTCTCCGAGGCCGAGTCGGCAGGATGGTTGTCGTAGGCAGACAGTTCCCCAGACCATTCCGACTGAGAGCTGCCCATCATCCCCGCTTCCATCTCAGCCAGCTGGCTCCTCACGCGATGCCTGAGAGCCGTCAGCTTGCGCCTGAGCATTCTCACAAGACGTTCGTCCAAGGTACCACTTCCCTCCGTGGTCTCTTAGGCTTACACTGCACCGGCCGTCGAGCCTTGACAGACTGACCGCTCTCTAGGCTTCTGCGAGCGGTTCTGCCTCTTACCTGAGTGTCTCGAGCGTCTTGAGATTCCGCTGCACTAGATCTACGACTTCGGCAATCACTCGGCTGATGAGAGGAAGATTGAGCCTGACCACCAAGGTGAGCAGGTAGAACACCAGGGCGAAGAGAAGCGTCGTGCCAATCGCTATCCCCAGCCCTCTGGCCAGTCCTCCTATGAAGCTGACGTAGATCACTCTGCTCGGTCGCTTGTAGAACTCAACAAACTCAGCTATGTCAGCCCTCTCTAGCCGCTCGGCGAGGGTCGCGATCTTGTCTGAGAGCCTGCAAGCTCCCTCTTCTTTCTCCCGATGATTCACTGAGCAATACACCTTTGCCGTGCAGTATCACGAGCCCAGGTGTAGTGTTCCCACAAAGCCGCAGCAGTACCGACTCTCAAACCAGTTTTTTCAGACGGATGCGGAAACGTCCCTTCTTGGTCTCGCCGATAACCTCCTCCAGCACCACTCGTCCTCGCCCGCGCATCGAAATGACGTCGCCGCAAGAGACCTGGAGATCGGGCTTCTCGACCTCGTCCCAGTTGAGCTTGACCTGGCGGGCCCTAATCTGTTCCGCCATCCTCGTCCTGGATGTCGCGTAACCCGCGGCCGCCACGGAATCGAGCCGCAGCGATGCCACGGTGCGCTCGATCTCATGCACCTGCTCAGGAACCACATCCACCCTGTCAGGGTCTATCGATCGAGCAGCCGCCCGATACCTTCCGACTCTGGTCAACGCCTTCTCGACAAACTCCTGGACTTCGGCGTCCACAAAGACCTGGCCGCGGTCATCGAGCGCGACGATGTCGCCGAACCTGTCTCGATCGAGCCCCAGGGAGAGAACGGCTCTTAGGTAGTCCTCTTGCGACAGTGGCTCGCCGTCTGACTGGGGAATGATCTCCACGGCCCCTATCCGGAAGTCCAAATACTCGTTGATGAAGTACGACGGCATGATGATAGCGCGTTTGCGCTCAGCGCCTCTGTAGCCGCCAGACATGACATATCTCACGTCAGGAGTGCAGTGCAGCACCTGACGCAGCACTTCCTGCTGCGCAGGATCAAGGAATCCAGTGATCTGAGGATCGGCAGTCTGCAAGGTCTGGCGGACCAGTTCAGCGACTCTGGACGCCATCATCCGGTCTGCGTCGGCTGAGAACAGCTCTTCTATCCTCACTCCACTCAAGATGTCGACCAAACCCATTCCTCCAGTGTGACAAAGATGCCCAATGAAAGCTCGCATCTAGCTAGAGCCCGAACAGTATTCTGTAGAGGAGAGTCTCCACCAGCCTAATGAGCAGGAATGCGATCAGCGGCGAGAAATCGATCGGACCCATGAGTGCGGGTATAAGCTCCCGGATCCGCCTCAGAACAGGCTCGGTGGCCCTGTATATGAAGTCTGTCAGGGCATTGCGGTCCATGCTCACCCACGACAGCACGACCCTTGCCAACAGGAGTATTTCGTATACTTTAAGTGCGAGGCTGATGACTCGCCACAGTTCATACCTAATCATCCAGTTGACTCCCCCACCTATTGATCTGTCCCCGACAGCTCCTTGCTGCGGCGGACTGCGGCCGAGACTGCGTCCAACACTGCCGAGCGGAACCCCGCTTTCTCGAGTACTGACAGACCTGCTGCGGTAGTTCCGGCCGGCGATGTCACTGCGGCTTTGAGAACCGACGGGTGCTCACCCGTCTCCTTCACCATCATCCCAGAACCGAGCGTAGTCAGATAGGCCAGTTTCAAGGCTGTTTCTCTCGGCAGACCGTTGAGAACACCGGCCTCAGCCAACGACTCGATGAACAGGTAGCAGTACGCGGGCCCGCTGCCGCTCAGCCCGGTCACCGCATCCATCGCAGACTCGTCGACGTTGATGACTTCTCCCAAGGAGCCGAACAATATACCGGCCAACTCGATGTCCTCACTCGTCGCATGCCTGCCTCTGCACACTGCTGTGACGCCTGCGCCTATCAGCCCGGGCGTATTCGGCATGGCCCTCACGACACGAGCGGCAAACGGCAGCCAGGATTCTATCGCCCGAGTGGAAACACCTGCAGCAACCGACACCACCAGCTGGTCATTGCGCAGGACACTCCTGAGATCGTCGATCACGGTGCGCAGTATCTGAGGCTTCACAGCGAACAGCACCACCGACGAGTTCGAGACCACTTCGCGGTTCGACTCAGTCGTATGCACGCACAGAGAGCTTCGGATTGGTTCGAGCTTGCGGGAGTCCGCGTCGCTGACGTGCAGTCTTTCAGCATGACAAATACCGCGATTGACAAGAGCGGACGCAATCGCCCCACCCATCGCGCCTGCACCGATGATCCCCACGTGGACGTCCATTCATCGCACCCCCATCGCGCACCGCGTTTCAGCGGTGTCCTCCACTCTACAGCCCTCCGGCGCTGTCCCGTACGTCGCCTTTTTGCAATGCCTTCGTCCTACCGCCCCTTGACGGCCTCCTCGCCGACGATCTCGTAGTTGTCCGGCGTGAACAGGAATACGCCGTCAGTGATCTTCTGCATGTGACCGGACATCGCATACGTGCTTCCCATGGCGAAGTCAAGTATCCTCCGAGCTATCGACGGGTCGCACTCTTTGACATTCACTATGACCGGCCGTCTCCGCCTCAGGTGGTCGCATATGCGCCGCACTTCGCCGAAGCCCTTTGGTTCGACGATCATGAGTCTTGCGTTGCTCGAAGAGCGCAGGGTGACGACCTTGTCGCCGAACTGAGCTTCGACGGTCTCCATCGCCCGGATGTCGCGTTCGACCATTTCCTCCTCGGGATCCATGCCGATATCGAGTCCCATAAGTGCTAATATGCGGTCGATTACACTCCGCCTCACCGCAAGCACTACCCCCTCTGGCCGAACAGAGCAGAGCCGATCCTCACCATCGTGGCGCCCTCCTCGATTGCGACCTCGAAGTCCCCGCTCATTCCCATCGACAAGACGTCCATACTCACTCTAGGCAAGCCGAGCTCGCTAACCCTGTCAGCCAGTTCCCGAAGCTTGCGGAAGATCGGTCGTACGCTTTCAGGGTCACTTGTGTACGGCGCGATGGTCATCAGCCCTCGGATCTCCAGACAGCTGTGTTCTGCTATTTCACGGATATCCGACACAGCAGACTCGAATGTGATGCCGTGCTTGGTCTCCTCGCCGGAGACGTTCACCTGAATCAGGCACGGTACCACGATTCCCTCTCTCTCAGCGCGACACTGAACGGCTGCCGCCAGGCGCTTGCTGTCAATCGAGTGGATCAGGCTGAAGAGTCGAAGAGCCTTGTTTATCTTGTTCGTCTGCAGGGAACCTATGAGATGCCAGGTCGCTGCACATGGTCCGAGCGCGGCGATCTTCTGTTCAGCTTCCTGCACTCTGTTTTCTCCGACCTGGCTGATGCCGAGCTCGATGGCCTCACGAATGCGATCGACGGGGACGTTCTTTGTGACAGCGACCAGCGTGATGTCCTGTGGAGTCCTGCCTGCCGACTCGGCGGCACGCTCGATCCTCTTCCTCACAGCCTCGACGCGCTCAGACAGTGACGGCAAATCCTATCACCTCGTCTTCAGTCCTATTATAAGCGTGGACAGGGGATGTAGGCAAATGCCGCAAAACGGCCTGTTCGACCTCCATCGGCTCTGTGCGAGAAGAACAGATCGCGGCGACAGGATGTGCAGATGTTCACGTGGGTAATATTGGAATCAGGCACACCGGCCCTAATCAGCTGCGCGATGTTCTGGGCCGGAAGATCGAGGCTGACACGCGCCTTGCCTGCGGCTGTGTCTCCGCCGGCAGTGTCTATGCTCGCAGTGCCTGTCCTGGCAGTCTCTACGCAAGGAGTGTGTGCGCCGGCAACATCTGTGGAGGCGGCTTTCTCTTGACCGAACGGTCGTGAACAGCCGGATCCCGCCTCCACTTCAGAAGCCACCTCGGCTGTCACCTCATAGCAGCATGGACCTATCGACGGGCCGATCACAGCGTAGATGCTCGATCTGTCGACTCCGTACGTTGTCGACAGAAGCACGACCGACGAAGCTGCGATCGACGCAGCGGTGCCTCGCCATCCCGCATGAACCACTGCAATGGCGGGAACCGAAGGTGCGAACAGGATGATTGGAACGCAGTCTGCGAAAGTCAGCGCGAGTGCCACGCCCCTGGCACGAGTCATCAGACCATCGGTGGCTGCGATTGCGCTGTCGGTGCAGCAGGCCCCTCTTCCGCGGTCGGCAGTGCCGACCTCAGCTATTGTTGCTGAATGGACCTGGTTGGCAAAGACCATAGTGTCGAGATCGAGCCCGATCGCCCGGGCAAGCCTCTTCCTGTTCTCGAGCACGTCCTCCGGCTTGTCGCCGACATGCAGGCCGATATTCAAGGCGTCAAACGGCCGGGCGCTCACCCCGCCTAGACGCGTCGAAAAACCTGCTCCGATTCCAAAAGCGTCGTGCAGCTCAGCAAGGGACACGAGGGTAGTCCCGTCGGTTTGCACGATGCGCCACACGCGCCATGCAACCTCCTTGCACCTAATACGGCCTGGAGCAAACACAGAAGCTCGTCACTGTTCGTCAAGGAGCCTCTCCAGCTCCTGTTTAAACCTTGTAATGTCTTTAAACTGCCTGTACACAGAGGCGAAGCGGACATATGCAACTTCATCGATGGCTCTGAGCTTCTCCATGACCAGCTCGCCTATGTCCCTGCTGGTAACCTCGGGCTCGAGCCTGTTGCGAAGAGCCCTCTCAATGTCAGATACCGCCGCTTCGAGATCGGCAACAGCCACCGGACGCTTCTCGCACGCCTTCATGATGCCGGCCAGGATCTTGTTCCGGTCGAACTCCTCTCTGCTGCCGTCCTTCTTTATGACGAGAAGCGGCGTCCGGTCGACGACCTCATATGTGGTGAACCTGCGGCCGCAGACCGTGCACTCTCGCCGCCTGCGCACAGAGCAGCCGTCATCCGCCGCTCTGGAATCCGTCACCTTCGTCTCTTGCTCGCCGCAGAACGGACACCTCATCTGCGTCACACTCCCACACCCATTATAAAAGGAAAGGGCAGCAATCACAATGTGCGATCGCTGCCCAGAGCCTGAGGGGACACAGTTGATCCGGTCCACTACTCGTCGTCGAGGTCGTCGACGTCGACCAGTATTGCGTCCTCGCCGAACTTCCTTATCCGGTGCCAGGGGATCACGACATCTTGGCGCCTGCCGAACAACCCCAAGAGCCTGCCTTCTCCCGGCACAACCAGTGCCTGAACTGAACCTTTCTCCATGTCAAACTCGACATCGCTGACAACACCAAGATTACGCCCATCTCTGATGTTTATGACTTCTCTGACTCTCAGATCTGATATGCGTATAAGCATCGCCGATACCCCCCGGCCTTCCTCATACACACTATGCGTGAGGCACACCAAAGGTGCAAACCGGGGCGGCGGCAGTCGGAGAAGCGCGGCCGGACTCGTAACAGTACCGGATCCGGCCTAGAATATCCGGAACCACTGCTGGATCGCGAACCTGGGGAGAGGGAAATGCCTTGCGAGCTTTCCGATCTCGCCTTCGAGGCGTGCCATCAGGCCTCCTCGCCCGCTTCCACGGTCAGCATCTCCTTCGCCTTGAACATCAGAGACCGGTTCGCCGTCGAGCCGGCTGGCTTCAGGTTCATTCGCCTGCACGTACGCTTGAAGATAGGCTTGCAGCCTTTCTCTCTCGTCAGCTGCGCTCGAAACCGCTTCTTCGATGCCTGTCCAGTCCTCCGGCGCAGTCTCCACCGGGAGTGCAGGCAAGGACTGAGCCTGCGATCTGTCCGCGATTGGCTCCGCTCCTGACATATCTATGAAACACAACGGCGGAAATATGACACACCACCAGTTGGACCCTCTTCCTGCGCCGATCGTCACTCTGACCGCGTCGTATTCACCGGCCGGCACCTTGAGCACTCCGTACACTCTATCCGGAAACGCAAACCGCCCGACGGACACCGACACCTCGTAATCGTAGCCCTCGGCTTTCACCGCCTCAATCGACACGGCGGACAGCTGGTCAAGGTGCTCCTCTATGAGTCTCGCAGCGTCCTCCTTGCTCGTCACTCCCTCGAGGATCTGCGAAGCCCTGGCTAGGACCGCATCTCTGACCTTGAGCTTCAGAGCCTGGTCCTCAAAGGTGTCACTGTTGGGTATCACATGAAGTCGGATCAGAGACTCGGTCAACGGCGAGGACCCGGTCGCCAGGGTCGAGGACACGCCGAGGCAGAGTCCGGCTAGACACCCTGTCACCAGTGCGATTACTAAAGCTGTAAGAATCCTCCGTCGAATCCAGACCACCCACGAGCTCCCACAGGCATTCCTCGAATGCCGATACGATGGGATAGAACGCATTTTTCCCTCTCTCCTCACACGAACCTGCGCATGTGCTTGAGCGCGGCCTTCTCGAGCCTGGACACCTGGGCCTGTGAGATGCCGATTTCTTCAGCTACCTCCATCTGGGTCCTTCCCTCGAAGAACCTCAGTTTCAGGATCCGCCTTTCCCTCTCGCTGAGCTTCTCGATCGCCTCGCGGATGGCGATTCCCTCAAGCCAGTTGACATCCTCGTTTTTCTCGTCTCCCACCTGATCCATGACATAAATGGGATCGCCTCCGTCATGGTAGATGGGCTCGAATAGAGAGACCGGCTCCTGAATGGCGTCGAGCGCGTAGACTACCTCCTCTCGAGGCAGTCCAAGCTCCTCTGCGAGTTCAGATATAGTGGGCTCCTTCGAGTGCCTATTGATCAAGCGGTCTCGCACCTGCAGAGCCTTGTACGCGATGTCGCGCAGAGACCGGCTGACCCGGATCGGGTTGTTGTCTCTGAGGTACCTGCGGATTTCGCCGATGATCATCGGGACTGCGTAGGTGGAGAACTTCACGTTTTGGCTGAGATCGAAGTTGTCGATCGCCTTTATGAGTCCGATACAGCCCACCTGAAAGAGATCATCCACGTACTCTCCTCTGTTGTTGAACCGCTGGATCACACTGAGGACCAGTCTGAGGTTCCCCTGGATGAGCTCTTGTCTCGCTTCTTCGTCGCCCTGCCTGACTCGCTGCAGCAGCTCTCTCATATGCGCGCTCTTGAGCACGGGCAGCTTCGACGTATTGACTCCACAGATCTCGACCTTGTTCACCTTCGGCTTCCCCCCAAAAGCGGCAGGAGAACCATGCTCGGAAACCTGGCCAGCCTGGTACCACCAGTGTCTCGGAGACGTCGTCTCCCGACCCAACAGCACGCGGTTTCGCCACAGAAACCGCTCAATGCAGCAGAGTAGTCACGTTTTCCATATTCCGTCAAGCACAGTACCATTATTGACATGCCCCGAGTCTTTTATACCCAACAAAAAAAGCGCTGCTTGCCAGCGCTTTCAATCAATGCCGGGTGTGCGGCTGCGCCACGCGCGCCCTTATTCGATTCTCTGGATTTCCCGTTTGAGCTTCTTGATGATCCGCTTCTCGAGGCGCGATATGTACGACTGAGATATCCCGAGGAGGTCGGCCACTTCTTTCTGAGTCTTCTCCACTCCGTCCGACAGGCCGAAGCGCAGTTCCATGATCTTCTTCTCTCGCCTGTTGAGGCTTCCGAGAGCCGACGCCAGCAACGACTTGTCGACTTCATCCTCGATGTACTTGTAGATAATGTCGTTTTCGGTGCCGAGCACGTCTGACAAGAGCAACTCGTTCCCGTCCCAGTCGATGTTCAGCGGTTCGTCGAACGACACCTCCGATCTCGACTTGCTGCTCCTGCGCAGGTACATCAGTATCTCATTCTCAATGCATCTCGACGCATAGGTGGCGAGTTTGATCTTTCTCTGAGGGTTGAAGGTGTTGACCGCTTTGATCAGCCCGATTGTGCCGATCGATACGAGATCCTCAATGAAGATGCCGGTATTCTCGAACCGTTTGGCTATGTAGACCACGAGGCGCAGATTTCGCTCTATGAGCTCGCCCCTGACCCTGAAGTCGCCCTTCTCCAAGCGCGCAAGCAGGATCGCCTCTTCCTCTGAACTCAGCGGAGGAGGAAGCGCCTCGCCGCTTCCGACGTAGTAGATGACCAGCTCCGGGAATATCCCAAGCCGTGCGAAGATGCGCAGCAAGACTATTCGCAGACGCCATCTCAGACCTCTAAAGGCCGCATACATCTAGATCTGCTCCCTATTCGCACTGCCGCAGGCGCACAAGCAGGGTCACACTGTAGCAAGGAGTTCAGGATGGAGCAGTGCTTGGTACTCATGCGAAGATGACAGGTGCCTGGGATGCACCCCTAATATGACGTTCGTGATGGAGAGGCCGACTTGCCCCTCGAGTATCTCCAGGCAGTCCGGTCTGATCCCGATCAGCATTCCTTTTTCCTTGCCCAGCGAGGTGAATGGAATCAGTCGGACTCGTCTTGCCCAATCGGGCGATGAGGACAGAGAGGCCAGCAGCTCATACGGAGACTCCGTGCCGTTCTCAAACGCAGCCAGAGCCTCGCCTGGAATTGCCTTTTTGATGAGCTCATATTCCACTATGACGACGGGTGCGCCGGTCAGCGGGTCCCTAAGCTGATTGCCGGTGTCTATCAGGGCGTTCGTCTCGATTCTCTCGCTGCCGAGCAGTATTCTTATGGGTACGAAGTACAGGGTTTCCCTCATGCGCTTGTGGACTATTCCCCACCCCAATTCCGCCACAAGCAGGACAGAGCCGACAGCTATGATGAGACTGGTTATCATGTCCCATCCTGTGCCGATCATCCATCCACCGGTGTAGATGTTCACCGCGACCGTCACGCCTGCGGCCAGCCAGGTGAAGAACAGCGCGAGGACCGACAGCCTTACGAGATCGCCCGGCTTAAGCGGGGAGAACGATACGCAAACCGATGCCGGGATCGAGGCCAGAGCGATCAAGATAGTGGGGACTGACAGAAACTCGATGAAACCGTATCCGACTAGCAGAAGAATCACGGCAACAAATGCCGTAGCCGTAGCCGCGCCGAGCGCGAGCCGATGCCGTGTCCTCCGGCGCCCCATCACCTCTGCAGAGGCCCAGAGCATCACGAAGGTCATGACGAAATTGATAACCAGCCCTGCAGCGATGAGCGAGACACCAGAGGATGCTTCCATGACAAACCAGCCCTCCGAAACCGATCATCGTGGGCAACCACCTGTACTATACTAGCCGACCCGCGCGTCCATTCCTCCCTACGCGCCCTGTCTCTTCGATTTGCGGAGGAACGCAGGAATGTCAAGGTCGTCGCTGACGAACGGCCTTATATCGACGTCTCCAAATCCCTGCTTCCGGCGTTTCTTCTCTCCGAAACCCGTGCCGATGACTGTCACTCTGATACAGTCTCCCAGCTTCTCATCGATCACCGCACCGAATATGATATTCGCGTCCGGGTCGGCGGCCTCCGATATCACGGCTGCAGCTTCGTTGACTTCGAACAGCCCAAGGTCAGGCCCGCCCGTTATGCTCATGAGCACGCCCTTGGCTCCCTCAATCGACGTTTCGAGCAGCGGGCTCGAAATGGCAGCCTTGGCCGCCTCGATCGCGCGGTCGTCTCCGGAGGCTTGACCGATCCCCATCAGCGCCGAGCCTGCATCGGTCATGATCGTGCGGACGTCTGCGAAGTCGAGGTTGATCAAGCCCGGGATCATGATGAGGTCAGCAATGCCCTGAACTCCCTGGCGCAGAATGTCGTCAGCCATGCGGAAGGCCTCCAGGATGGAAGTGCGTTTCTCCACCACTTGCAGAAGCCTGTCGTTCGGAATCGTGATCAGAGTGTCCACCGTTTCCCTGAGGTTCTTCACGCCGGTCTCCGCCTGGCTGCTCCTCGGCTTCCCTTCAAATGTGAATGGACGGGTGACTACTCCGACCGTCAAAGCTCCCATCTCTTTCGCCACTTGAGCCACAACAGGAGCTCCGCCCGTTCCGGTGCCCCCTCCCATGCCGGCGGTTATGAAGACCATGTCTGCACCTTGGAGGCTCTCCCTGATGTCATCTATGTTTTCTTCTGCAGCTTTTCTCCCGATCTCCGGGTCGGCGCCCGCACCCAAGCCCTTGGTCAGGTTATATCCCACCTGAATTTTGGTCGGCGCGAGCGAGCTTCTCAACGCCTGCGCATCCGTATTCACAGCGATGAACTCAACGCCGGCAAGGCCGCTCTCGATCATCCTGTTGACAGCATTGCATCCACCGCCGCCGATCCCTATCACCTTGAGGTGAGCGTAGCTCTGCTCCTGTACTGGTTCTATGAGGTTGCGGTCCAACACTCAGATCTCCTCCGTTCTTTTGTGTTCGCATATACGCAGCGCCGGCAGTCTGGCTCGCCATGTGCGGTCAGCCCAGCAGCCCTCTCACCAGTCTCCGTGCCCTCCGGCGCCATCCGCGCTCGTCGATGTTGTCCACTCTTCTGACGATTTCCGACGCGTCTTCGCGAAATGCCATTCTCACAAGTCCGGCTGCACATGCGTATTCCGGCTTGGCGGAGACGTCAATACTCCTCAGCACTCTTCGTGCGGTTGCGCAATGACATCTGTACCCGGTAATCTCCGACGCGAACTCACTGAACCCCACCAGATTCGCCGTCCCGCCGGTGAGGGCCAGCCCTGCCGGTATGTACCTGTGGACGCCCGCCGTCCGCAGGTCCGACGCTATCAGCTCACAGATCTCAGCCAGCCGCGCCCTCACGATTCCGCCCGTCTGAGACAGGTCCGCTTCGTTCAGAAACTTGCTCAGGTCGACATCAGGGATTCGCTCGTCTTGTGCATTGTCGAGGCGGCTGAGATCGGAGAGAGCGACCTTGAGGCGCTCGGCTACGCTGAACGGAACGCCAAGGCCCAGGGCAAGATCGTTCGTGATGTTGGAGCCGCCGATCGCAAGCGTCGAGCTGTAGACGATCCCGGAACCCTTGTACACCACGATGTTGGTCGTGCCCGCACCTACGTCGACGAGGCAGACGCCCAGATCACGTTCATCGGCTCCGAGCACGCCCTCCGCAGACGCGACCCCGTGAGTGACCAGGCCCACGGTCCGAAGCCCGGTCCCGCTCAAGGCGCTGACCCTGCTGCTCACCGCAGATTGTGATCCGACTATGATGTGCGTCTCCACCGAAAGACGGCTTCCGGTCATACCCAGGGGTGACTCGATTCCCGAGCAATCGTCGACAGTGAACGACTTGGGAATTAGATGCAGAATCGCCTCGCTCGACTTGAGGGAGATCGTGCCTGATGCGTCGAGTGCGCGCCGAACGTCAGACTCAGTTACAGGCCCAGATCTCTCGATCGCAACGGAACCGGAGCTGTTGACCGACGCAATGCTTGTCCCGTCAATGGACGTCAGACACACACTCGGCCTGATGTCGCCTGCGGACCGCAGCTTGTCCCATTGCTCGGCAATGCAGTGGGCAAGAGAGTCCAAATTGGCTATGGATCCCTTCTTGACTCCTTCTGAAGGACCGGACGTGGAAGCAACGACATGCAGCGTGTCGCTGGAGTCGACATATCCGGCGACCATCTTTATCCGACTGGTCCCGATATCAACACCAAGGGCAATCTCCTGAGCCACGCGAGCCGCTCCTCCTGACTGCAGACCAGTGAGCTGTCTGAGGCGATGCAGACACTTTGTATTTCCACACAGTTCGTGCTTCTCCTCTAGCGTCTGAGGCATTGAGTGGATCGACCGCGTCTGGCCGTGCGCTGACCGGGCGGTCGATGCCTGCCTGGATGCGCTCAGTGAGCGGTTGAGACCCAGTCTGGCTGGCTCAGCGGGCGATGGAGGCTTCAGGCGTGCTGACATCTATGTATGTGAGTGTCTTGCCTCTTCGCTCTGAATCGCTCAGGATTGACAGGAGGACGCTGCTCTTCATCGGAATGCCCTGGGAATCCCCAAAGACGACCATGGCTCCCGAGACCAGGTGGCCCACGAGATTCGCTGTGTCGGCTACGTTCAGCTCGCGCAGCAAACGCAGCACATTGGGATCGAACTGCCCCACGACTCGCACGGCGTCGACGATTCGGGCAGGCTGGGCTCTCTCGCCGCTGGCCAGATAGGTAGGAACCAGACCGGTCAGCACCGGGAGTGCGACCCGGCTCGGGTCCTCAATATCCGTGATCACGACTCCGTTCGCGTCGATCTCGCAGAGCACCCCGTTGTAGGGGAGCAGACCGACGCCTCTTCTTTCAGCAATCTCTATGACCAGGCTGTTCGGCAGCTGCTTCCGGACGGCTGCACGCTCGATCTTGCTAGACTTCTCGAGGCTCTCCTCGGACTTCCTCACGTTCAGTCGGAATATATTCCCAGGATCGGACAGCCCTGCCATAGCCACGATCTCGCCGTCGGTGAAGTATGAGTTGCCTCGAACCTCTATGTCTTCGATCGTAAACGTCGATGAATGCATGAGAGCTAGTGCCGCGCTGCACATCAATATTACTGTGACTGCGGCTGTGAACAGTCTGTCGCCCAAACCAAGGTCACTTCCATTCATTCGATTCGTGTAATCCTTGCTCCCAATCCGCTGAGCTTGCGTTCAAACTCCTCATACCCGCGATCTATGAGCTCGACACCGTCGACGATCGAATTCCCATCTGCCGCCATGGCACAGAGGACAAGCGCCGCGCCCCCTCTCAGGTCAGGAGCAGTCACACTTGCGCCGGTCAGCTTCTCGACTCCTTTGATCACCGCGGTCGATTGCTCGATTATGACTTTCGCACCCATCTTCCTCATTTCCTCCAAGTAATGGAACCTGTTGGAGTAGATTGTCTCGATGAGAACGCTACACCCAACTGCGGTCGATGCGAGTGCGGCGATATTCGGCTGAAGATCAGTGGCAAAGCCGGGATACGGCATGGACCGGACTGTCGTCCCGGTTATCGGCTGATCGGCGAAGCAGTCGATTCGGTTGTGCGAGACTTCGACGCCCGCTCCCATCTCTCTGAGCTTTGCAATGAGGAATCCCAGGTGCTCCGGCTCGACATCCTGAACGGTTACATGACCTCCGGTAATGACTGCTGCAACCATCATCGTCCCTGCCTCTATTCGATCGGGAATGACAGTATAGTCTGCACCGCCGAGCTCTTTGACTCCCTCGACGATGACCTGGCCTGTGCCCGCGCCTCGGACCTTGGCACCCATCAGGTTCAGGAAGTTCTGCTGATCGACGATCTCAGGCTCGCGGGCTGCGTTGCATATCACGGTGGTTCCTTCTGCGAGGGCGCCGGCCGCCATCAGGTTCTCAGTCGCTCCGACGCTCGGAAAATCGAGGTAGATCGTGGCACCCTTGAGCCGGTTCGCCCTCGCCCTGACGTAGCCATACCGCTCCTCGACCTCGGCTCCCATGGCCCTGAAGCCCTTCAGATGAAAGTCAATGGGACGATGACCTATGCTGCAGCCTCCCGGCTGAACTATGTGGACTTCGCCGACCTTGGCGAGCAGCGGACCCATTACTTGAATCGATGCACGCATGCCGCGCACCAGTTCCTCCGGCGCCTCCGTGCCCAGGCGCTCGGGCGGAGTGACCATCATGGTGTCTCCGCTCCAGTTGACAGTTGCACCTAGCTCCTCGATCACACCTTTCATCGTCTCGACGTCTGATATCCTTGGCACGTTTCGGATGACGCATTGGTCGTTTGCCATCAGAGACATGGCCATCAGTTTCAGGACGGAGTTTTTGGCACCACTCACCCTGACAGTGCCGGACAGCCTCGTGCCGCCGGCAATCGAAAACCTCATCGTTGATGCCTCCTCAAGATGCTGGCCGCCTCCCGATGAAACGGATTTCGGGTTCCAGCCTGACTCCCACCTTAGAAGCCACCAATTCCACGACCTGGTCCATCAGCTGCATCACGTCCGCTGCAGTGGCGCAGCCCAGGTTCACGATGAAATTGGCGTGCAAACGGGAAACCTCTGCGTCACCCACCCTGAGTCCTTTGCATCCAGCCTGATCGATGTACCGTCCTGCACCCTCTCCTTTGGGGTTTCTGAAGGCGCACCCCGCGCTAGGTTGATTCAGCGGCTGCTTGGCACTCCTTTCCCGAACGAATCGCTCTCTGGCCTCCCTTATCTCGCACGGGTCACCAATCTTGAGGCCGAGAACCACCGCCAAGACGACATGCTGTCCATCAAGGAAAATGCTTGATTTCTCTCCGAAGCGGCAGTCATCTGCACTGAAGATCACATCGTGTCCGTCGAGCGTGCAAGCCCTGACCGAAGTCACCACGTCACTCATGCGCCGGCCGAAGGCCGCCGAGTTCATGGCCACGGCGCCGGCAATGGTTCCGGGAATGCCGGCGGCGAACTCGAGCCCCGACAGTGAGTGCATGGCCGCAGTAGATGACACCTGGCCCAGCAGGGCGCCGGCGCCGACAGTGATCGAGGTTCCCTGGACTGACACCGCATTGAGCCGCCCGGCCAGAGATATGACTACACCCTCAATGCCCAGATCAGAAACCAGCAGGTTGGTCCCTCCGCCAATGACCGTTACAGGCGCCTGATGCTGTCTGCATACAGCCAAGGCAGTCTTGAAGTCATCTTCGTTCTCGGGAGTGAAAAACACGTCCGCGGGCCCGCCTATTCGAAAGCTGGTGTGCCTGCACATCGGCTCGTTCAGCAGCAGCTCGCCTTTAGTACTGGCTCTGAGCTCGCGAGTCAAAGAATCCAGGTTCATGCGGTCCTGCCTCCAAAGGTCTCCACCAACCGCACTGCGCATTCTCGAATGTCACCAGCTCCCATCGTTATGATGAGATCTCCGCTTTCCGCATGCTCCGACAGGAACCGCACAATCTCTTCCTTGCCTGATATGTAGAGCGCCGGTTTCCCTGAATTGGCTCCTATCAGCTCAACCAAACGGCGCGAGTTCACGCCGTCCAAGGGCGCTTCGCCCGTTCCCTTATAGAATATGTCATCTACCACGACGAGGTCCGCATCTGAGAATGCTCCCGCAAAACGATTCATCAACAGCCTAGTCCTCGAAAACCTCTGCGGCTGAAAGACAACCACCAGCCGCCCGGGGTGCCTCGCACGGAACGCCTTCAAGGTAGCCTGAATCTCCGATGGATGGTGAGCGTAGTCGTCGTAGACCGCAATCCCGCCGACTGTGCCTATCAGCTCGCTGCGCCGGCGGGCGCCGCTGAACTCCGCCAAAACCTCGGATACGCTGCTGCAATCCACTCCCAGCCATTCGCACGCTGCAAGTGCCGCGGTCGCATTCAGTGCGTTATGTACTCCCGGAACCCTCAGAGACATCTCGACTGTGTCTCCCTTGCGCCTCACTCTGAACCTCCAGCTCCTGTCCTCGACGCGCAGGTCCTCGACTATGTAGTCACCGTTCTTCTCTCCATAGAAGGCGGCCCGCCCCCTGTAACCATCTGTCGCTGCCATCACATTTGGGTCGTCTCCGCAGGCAACCAGATATCCATCGGGCTGCGTCTGCCCTATGAAACGCCGAAAGCCCTCGACTACGCCCTCAAACGACCCGTAATGGTCGAGGTGGTCGTCGTCGATGCTCGTCACGACGCTCACGAAGGGTTTGAGCTCGAAGAACGACTTGTACGCCTCGTCCGCCTCGGCCACGAAGTACCGGCCTCGCCCCAGTTTGCCGCCGAAGCCCAAGTCAAGGATCTCTCCGCCCACCGCGATGGTCGGGTCTTGGCCCGTTCTCTCGAGAACGTATGCGATCATCGATGCAGTCGTGGTCTTTCCGTGCGTTCCGCCGACTGCGACGCCCTTCTTCTCGTTGAAGAGCGAGCCAAGGAGCTGCGCCCTCGTAAGGACCGGAATACCAAGGCGCTCTGCCTCGATCACCTCGGGATTCTCGCCGTTCACTGCGAGAGAGACTACGACCAGATCGGGCTGATCGAGGTTCGAAGCGGAGTGGCCCAGTGACACTCTGGCCCCAGCCTGCCTCAGCTTATTGAGCGTCGGGGAGTCCTTGCAGTCAGACCCTGATACCTCGGTACCCGACTGCAGGAGAATGGTAGCCAATGGGGCCATGCCGGTCCCGCCGATCCCGACGAAATGCACTCGTCTTGAGTTGATCAAGTCCTGTTTCCTCCCATTGCAACAGCCTGGATGATCTGGATGCGGAGGCCCATGGTCAGTGATATAGTATGCCTTCGTCCTTGTGGATGTGCTGAGGCAATCTAGAGATAGGCTTGTCCACTGTACCTGCAGCCTGCTCATACCACCGACTGTCTGGATACGTTGAGTATAATCCCGATCGAAGCCATAGTGACTGTAAGCGATGACCCTCCTGAGCTGATCAGCGGCAGCGATATGCCGGTGATCGGAATCGAGGATGTCACCACACCGATGTTCATGAGCGCCTGAAAGGTTATGGCGCAGGTCAGCCCTGCGCACAGCAGCCTGCCGAACCGGTCGGGGGCTTTCAGCGCGGCCCTCATTCCCCTCCACGCAAACACGAAGAACAGAGCAATGACCAGGGTGCAGCCGACAAAGCCCAGCTCCTCGCCGAGTATAGAGAACACGAAGTCGGTATGCGTCTCAGGAAGGTAGTGATATTTCTGTCTGCTCATCCCGAGTCCCAATCCGAATATCCCGCCAGAACCGAGCGCGAGAAGGGACTGGATCACATGATAGCCTGTGTCAAGTGGATCGCTCCACGGGTCGATGAAAGCCATGTACCGCCGGAACCGGTACTCCTCAGCCACGATCAGCCAGACCAGCATGGCCGCAGCAGGCGGCACCAGGAGCAGAAGGTGCGCGATCTTGGCTGCGCCCAGGAAGAGCATGATCAGGGACACTGCGAGCAGGGCGACACCCGTGCCGAGGTCCGGCTCGAGGACGATCAGTCCGACTGGCAGCGCCGCGAGCGCCAGCGGGACTGCGACGCCCCATGTGAACGTCTCGACTCCGGTGCGGATCCGGCTCAGGTAGTATGCGAGCACTATCACCAAGGCGATCTTTGCAACCTCGGACGGCTGTATCCGGATGGGGCCGTAGATCACGATCCAGCGCCTGGCGCCTCCAGCTACCGAGCCCACTCCGGGAATGAGGACGAGTGCCAGCCCGGCCAAGGCAGCCAGGTATATCGCCACCGGGAAGCGCTGATAGACATGGTAATCCACGTTCATCGTGACTATCATCGCCACGGCGCCGAGAAGCGACCAGAACAGCTGCCGCTTCAGGAAGTACAGCGAGTCTCCATACTCGTGAAAGGCCATAGGCGCGCTGGCACTGAACACCATCACCAGCCCTACCGTCAGAAGGGCCAGCGCGGACGTGAATATGAGCAGGTCCGGACCGTCATGCTTTGGCACTGCAAGTCTGCGCACGCTATCACCTCTCAGGCACACACGGCTCTCCACTTGCGTATCGGGCTCACCGGGCGCCACTGCTATCACTATAGGGCCAGGAGACCCTGGACCACTTCATCCATGTGTGCTCCCCTAGATCCTTTGACCAGCACCGTGTCACCGGGCTGAAGCAGCGACCGAAGCCTGTCGATCGCTTCAGCATTCGTCGAGAAGTGCTCTGCAACTCTGCTTGAATCCATGCAGCGTATCTGCTCGCTGATCAGCCTGGCACGATCTCCGACCGTCAGAGTCACGTCCGGCCCCTCACTGGCGATGAGACTGCCTACGTCTCTATGGGCCGCCTCGCTCAAATGCCCGAGTTCCAGCATATCGCCGAGGACCGCAATGGTCCTGCCGCCAGACCCAATATCCATGAGCGTCTTGAGGGCAGCGTGCATCGATGCAGGCGAAGCGTTGTATGAATCGTCGATGATCGTAACCTGAGACGCGGTAGTCTTGATGCTCATTCTCATCTTGGAGCCGGAGAATGTTTCAAATCTTCTCGCCGCAGATTCGGCGGAGTACCCGATCAGATGGCACACACCGATCGCATACAGCGCGTTGTAGACGTTGTGCGTACCGGGCAGCGAAACCCGGATATCATCTATATGTTCCCGCCCTCGCACGCTGAACTGGATCCCGTCCGCGCCGCGGCTCTGCAAATCGCAGGCTATCAGATCGCATTGCTCGTCGAGTCCGACTGTCAGAACGCGTCCTCTGCACCGGTCGGCCATCGGCGCGACCAGGGGATCGTCGCCGTTGAGGACCGCGCCGCCATCAGGCGGTATGGCAGTAACGAGTTCCGACTTGGCCATCGCGATGCGCTCTCTGCTGCCCAGCAGCTCTATGTGAGTGTCGTTTACATTCGTGACCACTCCAATGTCAGGCCGAGCGATGTTGCACAGCAGCTCAATCTGGCCGAGGCCTCTCATAGCCATCTCGACTACCAGGATCTCAGCGGTCTCGGGACATCTCAGGATTGTCAAAGGCAGCCCGATCTCGGTGTTGAGATTGCCCTCTGTTGCGAACGTGCGGGCGGAGCCCGATAGCGCAGTGCTGATCATGTCCTTCGCAGTGGTCTTTCCGGTACTGCCTGTTACCGCCACACAGGTGACATTGAGGCTCGACCTGTAGGCGGTGGCCAGGCGCTGCAGCGCGAGAAGCGTATCGTCGACCTGCACTGCGAATCGCCCCTGCTGCGCAATGACTTCGAGCTGGTCGGAAGTGAACCGCTCCCCCATCACTCCTGCGGCACCGGCAGCCAGACTCTGAACCATGAAGTCATGTCCATCGTGCCGCTCGCCCCTGATTGCTATGAAGAGCTCACTGGGCGCCACTCGCCTCGAGTCGATCCCGACTGCGCTGATGACAGCTTCGGGGCTGCCTGCGACCAACCGGCCTCCTACCGTCTTCGCTAGAACCTCTGCTTCAACTGGCCTCACTGCTCCGGGTCATCTCCTACTACCACATTGACTACAGTGTTTGCTTGGACCCTTGCGCCCGGCGCAGGGTTCTGGGACAGCACGATGTTCCCCTGTCCTCCGACTATGCGCAACCCGAGCCGTGACCCCTTTGCGATTGCCTCCGCCTCGACGACCGGGTAGTTGCGGATGTCTGGGACGATCGTCTGCCCCGGACTGGCCGTCGGCTGAGCGATCGGCTGGTTCGGAGGCACGTTGAGGAGCCTCAAGGCATCGCCCACGACCTCCTTGAAGACAGGGGCGGCCAGGACTCCTCCGTACGTCGTGTACGTATTCGGTTCATCTATGATTACCAGCGCTGCGATTTCCGGGTCGTCCGCAGGAGCATAGCCTCCAAACGAAGCCACACGCTTGTCGCCGTACCCTCCAGTGGGACTCACCTTCTGTGCAGTTCCGGTCTTGCCTGCCACCAGATACCCGGGAATCTGCGCCCTCGTGCCGGACCCGTTCTCGACAACGGATATCAGGACTTCGTTGAGCGTTCGGGCAGTGGTCGGCGAAATGACCTGCCTGACGCTCTCGGGCGGGAATCTCTCAATGACCTGCATTCGCTCGTCGACTACGGATTCAACCAGCCTGGGCTTCATCAATGTCCCGCCGTTGGCGATCGCCGCGATCGCCTGCAGCAGTTGCAGAGGAGTCACAGCAATCCCCTGCCCAAAGCCTATGTTCGCGATCTCCACTTCACCGACGCCCTTCTCCGGCTGCAGCACTCCCTTTGAGGCGCTGTCACCGGGGAAATCGAGCCCAGTCGGCGAACCGAACCCGAACGCGCGGATGTAGCGGTAGAAGGTCGGCACACCCATCTCTCTGGCGTACGTCGCAAACGCCGGGTTGCACGAGTTCTCGACAGTCTCGGTGAAGGTCTGGAACCCGTGGCCGCCCGCTCTCCAGCATCTCACCCGCCTGTCCTCGACGATGACGAACCCGGGATCGTTGAACGTCGAGTTGACCGACCGCACGCCTGAATCCAGCACAGACGCAGCAGTGACGACCTTGAACGTCGATCCCGGCTCGTAGGCGTCGAGCACAGCCCAGTTTCGCCGCTCCTCGGCGGTAGCGTCGCGCCAGTTGCCCGGATCGTATGTAGGATAGAGCGCCATTGCGAGGATCGCACCGGTCTTCGGGTTCATCACGATGACCGCACCGCGGCGGGCGTTGGCCTCGACCACGGCCTTGGCGATCTCTCGCTCCGCGACCATCTGTATGCGTTCATCTATAGTGAGCATTATGCCATAGCCGTCCTCGGGAGGCGTGTACTCCTTCTCGCCCAGGGGAATGTCCTGTCCTCTGGCGTCGACCTCTGCCCTGCGGCTGCCCCTCTTGCCGGAAAGATACCGGTCGTACTCGAGTTCAAGGCCTTCCAGACCCTGATTGTCTATGCCGACTATCCCGAGAACATGGCTGGCAATCGAACCTGACGGGTAGAACCGTTCCCCCTTCTCTGTGAATGCTATGCCCGGCAGCCTAAGCTCCTTGACCGCCTGAGCCGTGTCCGCGTCGACTTTTCTCTTTATGTACACGCTCGACAAAGGCTGTGTGAGTCTCTCGTACACAGTCTGGTAATCCATGTCGAGTATCTCTGCCAACTGCCTGGCCGTGCTCTGTGGGTCCCGAACCTGGGCAGGCGACGCCACTATGGATTCAGCGCTCATGCTGACCGCGAGCTTCCTGCCTCGGGAGTCGTAGATGGGTCCGCGTCGAGAATCCTCGTAGAGAGTCCAGAACCTCTGGTTGAGAGCTCTCTCGCTGAACCACGCGTTGCGTATCACCTGCAGGTAGAAGAGCCGCACCAGCAGACCAGCCATGGCAAGCGACAGGATCAGCAAGGCGACTACGATCCGCTTGCGGACAACTACACCGGTCTCGTCAGGCAAAGTCCGACCTCCCAGAAGAACTGCGGGCTACTGAGAAAATGGATTTACGAATATGACCTGGCTGGGCTCAGTCATGCCAAGCCTCTCAACAGCCTCCTGCTCGATTCTGCTCGATGACTGCAGCGCTGACAGCTGAAACTGCAGGGACTCGTGCTCGTCGATAGTTCTCCGCAGTGTTCTCTGCCAGCTCCGACGTTCAGCTGCGGCTTCGTTGATCTCAGCTTGCACCCAGACGTAAGACAGGAAGACCGTAAGGCATGTGGCTGCGATCAGTGCCGCTACCAGCATTTTCTGCGCCCAGACCGGAACGAGGAAATCCTGGAGAGTCAAAGTGCTGCGACGCTTGCTGATAGCTCTGCGGCTGCGTCCGGCCAGTACCATCAGTATTCACCCCCGGGCGTGTGTAGAACTTTGCGAACAGCTCTGAGCCTGGCGCTTCTAGCTCTCGGATTGGCGGCAATCTCCTGTTCCGACGGAACTATCCCGCCTCTCGACAGGAGTTCGGCCCTGGCCTTTCCTCCGCAGGTGCACACAGGCGCTTCTCTTGGGCAGATACACGATCTCGCCCACTCGCGGAACTTGGTCTTCACAATGCGATCCTCGAGCGAATGAAAAGTGATCGCCGCGAGGACCCCTTTCTCCGCCAGCAGGTCAAAGGCGGATTCCAATCCCGCCTCGACTGCCTCGAGCTCTCGATTCACTGCGATTCTCAGAGCCTGAAACGTCCGCCGCGCCGGATGGCCTCCCGTTCTGCGGAACCGCGCAGGGATAGCCGCTTTGACGATCTCCACCAGATCGCCGACAGAGCTGATGGGAGCCGACTTGCGCCTGGCCACTATGAGTTCAGCGATTCTGCCTGCAAACGGCTCTTCCCCGAACCTCCGTATTATCGAGGTCAGTTCCTCCAGCGGTGCGTCGTTCACCAGGTCTGCGGCAGTCAGCGCCTGAGACCTGTCCATCCTCATATCAAGGGGCGCCTCATCCGCCCAGTAACTGAAGCCGCGCTCCGGGTCGTCAAACTGCACAGAAGACGCTCCGAAGTCGAACAGCACCTTGTCAACCGTATGTACCCCAAGTTCAGAGACAATGGTGGCCAGATTGCGGAAATCGCCGTGAACCACACTGACCCGCTCACCGTAGTCCCTGAGCCTCAGACGGGCAGCCTCGACCGCCTCCTCATCCCTGTCTATGCCGATCAGCAGCCCGTCAGGCATGATCCGCTTGGCGATCTCAGCACTGTGACCCGCTCCGCCGATCGTTGCATCCAGCACAGTGTCTCCTCTGCGGCACTCCAGAAGGTCGAGTGTCTCCTTGAGGAGCACTGGGATGTGATGATACAAAGCCATGGCTCGAACCGCCTCATATGCCTAGGTCCACGAGTTCGCCGGCGATCTCGGTGAACGAACTGCCCGCAGAGGACACGTATTCTTCCCACCGCTGCAGACTCCACACCTCGAGACGGTTTCCCACTCCGCATATCACCGATTCACGGTCTAGGGAGGCGTACTCGCGGAGACTCGAAGGTATGAGAAACCTCCCCTGTCTGTCGAGCTCTGACTCGGAGGCGCCCGCCATGAAGAGCCGGACAAACGCCCGGGCAGACGGGTTAGTCAGCGGGAGCTGCTGTATCGAACTCGTCAACAACTGCCACTCCTGCGTAGGGTACACAAAAAGGCAGCCGTCCAATCCTTTGGTGAGAACGAACCTCGGGCCAAGCTGCTCTCTGTACTTCCGTGGCATAGTCAGCCTGCCTTTGTCGTCGATTCCGTGTCGATATTCCCCCATGAACATGGACCTTCGACAACCCTCCACTGCGCGCCACTATGCTCCACTTGGCTCCACAACACCCGCATACTTCGCCACGATTGCGCAATCTCCTTCACACAAATCCCTATCTATAGCAAAAAACAGGGAACGGCTCCGGCTGCGGACGCCGGCCGTCCCCTGTCGACTCTGTCAATCAAGCGATATACAGGGCTTCTCCGTCAGGCGACATCGGCGCTTCACCCTGCGGCAACTGCTTCCGCAGTCGGAGCCAAGGCCCTCATCAGGACGATCTGAACCTCGCCGTGGGGCAGGCGCCTGGTGATCATGCCTTCCTTTCGAAACCCGCACTTCTCATAGCAGCGCACTGCTCGTGCGTTTGACCTGTAGACCCTGAGGTAGACGCTCTTGAGCCCGAGAAGGGAGAAAGCCACTCTCAAGAGCACGTTCACTGCGTCTGTGCCGTAGCCTTTGCCCCAGTACTCTCTCCTGCCGATGCGGATCACCATCTCGGCTTCTCTCGGGCGCCAGTGTATCCTGATGAGATCGACGTTGCCGATCACTGTTCCGCCCTTTGTCTGAATGATCAGCCTCATGCTGTTGCGGGTTCCATCCGTCAGGTAGTGATCCTGAAGGTCAACCAGAACATCGGTTCCCATCAGGGCGTTGAGTTCCGTGTCGCTGTCCCATTCCTGGAGGAGTGGTTCATCCATGGCCAAGACCGGACGTAGTACGACAGACTCCCCTTCGTACATTGCCATCGGCTCCTTGTCGGTTGTTAGCCACCCCTCAATCCCACCTATACAATTCACTGAGCAGCGCATATGACCTGCCAGCAACATTATCCATGCTTGCCGGCCATGGCCTGCAAAGCCGGGCATCTTCGGTGTCTTGTCCGCCTGACACGAAAAACCCCGCCCACAGGGGCGGGGCCGATCTCGTTCTCCTAACGCCGCGAAGTCCAGAGGAGACTACCGCGGCTGGACTATCAGCTTGATTGCAGTTCTTTCCTCTCCGTCGATCATAATGTCAGTGAACGCCGGTATGCAGATCAGGTCGACGCCGCTCGGAGCGACGAAGCCGCGAGCGATTGCCACTGCCTTGACAGCCTGATTCAGAGCGCCGGCTCCGATCGCCTGAATCTCCGCGCCACCGCGCTCGCGAAGCACCCCGGCAAGAGCGCCTGCTACAGAGTTGGGGTTCGACTTTGCGGACACCCTGAGTACTTCCATGTTGCGGCTACCTCCTCGCTGTCTCCATGACTCGCCGAGGTTTATCTGCCATCACTATATATATTACTCGCGGCGAAGATAATTCCTCTTTTCGGAACTCACCTCTATGCCAGCTAGAGGCTTAGTAAGCCTTCAGTTCCCGCTCAGCTGTCAGTCACTCTGCTTATTCTTGTGACGCTCCGGGCGGTGCCGTCATCGTTGCAGTCAATCAGGAGCCCGGAAAACACGCTGCGCCCATCTGCGGCCGTCAGCCTGATCGGAAGCTGTGTCCTGAATCTCTGCAGCACGGGGTCGGTATCCACGCCGAGCACCGAATCGATCGGCCCGCACATCCCGAGATCAGTGATATATGCAGTGCCTCCGTCGAGGATCCGCTCGTCGGCCGTCTGCACGTGCGTGTGCGTGCCTACCACAGCTGTCACGCGGCCGTTGAGGTGCCAGCCCATGGCGACCTTCTCAGAAGTCGCCTCTGCATGGAAATCCACCAGTATGATGCGGACGCGGCTGTCAAGATGGCTCAGGATCTCGTCCGCCATGCGAAACGGGCAGTCCACTGCATTCATGTACGTTCGGCCGATGAGGTTTATCACGGCGATCTGTGGGTTGATCTCGTCCGGGAAACACACGACACCTTTCCCAGGCACTCCAGGCGGGTAGTTGGCAGGCCGAACTAGGCGCGGGTTCGAGTCGAGCTCAGCGTATAGCTCGCGATAGCGGAAGGTGTGATTGCCTCCTGTGAGGACATGAGCGCCAAGATCAAGCAGCTCGTTTGCTTCCTTGGGCGCGAGCCCAGTCCCCCCGCTGGCGTTTTCTCCATTCGCGAGCACGAATTCCACGCTATACTCCCGAACTACGCCGGGTAGAATCTGGCGCACCGCCCTGCGCCCCGCAGTGCCCACTATATCGCCTATTGCCAGAACCCTCACCGCCATCGCCTCTCCATCCTATCCGTGCCTCGACGACAGTGCCCTATGCAAGTCAGGGACGCTGATAGCGTCCCTGATACCTACAACGGTCGAGTCATCTCAGGCAGACCACCATTCGCGCAGAGTCTGGGCTATGCTCCGGAGAGCCAAGCTGATCTACTTCGCATACTCGACAGCGCGGGTCTCCCTGATTACGGTCACCTTGATCTGTCCCGGGTATTCCAACTCATCCTCAATGCGCTTGACAATGTCTCTGGACACTCTGATGGCTGCAGCGTCGTCAATCTTCTCCGGCTTCACCATCACCCTGATCTCTCGTCCCGCCTGCATCGCGTACACTTTGTCGACGCCGTCCAGCGATCCGGCGATCTCCTCGAGCTTCTCCAGGCGCTTGATGTAGGCCTCCAGCGTCTCTCTTCGGGCGCCCGGCCGAGCGGCTGAAATCGCATCCGCCGCCTGGACGAGACACGCCTCCACTGTCTTGGCCTCGACTTCGCTGTGATGCGCAACCACAGCGTGAACCACCTGCGGCGATTCGTGGAACCTCTTGAGTATGTCGCCGCCGATCTTTGCGTGCGGCCCTTCGACTTCGTGGTCTACTGCTTTGCCGATGTCATGTAGCAATCCGGCTCTCCTGGCCAGATTCTCGTCCGCACCGAGTTCCGCAGCCATAATGGCAGCGAGATACGAGACTTCGATTGAGTGCTGCAAGACGTTCTGTCCGTAGCTGGTGCGATACCTCAGCCTTCCCAGGTACTTGACGACCTCAGGATGCAGCCCATGTACTCCCGTGTCAAACGCGGCCTTCTCGCCCTCTTCGCGGATGATGGTGTCAACCTCTTTGCGGGCTTTCTCCACCATCTCCTCGATTCTGGCGGGATGGATCCTTCCATCGGTTATCAGGCGCTCCAACGCTATGCGGGCGATCTCGCGCCTGACCGGGTCGAAGCCGGACAGGATCACTGCTTCCGGCGTGTCGTCTATTATCAGGTCTATTCCGGTCAGGGTCTCCAAAGCCCTAATATTGCGTCCCTCTCTGCCGATGATCCTTCCTTTCATCTCGTCATTCGGCAATGGGACAACCGACACGGTCGTGTCCACCACATGGTCGGCGGAGCACCGCTGAATGGCAAGGGACAAGATCTCTCTAGCCTTCTTGTCGGCTTCGTCTCTCGCACGTATCTCTGCGTTCTTGATGAGCGCCGCCGCCTCAAGCTCGGTTTCGCGGCGGACCTCGTCCAGGAGAAGCTGTCTGGCCTCTTCGGACCGGAGACTTGCCAACTCCTCAAGCTTCTTGCGCTGTTCGTCTCTCAGAGCCTCGACCTCCTTGCGAATCCGGTCGAGCTCAGCCTCACGGTGGGCCACACGTTCTTCACGCTTCTCAACCGCTGCGAGCTTGCGGTCAAGAGCTTCTTCCTTCTGGATATTCCGATTTTCGGCTCTCTGCAGTTCAAGTCGTCGTTCGCGACTCTCCCTGTCGAGGTCTGCTCGGAGTTTGTGGATGTCCTCCTTGACCTCAAGCAGCATTTCCCGCTGCCTTGCTTCGGCCAGTTCCTCTGCTCTCTTGATGATAGTCCTGGCCTGCTGCTCGGCACTCCCCTTCTTCAGTTCGCCAAGAAATCTCCTGGCAAGATACCCGACACCAAGGGATGCCAGAGCAATCACAACATATATCAATGTTTGACCCTCGATAGGTGTACACCTCCCCAGCGCATCACGCGCCCAACGCCGGCACTGACGCCGGCGGCGCAATAACCATGGACCAGGCCAGTCTTGGAGGGCTGTCGCGCCTCAGGATCAAGGCAACGAAGCCTGCCCCCGCCCTCCCCCGTCTGGCGAAGCAGGTCCGTCATATTCGCCAATATCCTGCTCTAGGGCCTAAAATTGTCGTAAGGCACGCGATTATTTTATACCTTTTGAATATGAGTGTCAACAAACGCCCTGCCGAGCGCCAAGACGCCTCTAGCGGCTACTCGATCGGCGGCTCAGCAGACTCATCTCGATCGGTCGCTTTCGCCCATCCGGTTGCGCCCGCCTGCTGCCTCGCTTTCTCGTCGATCTCTTTGAACACCTCGGGGTTCTCCTTCAGGAACTGCCTGGCGTTTTCCTTGCCCTGCCCGAGCCTCAGATCCCCGTATGAGTACCACGCGCCGCTCTTCACGACAATGCCGCAGGCCTCAGCCACATCGAGTACGCTTCCCTCTTTCGAGATTCCCTCGCCGTACAGGATGTCGAACTCGGCCTCCCTGAACGGAGGGGCGATCTTGTTCTTCACCACGCGGCCGCGAGTCCTGCTGCCGATGGGCTGATTGCCTTGCTTGAGCGTCTCGACCCTTCGGATGTCCAGCCTGATGGAGGCGTAGAACTTGAGCGCTCTGCCGCCCGGCGTCACCTCGGGATTGCCGAACATCACGCCCACCTTTTCACGGATCTGGTTGATGAAGATCGCGCACGTGCGGGACTTGCTGATCACGCCCGCCAGCTTGCGCATTGCCTGGCTCATCAGCCTGGCTTGCAGGCCGACGTGCGAGTCGCCCATCTCGCCGTCGATCTCGGCTCGAGGTACGAGCGCAGCCACAGAGTCCACTGCGATGACGTCTATCGCACCGCTGCGCACCAGAGCCTCGCAGATCTCGAGCGCCTGCTCGCCGGTATCCGGCTGCGAGATAAGGAGGTTGTCCACATCGACTCCGAGCCGCCTAGCGTACACCGGGTCGAGCGCGTGCTCCGCGTCGATGTACGCGGCGATTCCGCCCATCTTCTGCGCTTCTGCAACCACGTGAAGCGCGACCGTCGTCTTTCCGGACGACTCCGGACCGAAGATCTCCACTATCCTTCCTCGCGGCATGCCGCCGACTCCCAGAGCGATGTCAAGGGAAAGCGCGCCGGTCGGTATCGCCTCGACTTGGAGCTTGGCGGACGCCTCTCCGAGTCTCATGATCGATCCCTTACCGAACTGCCGCTCTATGTGCGACACGGCTGACTCCACTGCTTTGTGCTTCTCCGTGCTCACAAGCGAACACCTCACACTTATCAACTCTTGCTAGACTTCGACAGCCGTCGGGCGCTTCCTTCAGCTACCAGCGAAGATCGCCCGATCCGGCCGTGCCTCTCACAGCTCCGGCTCACGGCAACGCGGTCAGCACCCTCCGAAGGAGGTTCAAAATCGCGACGCAAGCCCTGGTCCGGACCTGATCTCTATTGCCGTTCAGCAGGAGCCTGGCTATCGACAGCGAGCCGCCGCACACAACCGCTGCATACACCAGGCCGACCGGTTTCGTTGCGGTCCCGCCGTCGGGACCGGCCAGCCCAGTCACAGAAACCGATACCGACGATTCAAACAGTCTCTTCACGCCCAGCGCCATAGCTGCCGCGCACTGCCTGCTCACCGCACCGTGCCGCTCGAGGATCTCGGGCTGCACTCCCAAGAGCTTCGTCTTCGACTCATTGCTGTAAGTCACTGTGCCGCCCAGGAAATACCGCGAGCTGCCCGGCACATCTGTGATCAGCTTCCCGAGGAGGCCTCCGGTGCAGGATTCGGCCAGGGCGATGGTCTCGCCTTTGGTCAGAAGCAGCCTCCCGACGACTTCCGCGAGCGTCTCATTGTCCTCGCCGTAGATGAGGCCGCCGAGCCGGCTGCGGATGCTCTCAGCGACTCTGTCAATCATCTGTCGCGCGGTCTCGTCGTCCTGGGCCTTTGCTGTGATCCTGAGGTCGACGAGGCCATCCGATGCATAGGGAGCGATCGTTGGATTTGTCTGACTTGAGAGTATGTCTTCGATCTGAACGACCAGTGCAGACTCTCCCATCCCCACCGTGCGAAGGATGCGCGACCTGATGACTGCGCCTCCGACAGATTGTATCTTCTGTTTGAGGTAGGGAATCACGGTGTTCTCCATCATCCAGGTCATCTCTCGAGGCACGCCAGGCACGAGCACTATGATCTTGCCTGCGTCCTCTATGATCTGCCCGGGTGCAGTCCCTACCTGGTTGCGGATGAGCGTGCATCCCCCGATCACCATCGCCTGCTTCCGATTGTTGTCGCTCGGCTGCCTGCCGGTCTTCCGGAAGTACTCGACGATGTCCGAGTCGACCTGGGCCGAATAGACGAGCTTCCGGCCTATTACGTCCGCAACCGCAGCGACAGTGACGTCGTCATCAGTGGGGCCGAGGCCGCCAGTGACAACCACCAAATCCGATCGCGACAATGCGAGCTGAAGGGTCGACTCCACCCTGCGGACGTTGTCGCCGACGCAGGACTTGAAGTACACGTCAACGCCGAGCTCCGCCAGCCTCCTGCTGAGATACGCAGAGTTCGTGTCGACAATCTGCCCCAACAGCAGCTCTGTTCCAACAGCCAGGATCTCTCCGACCAACCGGCCACCACCTCACCGATACTCTTAGCTTCGCCAGGTGGTGCCCATGTCCTTCAGGCCGTATCGCGAGCGGCCTTGAGACTCCGTGGACTGCGGGAAACGCTCGATGTGCGGCCTGCAGAGAGTAGGCGCCTCAACTCATCTCCTGAAATCCTCTCCCGGCGGACCAGTTCGGTGCTCGCCGCCTTGATCTGGCGCTTCCGTCTGGCAAGCATCTGGCGCGCGAGATTCTCCTGCTGCGAGATAATCTTGGTGACCGTCCGGCTGTAGACGGCGCCGGGAGCGTCGTCCCGATTTATGATGCCCAGCTCGGACATGCCTGCATCCACCATCTTGCTCACCAATCGGAACGCCTGGTTGAAATCCTCTGTAGCACCGGTGCTCCGGCTTCCGCAGACTAGCTCCTCTGCAACGCAGCCGGCGAGACAGATCTTGATCTGATCCTCGAGATACTCCTTGGTATACAGGTACATGTCATCTCCCGGCGAGTTCCTCACGTAGCCAAGGGCATCGCCTCTTGACGTTATTGCAATTGATGACACAGATCCCGGGCGAACCATCTCTCCCAGCATGGCGTGGCCTATCTCGTGGACTGCAATCCTCCACAGCTGGTCCTGTGACGGTCTCCGGTCGAGCTTCTCGCCCATTATGACCTTGTCGATGGCCTCGCGGAAGTGAGCCATTCTCACCTGGTCGTCGGACGATCTCAGTGCGAGGATCGCGGCTTCGTTTGCGAGGCTCTCGAGGTGGGCGCCTGAGAACCCGTATGTCTCCTCCGCAATCGCCTCGAGATCGACGTCATCGGCCAGCGGC